>CACWKU010000075.1 GCA_902761575.1 uncultured bacterium
TTTCCTCGTTCCTGGAGAGATCGAAGTTCACGGTGGCGTGTTCGGTGGAGAAGACTCCGTAGGACATCAGGCCGCCCTTGAGCGCGCCGATGCCCGCCTGCGACACGGCGTACATGAGCGACACCTGCTGGCGCGGATGGACCTTTCCGGCGAGCGTCTCGAGCTTGTCGAGGATCGTCGGGATGTTGTCCTTGTAGACGCCGGGGTTGGCCTTGAGCCGGGTGCCGTCCGGGAAGGCGAAGCCGAAGGATTGCTTCTCGGGGGTCTTGAGATACCACTTGGACGCGTTCTGCGGATCGTCGGCCGGACCGTAGTCGTAGGGGCGCCAGAGGTCGCCCGCCGTGTTGCCGTCCAGCTGGCCGCGCGCGGCGCGCGTGGTGCCGTCGAGGTCTTCGATCGGGTAGGTCGCGGTCGTCATGTATTGGGGCGGAGCGACGCGCCGGCCGGTCTTGTAGGCGTCGATGGCCTCCTCGATCGTGCAGCACGTCTCCTCCATGATGAGCTGGATCTTGCCGCCGACGACGTCCGCGTCATCCTCGTCCATGCCTTCGTCGATGAACCGGTCTCTGGCGATGTTGTCGACGGTGTGGGTGAAGTCGTTGATGCCCCGGAGCGACCAGTCCTTCGAGGGCATGTCGGGGAAGAGGGTCCTGGCGATGCTCTTCTCGGTCAGCTTGCCGGCTCCCATCTGCCGCTCGATTTCCTGCAGGTTGCGCAGGATGCGGCCGATGACGAGGTTCGGGCCGGTGACCTCCCTCTTGGAATGGTCTTTGCCGTAAAAGGAGATGGCGGCCTTCCGCGTTTCGGGAAGCGCC
The DNA here is from genome assembly GCA_902761575.1 of uncultured bacterium. Taxonomy (GTDB): domain Bacteria; phylum Verrucomicrobiota; class Kiritimatiellia; order RFP12; family UBA3636; genus UBA3636. Next base: position 816 of record CACWKU010000075.1, read on the forward strand.
GGCGAGAGCTTGTCGAAGACGGCGAAGATCACGCGGCGCTTCTCGGGCGGCACGGACGCCAGGACGCCCACGAAGTTGCCGTGGCGCCCGGTCGCGAAGAAGCGCATCGCCGCGTTGTTCTTGACGCCGAACAGCTTCTCCGGGTCCGTCTCGGCGAGATTGGCGCCGGGCTGGATCGACAGGTCCTCGAAGAGGAAGCGCTCGAAGGCGAGGCGGCAGTCCGCCCTGGACAGCGCGGATGTCAAATTGAGCTCCGTGACGGTCTTGGCGTTGGCGAAGGTTTTGCCGCCCGCATCCCTCGTGGCCTGCGCCGCCTTGAACCAGGTCTCGAAGGAGTCCATGAGGCGAAGGCCGTTGGCGAAGTTCTCCGCGTTGGCGAGGAAGCGCCCGCCGTACTGCATGAGGCGGTTCGGCTTGGAGTTCGGCTCGGCGACGGCCTTCATCGCGGTCATCTCGTCCACGCCCGCGGTCTGGGCGTAGAGATGGGCGGCGCGGGCGAGCTTGGGCAGCTCCCCCTTCACGAAGCCGAGCTTCAGCGCCTCGGCCTTGACCTCCGGCGACTTGAACGCCTCCCGGCCGATCCTGGCGAGGCTGGCCTTCTCGGCCTTGACCCGGGCGGAGCCCTCCGCGTCGATGGCGGCCTTGACGGCCAGAATGCGGCGGGCGGTGAGCGGCTTGCCGCAGTCGAAGTCGTCCATGATCATCGCCTTCCGGACGGATTCGGGGATCCTCGCCTCCCCGCCGAACATGCTGGCGATGGCGGCCTTGAAGATGCCCCGCGTGCGGTCGTTGACCTCCCACTGCTCGGACCCGCGCGTCCAGTTGTGGACGGAGTCGTTCTTCGCGAAGTCGATGGTCACGGCCTTGATGCCGCGATTGGTGAGCGCGGAGGGCGTCGCGTCGAGGATCGCCCGGCCCTTGTCGATGTGCTTGTTCGTCTCCGCGAAGTTCACGAAGGACTTGAAGATGCTGTTGTATCCGTTGACGTCGAGTGCCATGGCGTGGGTCCTGGGGTTGGGTGGTTGGTTAGGTGGTTGGGTGGTTGGGTGGTTAAGCGGTTCAGCCCGTCTACACGCGGGGCGGCGGGCAGGTTACACCGCCGAGTGTCGTTCGATGCGAGACATTCTACCACTTGGAGCGTGCTCCAAGTCAACGGCTTTCTCCTTCGCGCCCGTCGAGGAAGCGGCGCGGGGCCGGGCGAAGCGAGATACGACGGGCGCCGGCGCGGCGGATGCCGCGCGCGGCGCCCTCGCGACCCTACGCCGAGATCTTCTGGCCGAGGCGGACGTTCGTGATCTGCGGGTTGTCGTTGGTGAGGTCGAGCGTGATCTCCTCGATCACGTCGACGCTGCCGAACGTGTCGAGATCCGGCTTGAGCTCGACGCCGACGTTGATCCCGCCGCTCCAGACATGGCGCACCGTTGCGGTGTTGCCGTCGTCGGAGACATGCAGCTCGTAGCGGCTTGTCGGGTTGTCGACGATCTGCGGAACCGGGAAGAGCGCGGGATTGCCGGTGCGGTTCACGAACTTCTCCGCTCCGGGCTGGGCGTAGGACGCCAGCGGATTCGGGCGCCTCGTCGTCGGGACGAGGCCCATTTTGATCCGCAGGCGCGCCGTGTGCATGGCCAGGCCCTGGTGCATCAGGCAGGAAACGGCCTTCTGCGCGTTCGGCTTGCCGGCGAGCGCGTTCTTGAAGTCGGCGATCGCGTTCGCGTTGTTCGTCCTGTTCATTTCGTGGATCCTGTCCCCGATCACGACCGTGGCGCGCCCGAGGTCCACCTGGAACGTGTTGAACACCGTCGGGTTGGGCTCCTTGAACTGCGCGGCATACCCCGGCCCCAGGAAGTCGGCGAGGTCGTCGATCGCCTCGTCCTTGACGACGGCTTCGACTTCGGCGACCGACGGATCGCCCGGCTCGATGTCGCGCCACTGGCGGATGGAGTTCGCCATGGAGACCGTGCGCAGGATGTCCTTTTCGTCCCCGTCGAGCGGGAGCTGCACGACGAAGTTCGCGAACAGCTTCGCGTTCTTGACGTCCATCTCGACGCAATGCTGCTCGAGAAGCTCCGCCGCACGGGCGAGCTGCTCCTCGTTCAGCGTCCGGTTCATCCGTTTCGCGGCGACGGCGGCGGCCTCGCGCGCGTTCTCCGCCGACATACGCCCCACCGTCGCCACGAACGGCGTCGAGACGGCGGTGCCGTCCACGTCGATCGTCGTCTCCCACGAGAACTTCACCGGGAAGCCGTCCGGCTCGGAGTAGCGGACGGTGATCGCGCCCGTCTCGGCGTTCTTCGAGAGGGTGTAGACGACGGGCATGTGCTCGGAGGAGCGGATGCCGAGGTCCGCGAACGTGCCCACGAGATTTCCTCCCGCGCCCTGCGTGAAGGCGAGATAGAGGCTTTCGGTCTGCGCGGGGTGCGCGTCGCCGCAGAGCTGCGCGAGCTTGTCGGCGATCGCGCCGGCCTGCTCCGCGTTGCCGCTCGTGAGCGTCGTGTTGTCCGGGAAGACGGCCTTGAAGCGCCTTCCGGCCTCGGAAACCGCCCGTCCGCCGTTCTCGCCGAACGTCGGGGCGGCGGGGCGGCGCAGATCGAGGACGGCCTGGCTGCGCGCGCCGTCGGAGGTGCCGAAATCGGTGATGGAAACCGTCGCGAGGGCCACGTAGGGCAGCCTCGGGAAGCTCTTCCCCGATCGGACCGCCTCGACCGCCTCCGCGGACGTCACGCCGCATTCGTTGAGCAGGGCCGTGCACGCGGTGATCTTCCCCGGGTCCTGCCCGAAGGCCGCCTGGATGACGTTGGTGGTGGCGGTGAGGATCTCGGCGTTCGTCATCTTCCCGGAGTCCGGCACCTCCGGGAAGAACCGCTCGAAGAAGATTTCGCGGGTGAGCGTCCCGTTCCGGTCCATCTCGGCGATCGCGTCGTAGTGGCGCAGGATGCGCGCGAGGACCGTCTCCGCATCGGTTACGTTGCGGGCGCGCGCCTGCGCGTCGTCCTGCCCGACCGGCCCGATCATGTCGAAGACCCGGTAGATGAACGAGCGCTTCTCGGGCGGGATCTGCGCGAACGTCGCAAGGCAGCCGCTCGTGTAGCCGCGTCCCATGAAGCGCGTGGCGGGGTTCGCCTCCATGTCGAAGACGGCGCGGACGTCCTCCGCGTCGATCGGGATCGCCTCGTTGCGCGCGATCTCCTCGAAGAGGAACTTCTCGAAGGCGAGTTCGGCGCCCTCCTTGAAGAACTCCGCGTTCGCGTTGACCACGGTGACGCTGCCGCCCTCGGCGCGGTTCAGCTTCTTCTCCGCGATCTTGGCGCACGCGTCGGCGAACCACGTCTTGAATTCGCGCTGGAGCCGGAGGCCCGCGGAGAAGTTCTCGACCGACGTCGCGAACCTTCCGCCGCAGGCGAAGAGGCGGCGCGCGTCGCTCTTCGGGTCGAGCGCGGCGACGTAGGCCTGCGCGTCCGTGCAGCCCGTCGCCTGGCGGTAGAGGTCCGCCACCCGCTGGAGCTTCGGAAGCTCGGACGGGGCGTATCCGAGCGCGCGCGCCTCGTTCGCGGCGGGGGAGCCCTGCGCCGTGAAGCCCTCGCCGGCGATCCGGAACTCGACGAGCTTCATCCGGATCGCCCATTCGCTGTCCGCGAGGGCCGAGTCCCTCAGGTCGAGCGTCGCGATGAACGCCTTGAGCGCGGCCTTCTGGCCGGCGTCGAGCCCGGCGGAATGCTTCGCGAGGAGCTCGGGGCCCTTCGCGACGGCCGCCCGGACGCGGGCCTTGAGCCTCCCGTCCGCGCCGCCGGCGTTGAACCGGCTGGCGAGGTCGTTCGTCGTCCAGTCGTTCACGAGATTCGCGTAGGCGACGTTGAGGAAGCGCCTCGCGTGGGCGGCGTCGGCCGTCGCCTTGCCCGCGGCGAGCGCGTCGAGGCTGCGGAAGCGTCCGGCGGCGGCGAGCGCCTCCGCGGCCGCGACGAACGGCGCCCCGAGCTGGTCGAAGAGCGCGTGGAAGAGGATGTCGCGCGCGGCGTTCCAGTCGCCCTCGCCCATCTGGGCGCGCTTCTCGGCCGGAAGGGCGTTCGCGAGCGCGGCGTCCGCCGCCTTCACGAGGTCCTCCACGAGGCCGTAGAGGTCCTCGTCGGGCAGCTCGGGGACGTTCTTCGGCTTGAGCAAATTCTGGAGGGAGGTGATCGCAAACCGCACGTCCTCGTTGGCGAGCGCGGCGCGCGACGCGTCGACGAGCTCGGGATCCTTCCAGGAGCGGACGGCGAGCGCCTGGGTGGCGAGCTCGCCCTTCATGGCGTCGCCGATCGGGAGCGTGCCGATGGCCGTGATGACGCCCGCCTTCTGGTCGATGAAGCGATCGAGCTCCTGGTTGCACCGCGCCTGGATGCCCGCGATGTCGTAGTCGTCCAGCGTGTCGAGCGGGACGTTGGGGTTGGCGAGGTCGCCGGCGATGCTGTCGCGGATGCCCGAGAGCACGCCGCCGCCGGCAACGCGATACGCCGCGAGGTCGAGCCGGTCGCGGACGGCGTTTTCGTCGAGCCCGGTCCTTTCCGCGATTCCGGCGGCGGCCATTTCGAGCGCGTGGGCGTCGGCGAAGGCGACTTCGCGGAAGGCGCGGACCCCGATCTCGGCGACCGTGGAATACGGCTGCAGGACGGCGTCCGCCGCGGCCTGCACGTTCTCGCCGCGCGCGACCGCGATGGTGATGGCGGTGGCCACCTTCCCGGCGAGGTCGGGGAAGCGCGCGAAGAGCGCCTCCTGCGCCCTGCGCGCGACGTCCGCACCGACCTCGAACCCCTGCGCCCCGCCGATGCCCGCGGCGAAGCGCTTCGCCGCCTCGACGGCGGCGGCGTTCGCGAAATGCGTCCAGGCGAAGCTGCGCAGGACGGTCGGCGTGGCGGCGCCCTTCATCCGGCGCACCTGCTGGGCGAGCGCCTGCCCGGCGGGGCCGGAAAGGAGCGCCGCCTTCTCCTCGGCGGGGAGGTTCCCGATCCCGAGGTCCTCGAGGGCGCGGCCGATCGCCTGCGCCGCGAGCGGGGGGCAGCGGCCGTTCGCGATGCCGTCGGCGATCACCCGGTTGTCGGCGGAGAAGCCCTCGTCGGGCTCGATCGTCAGGAAGATGTCGGCGTGCCGCGCGTTGTCCGCAAGCCCCTGGATGCCGGTCAGGTCGGTGAGGTTCACCGCGAACATCTCGACGCGGTTCATGAACCGGTCGAGCTTGTCCGTGAGCCCCGGACGCTCGCAGGCGGCGAAGACGCACATGAGCTTCGTGGCGGCCTGGAGCAGATCCGGCGAGCCGTTGTGGGCGTGGACGAACGCCAGCGCGGCGTTCTTGATGCGCTCGCCGGCGGTCCCCAGCGCGTTCAGCACGTCGTTGCGCGGGGCTTCGCCCTCGAGCGCGGCCTCGAGCTCGGGGATCTGGATGTTCGCGGCGGCGTCCCGGATCGCCGCGAGATCGACGCCCGTCACGACGTCGATGTTCAGGATCTGCCGCTTGATCTCGTCTCGCGTCTGGGGCGAGATGCCCCGGAGCTGGTCGGCCTGCCGGAGGAGCGTGGCGCGCTCGTTCGCGACGCCGACGGCCAGTTCGCGGAACTTCGCCTCGATCTCCTGGTCCGTGTTCGCCGGGTCTTCGCCCCCGCAGATGTTGGCCGCGAGCCGGCCGGCCTTGACGCCGACGCGCCGCAGATTGACGGCGTTGCCCTCGAGCGAGGAGACCGGCACGCCCATGAGCCGCGCGAGTTCGGCGCGCGCGATGTCGACCGCCTGCGCCTTGAAGCGCTGCGTGGTCGCGGCGCGGCGCATCGCTTCGTCGATCTCGTTCCGGAATCCGGAGACGGCCGAGGCGGCCTCGGCGGGATTCCGCGTCTGCAGAAGGCGCTGGAGGATGTTCGGGTGGCGGCGGAGCAGATCGCTCATGATGCCCGTGGAATCGGTCTCCGGAAGCCCGAACCGCCTGAGCATCGGCTTGAGCGCGGCCGTGAGGAAGCGCCGCGCCGCCTCGTCCTGCGCTCCTGCGAGGAGCCGCGCCTTGAGCGTTTCCGGCGTGGCGCGCACGGTCAGGCGGTTGTCGCCGCGGAGCGCGGCGAACAGCACGCTGCTCGTGACGACCTCGACGAACGACATGTGCGCCGGAACGGCCTCCTCGCCGAAGCGCGCGAGGAGTTCGGCGCGGACTTCTTCCGCCATCCTCTTGAAGCGGAGCGGGGCCGTGTCGAGATTGCCGTGCAGGGATTCCTCGAGCGCCCTGTTGAATTCATCCGGCGACTGGACCGGAATGAACGCCTTGGAGTCCTCCGGGACCTGCGCGTTCGCGGCCGCCTGATCCGCAAGGCGCTGGAACGGCGCGCTGTCCCGCAGCGTCTGGCCGTGGAGCTGCTCCGGATTCACCATCAGGAACGAAAGGAACGTTTGGACCTCCTGGTCGGAGACCTTGTTGAGGAGCGAAAGCGATTCGTGGTCGCCGATGCCGATCTCGGCAAGCATGGCGACGGCGACCGTGCGCGCCTTGAAGCCGCCGCGCGGGTCGTCCAGAAGCGACGCGAGCCAGTTCGCCTTGCCGGCCGCGCCGCCGGACTTGGCCCGCCGGTATTCGTCGAGCGCGTCGAGCGCCGACTGCGGAGTCGGGCGGTCGGCGCGCAGCTGCAGCAGCATGTCGTCGAGCTTGTCGACGAACGCCTTCTGGCTCATGCCGAGTCCGAGCGTGATCCGGAGGCCGTTGCCCCTCCTGTAGTCGATCGTGCCGAGCGGATCGTCGGGCGGGTTGCCGTTCGAGAGCCGCAGGATCTCGGAGCGCAGCATCTCGGCGGCCGACACGAGGAGCCTGCGGTCGGCGTCGTTGCGGAAGTGGATGTCGCCGGCGATCACGCGCTGGATGTCGAGGACGCGGCGGTCGGAGTCGAGGTTGCGGCCGCGCATGAACTCCTCGTTCGTCTCGCGGCGCGTCTGCTCGTAGCGCTGGATGGCCTCGTTGCCGTGGCGCGCGTAGATCTCGGCGTGGGTGCGGATCGTCCCGTTGCCCGCCACGTGGTTGATCGTTTCCTTGTGCTCGTCGAGGATGCTGCGGATCTGCTGGCGCGAAAGGGGCTTCATGCTGCGCTGCGCCAGGGCCACGGGCAGCGAGGGGTCTGGCGCGAGGCCGATGCGGCGGCGGATGTCGTTCAGGGCGTCCGGGCCGACGCCGTTCTGGGACAGGGCGCGAACGAAGGCCTGCTTGATGGCCAGCACCTCGTCGTGCGAGATCGTCTTGACGTTCTCGTCCCGGGAACGGACGTGGTTGTTGATGATGTCGAGCGAGTGTTCGCTCTTGAGCTTGACCTCGCCGGCGTTGAACTTGCCGGAGGCGATCTGCTGGAACTGCTGGATCGTGATGTTGACGTTCGCGAGGTTGATGGGCTTTGCCATTTTGTGGGCTCCTTGTTTTGGAAAGCGTTTCCCTGTCTACACCCAGGACGGCGGAAGGTTACGCCCCGAAGGGCGCGGCACCCGCAACGGCGCGCCATTCTACACGAAACCGCCCCGCCCCGTCACGCGAAAACGAAACCCGCGCCGAAGGCGCCCCGCGCTCCGGTGGGGCGAGCCCTCCGGGCGAACCGTCGCGACCGGGTGCGGTCAGGCATGGTAGGCCGCAGCGAAGAACTCGACCATCGCCTCGCGCGTCTCCGCGCCGAAGGCGACGCTCCGCTCGATTCCTTGCCGATGCGCATTCATACAAGGAACGGTGGCGGAAGAAAGAATATTCCTGGCTCTTCTCGGGCCATATTCGAATCCGGCATTTTCCGCAAGTCGTCGATCCTGCGGAACGCCTCCGCTTGGAACGCGGGCGTCTCGGCCTGCTCGAACCGTTTCACGCCGAGCGAAAGGAACTCCGCCGATTGGTCGATGCCGAAGAACCGCCGACCGAGCAACCGCGCGGCGACACCCGTCGTACAGGAACCGGCAAACGGATCGAGGACCCACTGTCCTTCGCGAGTCGAAGCAAGGAGAATGCGAACGAGGAGCGAAAGCGGTTTCTGTGTCGGATGCTTGCCGAAAGCCTTTTCCCATCCGCCGATGGCGGGAAGCGGCCACACGTCGCGCATTTGTTGTCCGCCCGCCAGTTCGCGCATGAGGTCGTAGTCGAAATAGTGCGGGACTCGTTCTTCTCGCCTCGCCCAGATTACAAACTCGGTCGAGTGCGTAAAATACCGACACGAAAGATTGGGAGGTGGATTCGTCTTTTGCCAAACGATGACATTGAGGATCTTGTAGCCGAGTCCGACAAGTGCGTTTGCGACCTGGAATGTATTGTGGTGCGTTCCGCTGATCCACACCGTGCCGGACGGCTTGAGAATACGGCGAAGGGCTTCGAGCCATCTGCGCGTGAAAGCGGCATCCTCCTCAGCGCCGCGCGATTTGTCCCAGTCGCCCTTGTCCACGCAGACCTGCCGACCGCTTTGAACGGAGATTCCTCCGTTGGAAAGGAAATACGGAGGATCGGCGAATGCGCTGTCAAATAGGAATCCGCTCTTGGCGATTTCGTCCATCAGATCGACGCAATCGCCACAACCGAGCGCCCACCGGGCATCGGGAGACTTGTAAAACGGGGAAATCACGCAGACAGAATCTCTCCGAGGATGTTGGTCAACAGTTTCTTTTCTCGGACGGCGGAAAGGTTCAGCAAGTAATTCGCCTTCCTGCAGTATTCCCGCAAAGGGGGTTGCGTTCCTTTCCAGCCAAAGCCATCCGTAATCCAGAGGAACTCGACGCGAGACTGCCGTGAGTACCTCTCAAACATTTCGCAGTATTCCGTTGCTGTCGATTTGAGCTTCGAACCGCCGCCACCGTAGAAGTTCGTCTCCAGCAGGAACAGTCGATCGTCGCGGAAAATCGCGAAATCGACGCGACGGTCGGATTTGTCCATTTTCAGATCGAAATCCCATTCGGTCTTGATTTTGTCCTTTGTCGCCTGCGCCATGTAGTCGGCCCGAAGTTCGCCTGCCGTTTCCATGACGAAATTTTCTACGAGCGATTCCATCAGATCGCCCGAACGATTCTTGCGGGCATTGCTATCCAATCCGACCTCAATGCCGAAATAGTAATCCGAAATGCTCTTGATTTTTCGATCCGAGAGAATATCAAGAAGTCCGCTCTGCCGAAGAAAACGGACGCAAGCGGCGATGTCGGCCGCCGATACGGAACGCCCTTCGAAATCGAACCGCTCGACGATGAGGTTCTTGGCATCAACCATAACGTCGAACGAATGGTCTCGCGACGCCAAAAGCAGTGGCATCACACGAAGGACTTTCGGATAGTCCGTGATAAGCGCCGCCAAATCGTGTTCAATGTGTTCCGATCCGACGATCGTGTTGAGCAACGCCAATTCCCGGACATGTGGCGCTACGTTCGCTTTCACGCGGTTCCAATCCACGAACCAGTCACTTCGGTGAATGGTCGGAATCAGCGTATCGATGAGGAGTTGGAAAGATTCATCCTCGTCTCGGCATCCGAGTAGGTTTGTTTCGATCCGATTCATGTTGCGTCTCCGGTCTGGTAGTTGGAAATGAGAAGTTCGCCGAGTTTCCCACGCTTCTCGGGATTGGCGTTGAGCATTCTGGAAGCACGAACGCCTCGGATTTCGAATCCCGCATATAGTTCGTCAAAGAACGTGTCGTCCGGATTCGTTCCCTTCGGATCGGAATTACTCAGCAACCACCGCGCGCCCTTTGCGTCGAGCGAGCGGCACAGACTGGCGAGCCGACGTTGCTCGTCGTCGTCGAACCCGCCTTGCGTGTAATCGCAGAAACTCGATGTTGCGGACAGCGGACGATACGGCGGATCAAAATAGACGAACCAGTCGGGAGCTGCGTCCGCAACTGCGTCCGCGAAATCACGGGAAAGAATTTCGACTCCTTCAAGTGCCAATGACGCGACGCGGATCGTTTCTTCGTCGCAAATCGTCGGATTCGCGTATTTGCCGAACGGGACATTGAAAAGACCCTTTGCGTTGACGCGATATAATCCATTGAAGCAAGTCCGGTTGAGGAAGAACAATTCCGCCGCACGGGCAACATCTTCCGACTCGGGCCTCGAAGTGCCCGCGTTGAACGAACAACGGACACCAAGATAGAACGACCGTTTTGCGGATTCGTCCGGAAGGCCGCGGTAGTCGGTTTCGAACCGCGCCAACGCTTCAACCAACGCGTCGGCGTGGCGTTGAACGACGCGCCATGCGTTCGCGAGGTCGGGATTCGAATCGTTTATAACAATCCGTTCCGGGCGAAGCCCCTTGGAAAGCAAGTGGAAGAGGAGCGCGCCGCCTCCGACGAACGGCTCCGCGTAGACGCGGACCGTCCGTGCGAAATCATCCGGAAGCCGTGCCTCCAGTTCCGGCAGCAGCTGGGTTTTTCCGCCCACCCATTTGAGGAAGGGCTTCGGTCCTTTTGAAGTGTCTCGTTTCATGCTCGCGGCGCGAACGCGTCGCGAGCGGGGCCGGAAGTGGAATCGCCATGAAAAGGGCGCGTTCCCGAATCCATGCCCACGCCGAAGGCCCTAGCACAGGCCCGTGTGTATCACATGGCAGAGAACGCGCCCAGTTGGGGCGCGTCTGCTTGCGGATACACACAAGGCGCTGTTCGGCCTTGATCGGAAAACGACTCCGGAAAATGTGCTAGGTTTTCGGCGTGGCGTCGTTTAGCAGTTCGCTAAAGGGTTTGTTTGTGGTTCAGGGGTTCCGGGTGGCGGGGTGGCTCCGTGGGTTGCGTGATGGTGCGAAGTCTACCATACGGCCGCGTCGGGGGCAAGCGCCGCAACGCGGCGCGGCCCGAAGGGCGGCCGGTCGACATCACGACCGAATCGACCGAATCGACCGAGTCACGCTTCTGCGGCCTGAGGCACGCGAAGCGGAAAGATGCCGTCTCGGTCGAGTCGGTCGGGCGTCGAGTCTGTCGAAAGGCCGTGGGCGGGGGCGGCTTCCCCCGGATGGCGGCCGGTTCGACGACAGGACGAAAGGACCTCAGGACGAAAGGTCGCGCCCCAGGCGCCTTCGGCTGCCGGGGCCGAGCGAAGCGAGAAACGACGGACCCCGCCACGTGCGCGTGGCGGGGTCCTCGCGAAAAAGGGTTCGTTTGTGGTTCAGGGGTTCCGGGTGGCGGGGTGGCTCCGTGGGTTGCGTGTGCGACGGGGAATTCTGGCGAATCCCGGCGCAAAAGGGAAGTCAGGGGGAGTGCCGATTCGTGGTTCCGTCATCCGAAAGCGCGGCGGACAGGCGCTCCTGCAACTGCGGGAGCGGGGGAAGCCCCAGATCGTAGGTCGAAACGCCCACCGGCCTGCGAAGGTCGGCCAGCGCGTATTCGGCAACGATCTTGTTCCTTGATTTGCAGAGGAGTAGTCCGACGGTCTTGCCATCGACATCGGTTTTCATCTGTCGATCTACGGCGGTCATGTAGAAACTCAACTGACCGAGATGCTCGGGCTTGAACTTCCCGGTCTTGAGTTCGATGACGACATAGCGGTGCAGGACCAGATGGTAGAAGAGGAGATCTAGTTCGAACTCGTCGCCGCCGACATCGAGCGTGACGCCCTTGCCCACATAGGAGAAGCCGACGCCGAGTTCGACGAGAAACTGCGCGACCTTGTCGACGAGCATGGCGCGGAGCTCGTTCTCTTTCGTCTTCCGTGTCGCTTCAAGGAAACCGAGGTCATATTCGCCCTTGAGCATGCCGTCCGCCAGATCGGAATCCGCCGGAGGAAGCGTTTTCTTGAAATTCGTGAGGGCCGGTGCCGCCGCCACAGCGGCAGTCCCAAGCTCCATATGGTGGACAAGCATATTGCGAGACCAGCCGTTTTCCACGGCGAGAGCCGCATATGTCAGGCGGTCGGTCCGCGATTTAACCTGCTCGATCAGCGCAATCTGGTGGTACCACGGCAATTGTGCAAGCGGCGCTTGCACGATTTCAGTCCGTTTCCAGGCGCTCGCGAACGCCCGCATGTATTTCAAGTTGCGCGCCGAGAAACCCGCCATCTCGGGGAACTCGGCTTTCAGGTCTTTCGACATCTGTTCGACGACTTTTGCCCCCCAGCCGGACATCTTTTGCTTGTCGATGATCTCGCGTCCGAGATCCCAATTCAAAAGCAACTGCTCCGTGTTGGCGGCAAACAGGGCCCGCAACCGTGCCTGTCGAACGCGCTCTTTGATGGAACGGATCCAGACGGCGTATTCCGACATATCCGATATCCGCGCCTCGCCCTTGCGGACGACGGCGGATGAGGAGGGATCGGAGGGCTGGCTGGAATTGGGAGACATCGAATGGTTTGCCCAGTTGCGAAGGATCGTTTAGTAAATCGTCAAGGGTCCGTTTGCGTTTCAGGGGTTCCGCGTGGCGGGGTGACCCGGCCGCTGCTAGTCCCCGACGTCGATGTCGAGGCGGTAGAACATCGAGGGCGCGGTCGGGTCGAAGGGAACGACCATCGCCTTGCCGCCGTCCTCGAGCGTCTCGAGCGTCGCGGACGCGGCGGGGCCGGTCGTCGGGATCGGGAGCGTCGGGGAGGAACGGACCTTCACGAACTCGAGCGCGTAGTCGAGGTTGGCGGGAATCTCGGCGTGGAAGGGTATGACGACCTCGTCCCCGTCGATCCCGATCCCGTCCGCGCGGAGCCGGTAGTCCGCCGGGTCGAAGCCCTGCGTGTCGCTCCACGAGGCGTAGAGCGTCGTGTCGCCCACGGTCGCGTAGCACCCGAAGTCGGCCGCGCCACTGGCGTCGAACCAGCGCTCGCCGCCGCCGTTCGCCGCCGTGAACCAGCCGTTGAAGGTCTTGCCGAAGCGCTTGGGGACGGGCGCCGAAATCTCCGAGGACGGCTTGCCCAGATAGACCTGGGCCGGTTCGGCGGAGTCGAACGAAAGGACGTAGCGGACGGAGTCCGGCGCGTGGAAGACCCCGTATTTCTCGTCGTTTGCGACCGTTCCGTCGAACCTGGCGGTCGGGAGGACATTGAGCCGTCCGCCCGTGCCGCTCTTCCCTGCCGCGCCGCCCGCGCCACCCGTGCCGCCGACGACATTGTGGCAATGGACGGGTTCCATGTAGGTGTGCGCCTCCCCGCCATTGACTTCGCCGTTCTCGGACTTGCCGCAGTAACCGCGGCCGCCGCTGGGATAGTCGTTCTCGCTCACGTTGCCGCCATACCAGCAATAGTAGCCGCCGTTGCCGCCAGAGCCGCCGCCGCCGCCGCCGGCCCCGCCGCCGCCGA
>CACWKU010000076.1 GCA_902761575.1 uncultured bacterium
CGGCCGGCCTCCGCGGCCTCGCGCGCGGCCTCGCGCGCCGCGTCGAGCCAGCGGCCGGCGCTGAAGGGCTCGTCGGGGTCCGCGATGTCGACGCCGCGCAGGACGACGCCCGCGCGCTCGGCGGCGGTCGGCTTGGCGGTGCCGACGTCCATGCCGCGGTAGACGAGCATCGAGTCGGCGGAGAGGACGAGCGCGCCGGATTCCCGCGCGATCGCGTGGGCAACCGCGGTCTTCCCCGCCGCCGTGCAGCCGACGAGGAAGAATGCGTCGCTTCGGCCTTCTTTGGCCGTTGGACTCGCGATCGCCATGTTCCTCAATCCGCCGGACGGATTTCTTCGCGCCCTTGCTACCGCGCCGGGCCGACGGGCAGCTCGAACGGTCCGACGGGCAGGCCGGCCTCGGAGACGAGGTCGCAGTCCGGGTAGTCGTCCCAGGCGTAGCGGACGCGGACGGGTTCCATGCCTTGAGGAACGGAAACGCGGACGGTGTCGCGGGCGTCGCACGTCCGGGCGGCGACGCGGACGAAGCGGCCGTCCGCGCCGGCCAGTTCGAAGCCGCGGACCTCCTTGTCCGGGGAAAACCGGACGGGCCGGCTGTCGAGACGGGCGAAGCGCTGGTCGGCGAACTCCACCTCGACGGCGCCGTCATGGAACGAGGCCGATTCCCGCGGCACGGGACTCAGCTCCTGGTCGGCGCGGTCGTAGGTCTGCGCGAGGGCGAGAGCGGCGAGGCGCTCGCCGACGGCGCGCTTGTTCTTCGGGTGGATGTCGCCGTGGTCGCCGATGTCGATCGCGACGGCCGTGCCGCCGCAGGTCCGCCCGATCTGCGTCTGCGCCCAGCGCATCGCGGCCCAGGCCGAGTCGATGGGCGCCTCGTGCGTCTGCTGGTAGGCGGCAAGCTGGACGATGTAGAACGGAAGCCAGCCGTCCGGGGTCGTGAAGCCCTCGCGCCATTCGCCGACGACGGCGGGGAGGAGCGTCTTGTACTGCTCGTGGCGGCCGACGTTGGAGCAGCCCTGATACCAGATCGCGCCGCGGACGGCCATCGGGAAGAGCGGGGCGATCATGCCGTTGTAGCAGGCGGCGGGGACGTTGGGGAAGCCGCCGGGCTGGGTCGGATCCCGCGGCTCGGGGTTGTCGCGGAGGGACGGGCCGACGAAGCGGCGCCAGCCCTCGCCGGCGAGGGAGAGGGCGGGCGCGGCGTCGCCGAACTCGAGGCGCGGCACGTCCTTGTCCGCGCCGTGGAAGCCGCCGCCGCCGCCCGTGTCGAGCACGCGGATCGCGAGCGTGTTGCGCCCCTCGCGGAGGAGGCCCGCGGGGATCCTGTAGCGGCGCACGTCCGTCCACTTCTCGGTGCGGCCGACCTTGGTGCCGTTGAGGTAGGCGTCGTCCTGGTCGTCGATCATGCCGAGCGCGAGCGCGGCGTCCGGCGAGGCGGCCTGCGCGGCCGTGAGGTCGAAGGAGCGGCGCAGCCACACGGTGCCGTCGTAGCCCTTGTCGATCGACTCCTCGAACGAGAACGGCAGCGCGGCGTCCGTCCAGCCCTCGCCCTCGGCGTAGTCCGGCGCGGCGGCGGCCTCGCCGACGGGATCGGTCGACTTCCGCCAGGCGTCGTGGCGTGCCTTGAACTTCTCCGGGCCGCCGTCCTTCCACTCCGCGATCGTGCGGCGGCGGTCCTCGACGGCCCGCTCGAGGCCGGGGACCGCGGCGGCGCCCTCGATCGAGAGCCAGGTCTCCGCGACCGTGCCGGACCAGCAGGACTCGACGAGGCCGACCGGGACGCCGATCTCGCGCTGGAGCTTGCGGCCGAAGAAGAAGCCGCACGCGGAGAAGCCGCGGGCCGTCTCGGCGTTGCAGGGCGTCCACGTGCCGCTGACCGCGTCGCGCGGATCGATGTCGATGGCGCGCTCGACGTGCAGCAGGCGCACCTGCGGGAGGTCCGCGTCGGCGAGCTCCTTGTCGCCGTCCTTCACGCCCCAGGTGAAGCTCATCTCCATGTTCGACTGCCCGCCGCAGAGCCAGACGTCGCCGAAGAGGATGTCCTCCAGGGCGAGGCGCGCGCCGTCCGGCGCGGCCTCGCCCGGGCGGGCAAGGGAGCGCTCGACGGCGTCGAGCGCATACGGACCGCCGGCGGAAAGCGAAGGAAGGAGAACGACCCAGCGGGCGTTCTCGCCGACGGTGGCGGTCCGGCGGGCGACGCGACGGCGCTCCTCGCCGTTCCCGGTGAAGAGCGCGACCTCGACCTCGGCTCCCGGCGCGCCGGTGCCCCAGACGGGGACGGGCATGTCGCGCTGCAGGACCATGTGGTCGGAGAAGGGGGACGCGAGGGCGAACGTCATGTCCGCGGCGGGCGGCAGCGCGGCGATGCGCGCGGGCACGTCGCGCATCAGATCCTGCTGGTGGACCATGCGGTGGGTGACGGCGACGCTCTGGACGGTGTCGCAGCCGGCGAGCAGCGCGGCGGCGAGGAGTGCGGGGAGGATGCGGGTGGTTTTCATAACGCCGATTCTACCAGACCGTCGGCGCCTTCCGCAAGCCGGACGCGACGATTCCGGCGTTTGCCCCGCCCGCCGTTTTCTGGTAGAATCCGCCCCCATTCGAACGAACACTACGGAATACCACATGAAGATTCTCGTCACCGGCGGGACCGGGTTCACCGGCAGCCATCTCGTCAGGCACGTGCTGCGCGAAGGCAACAAGTGCGTCGTGCTCGACAACCAGAGCTCCCCCAACCCCGAGAAGGAGCAGCTCCTCGAGGAGCTCCGGCGCCTTGGCGCCGAGGTGATCATCGGCGACGTCACCAACCCCGACGACCTCCGCCGCGCCGTGGCGGGGTGCGACGCGGTCTACCACCTCGCCGCCGCCTTCCGCCTCATCAACGTCTCCCACGAGGTCTACGACAACACCAACATCCACGCGATGCGCTCCCTGCTGCAGATCTGCAAGGAGAGCGGCGTGAAGAAGGTGATCTACTGCTCCACCCAGGGCGTCCACGGCGACATCGCCTCGCTCTCGGAGAAGCCCCCGCGCCCCGGCTCCGAGGAGTCGCCCATCAAGCCCGAGGACTACTACCAGTACACCAAGTACGAGGGCGAGAAGGTCGCGCACGAGTTCCTGAAGGAGAACCCCGACTTCGACATCACCATCCTCCGCCCGACCGCGCTCTACGGCCCCGGCGACCCCGCACGCTTCCTCATGATCTACAAGCAGGTCAAGAAGGGCTGGTTCCCCTTCTTCGGCAAGGGCGAGGCGTTCTACCACCCGGTCTACGTGGAGAACTTCTGCGACGCCTTCACGCTCGCGATGTCGCACCCCGCCTCGAAGGGCCAGACCTACATCATCGCCGACGACAAGTTCTTCTTCATCAAGGACATCGTCCGGAAGATCGCCGACATCGAGAAGGCCGACGGGATGATCAAGCGCTGCCGCATGGTCCACCTGCCGTTCTACCCGATGTACTGGCTCTCGTTCCTCGTGGCCGGCATCTGGAAGATCCTCCCGGGCGACCCGCCGCTCTTCCCGCGCCGCGTCGATTGGTACCGCCAGAACCGCGGCTTCGTGATCGACAAGGCCCGCAGGGAGCTGGAGTACGAGCCCAAGGTGAAGCTCGACGAAGGCCTCAAGCTCGCCTTCGACTGGTACAAGGAGCACAAGTACCTCTAGCCCGCCAACGCGGCAACCGCGTCCGCCGCGCGGCCGTACCGGCCGCGCGGCGTTCTCTTTCCGGGGCCCCCGCGGGCTCCGCTACGGGCGCGGGTGCGCCTTCACGCCCTGGACGGCGAAGCGCGCGCGCTGCGCGGCGAGGCGATCCAGGAATTCCGCGTAGCGGCGGCGCTCCGGCGGCGTCCACAGCACCTCGGCGAGCGCGCAGGCTCGCGGGTACGCCATGTAGTCGAGGTGGTCGCGCGTGGCGATGTACTCGGTCCAGAGCTGGCCCTGCGCGCCGAGCACGCGCCGCGCGGCCTCGGGCGGCACGGCCGTGAGGCGCGGGCTGAACGAGTAGACCTTCGAGAGGGGCAGCATCCCGCCGATCGCGGGCGGCTCCTCGGCGACGGGCTCGTCCTGGTAGTAGTCGAAGTAGGCGAACGACGTGGGGGCGAGCACGACGTCGTGGCCGGCGCGGACGGTGTCGTCCACGTAGCCCCAGCCCTTCCAGTCGGTGCGCCAGCAGGCGATGGCGGCCGAGGGGTCGACGCCGCCCTCGAGGATCTCGTCCCAGCCGAGCAGGCGCCGACCGCGCGAGCGGAAGAACGCGTCGAGCTGCTTCGTGAACCACGCCTGCAGCTGCTCGGGCTTCTTGAGGCCGCGCTCGGCCATGAGCCCCTGCGCGCGCCGGCTCTCCTCCCATTCGTGGCGCGGGGCCTCGTCGCCGCCGATGTGGAGGAACCTCGAGGGAAAGAGCTCCATGATCTCCGTCCAGACGTCCTTGCAGAACGCGAGCGTGGACTCCTCCATGTTGAGCACGTGCTGCGAGATGCCCCAGATCGTGCGCACGGCGGGGCGGGCCCAGTCGCCGTCGCCGAGCTCCGGGTAGGCGGCGATGGCGGCGCACATGTGGCCGGGCATGTCGATCTCCGGGACGACGACGACGCGGCGGCGCGCGGCGAACGCGACGACGCGGCGGATGTCGTCCTGCGTGTAGTACCCGCCGTAGGGCGTGCCGTCGAACCGGTGCGGCCACGCGCCGAGCTTGCCGACGAGCGTCTCCGCGCGGACGGAGCCGACCTCCGCGAGGCGCGGGTACTTGCGGATCTCGATGCGCCAGCCCTGGTCGTCCGTGAGGTGCCAGTGGAAGACGTTCATGCGGTGCTGCGCCAGCAGCTCGACGAAGCGGCAGACGTCGTCCGTGCTCCAGAAGTGGCGCGACGAGTCGAGCATGAGGCCGCGCCAGCGGCACTCGGGCTCGTCCTCGATCCGGACGGCGGGCGCCTCCCACGCGATCCCGGGGCGCGCCTCGGACGCGTAGATCTCCGCGGGAAGGAGCTGCCGCAGCGTCTGCACGCCGCGCGCGAGCCCCCACGAGGTCGCAGCCTCGAGGCGGACGCCGCCGGGCGCGATGTCGAGCGCGTAGGCCTCCGGCAGGAAGCCCGCGTCGTCCGGCTCCGGGTCGGGCGCGGACTGCGCGAGCGTGATCGCGCCCGCGCCCTCGCGGACGGGCAGCGCGAAGCCGGTGGCGGGGCGAAGGCACTCCGCGAGCAGCTCCGCGATCTCGCGGGCGGAGGCGGGACCCTCGAAGCCGATGGCGGCGCCGGGATCGAGGCGGAACGCGCCGTCGCGTTCCTCGACGGAGCGGGGGAGTGGGACGAGTTGCGTTTTCATGGAGCCGGCATTCTACCAGAAATCGCGCATGTCGACTAGGACAGCCATTCCACCGTGCGTGATTATGCTATTTTGTCTGCTCCCAGTGCGGGCAAATACTTAAAAAACACGCACGGTGGAATTGGATTTCGGCATCGCCGTCCGGAGCTCGCCCGGCGCCGTGCCCCGAACCGGACGGCGAAGCCGAAGCGGGCGTGGGCGGCAAGCGGCTTGCGCGCGCGGGGGCGCTGGGCTATGCTCTTCCACCGACGGAACGCACCGTCGACAAAACACCGCCGCCATGAAAATCACCCGTCTCCGCGCCAACCACCTCGACCGCCCGCTGGGCTACGACTTCTCCACGCTCGCACTCTCCTGGACGCCCGAAAGCGACAAGGCCGGGAAGGCCGTCTGGTCGCGCGTCCGCATTGCCGCGGATCCGGCGTTCAAGCAGGTCCTCCACGACAGCGGCAAGAAGCCGCTCGACTCGCTCTCCTACGAGCCGGACCTCGCCCTCGCGCCCCGCACGCGCTATTTCTGGCGCGTCGACGTACTCGCGGACAACGGCGAAACGGCCTCCGCGGATTCGTGGTTCGAGACGGGCAAGATGGACGAACCCTGGGCGGCGAAGTGGATTGCCCGCGATCTCGCGAAGGGCAAGAAGGGCTCGACCGGGCACTTCCGCCTGCGCGGAGCGTTCACGCTGCCGAAGGGCGTCGACCCCGCCACGACGCGCGCCTACGTCGCCGCGCTCGGCGTGTTCGAGCTCTTCGTGAACGGCACGCGCGCCACGGACGAGGTGCTGCTCCCCGGCTACCACGACTACCTCAACCACGTGCAGACGATGGCGTTCGACGTCGGCCCGCTCCTCAAGCCCGGCCGGAACGAAATCAAGATCCACGTCGGCAAGGGCTGGTACCGTTCGAAGATGGCCGGCTGGGAGAAGAACATCCCGACCTACGGCGACCAGACCGCCGCGATCTGCGAGGTGCGCGCTGGCGCGAAGCTCCTCGCGAAGACCGACGAAACCTGGACGAGCGCGCCGTCGCCCGTCCTTGAAAGCGAAATCTACTACGGCGAGGACGTCGACGCGCGCATCGCCGCCGCGCCCGCGAAGTGGACGCCCGTTGCGATCGTGGCGAAGTTCCCGCGCCGCGACCCGAGGAAGGCCGCGTTCGACGACCGCGCGCTCCGCGTCGGGCCGCTCGCGGACCGCTTCTCGCCGCCGATCCGCGTGACGGAGATTCTGGAAAAGCCCGACGTCATCCGCACCCCCAAGGGCGAGGTCGTCCTCGACTTCCGCCAGGAGATGACCGGCTGGGTCGAGGTGAAGAACCGCGCCCCGGCCGGCGCGACATGGAGCGCCGAGGCCGGCGAGATCCTCGACGCCGACGGCAACTTTTTCCGCGACAACCTCCGCGGCGCCCGCGCGAAGTTCGTCTACACCTCGGCCGGCGAGATCGGGAAGGCCGTGCGTCCGCACTTCTCGTTCTTCGGCTTCCGCTACGTGCGGCTCACGGGCATCGAGAACCCCGACCCGAAGGACTTCCGCGGGCTCGTCATCCACTCGGACCTCGAGCGGACCGGAAACGTCGAGACCGGCAACGCGAAGCTGAACCGCTTCTTCCTCAACACCGTGTGGGGCCAGCGCGGCAACTTCCTCGACGTCCCGACCGACTGCCCGCAGCGCGACGAGCGCCTCGGCTGGACCGGCGACATCCAGGCGTTCAGCGGGACCGCGCTCTTCCACTACGACTGCGGCGCGTTCTTCCGCAAGTTCATCTGGGACATGGAGGCCGAGCAGCGCGACTACGACGGCGGCGTGCCCTACACCGTCCCCGTGCCCGTGCAGTGGTGGCGCGACCGCCGCTCGCATTCGTCCGCCGCGTGGGGCGACGCCGCGGCGGTCGTCCCGTGGAACACGTTCGTGCGTACCGGCGACAAGGCGCTCCTGCGCGAGATGTATCCCGCGATGAAGATGTGGGTCGACTACATCCAGACGCGCGACGACACGCACGACGGCGGCAGGCGCCTCTGGCTCCGCGACCACCACTTCGCCGACTGGCTCGCGCTCGACAACTACAAGGACCCGCTCTCGTCGTGGGGCGGCACGGACCACTTCTATATCGCCTCCGCCTACTACGCGCGCTCGACCGAGCTCACGCTCCGCGCCGCCGAGGTCCTCGGGCTCTACGAGGACGCGGAGAAATACCGCGCGCTCCTCGCCGAGATCAAGGACGCGATCCAGAAGGAATACTTCTCGCCGAACGGCCGCTGCGTCGTCGACACGCAGACCGCCTACGTCGTCGCGCTCGCGTTCGACCTCGTGCCGAAGGCGTGGCGCAAGCGCTGCGCCGACACGCTCGCGAAGAAGATCGCGGACAACAAGGACGCGCTCGACACGGGCTTCATCGGCACGCACCTGCTGTGCCGCGTCCTCGGCGAGAACGGCCACGCCGACACCGCCTTCAAGCTGCTGCTCCGCGAGGAGTATCCGAGCTGGATCTACGAGGTCGACAGCGGCGCGACGACCGTGTGGGAGCGCTGGAACGGGCAGGGCCCGGCCTCGCGGCCGGAGTTCCTCTCGATGAACAGCTTCAACCACTACGCCTACGGCGCGGTGGCGGAGTGGATGTACCGCGGCGTGTGCGGCCTGGAGCCGGACGAGGCCGCGCCGGGCTTCCGGCACGTCTTCCTGCGCCCGGTCCCGTGCGCCGAGCTCGGCCGCGCGAAGGCCGTCTACGACTCGCCCTGCGGCCGCTGGGAAAGCGGGTGGACCTGCGGCAAGGACGGCAAGGCCGCCTACCGCTTCCGCGTGCCGTTCGGCTGCACCGCGACGCTGGAGCTTCCCGGCCGGGCGCCGCGCGAGCTCGGCCCCGGCGTGCACGCCGTCCGCGCCTAGCGCGGCTTTCGAAATGCTGCAGCCGTTTGATGGCAGGGACGTTTCCACGAAACGTCCGTAAGGGCGGATTGCCGCCGCAACGGCGGAGTCCCGTCGTCAGGACGGGTTTCCGACGACGGGTCGGATTTGGCCAAGGGGGCCCGGGCGGCGTGTGAGAAGCTGGCGCAGGAGAAGCCCGACGAAGCGCGGGTTGCCGATCAAATACCGCCGCCAGAGGCGCCGAGGCTCGGCGCAGAGGCGGTAGAGCCACTCGAGGCAGCAGCGGCGCATCCACGGCGGCGCCTGCGGGACCCTGCCCGCATGGAAGGCGAACGCGGCGCCGACGGCGACGAGCACCGGCGCCTTCAGCAGCGGCCGCATGTCGCCCATCCAGAAGTCCTGCTTGGGCGTGCCGAGGCCGATCCAGACGACGTCGGCGCCGCTCGCGTCGATGCGCGCGGCGGTCTCCCGGCGCTCCTCCTCCGTGAGCGGCCGGAAGGGAGGGACCTCGCGCCCGACGACGCGCAGACCGGGGAAGAGCTCCTCCATCCGCTCCTGCAGGAGGCGCGAGGTCTCCTCGTCCGCACCGCCGTAGAAGTAGTGGCGCAGGCCCGCCGTGCGGCCGCGGTCGAGGACTCCCAGCATCACGTCCGGTCCGTAGCAGCGCTCCGCGGGGAGACGCGCGGCGAGGCGGGCGAGCAAGACGAGCGGCATGCCGTCGCAGAGCGTCATCCACGCGTCGTTGGCGATGGCGGCGAGGCGCGGGTCGTCGCGGCACTTCAGCAGCGAGTCGGCCGCGAATACGCAGACGCTGGCGCCGGGCGCGGAGCGGTCCGACGCCCGCGCGACGATGGCGCCGACGGCGTCCGCGAGCCGGGCGGCGGTCAGGAAGACGTCGAGAGCGCGGAACCGCGGGAAGGGGGCCGCCGCGGCGGGACTCACCGGTTGTCTTCCTCGAGGATCTTGGCCGGGACGAAGTCCGTGAGCCAGCCCGTGAGCGTGACCTTCCAGTCGGTCTCCTCCTCCTCGCCGTATCCGTTCGTGTACGAGGGCTCGACCGACGCGATGAGCCGCAGGGCGAAGCAGTCCCACTGGTGCTGGATCCATCCGCCGACCTCCTCGACCTGGCTCTCCTCGAACTCGTAGCGGCCGAACAGGTCGAATCCCCAGTGCTCGTTGGGGTACCAGGTCACGTAGCCGGAGAAGAGGTTGTCGCGATCCTCGCGGAAGAGGTACTCCACGTCGCAGCGGAAGATGTCGTGCCAGGCCGAGAGGACGAACTCCGCGCGGTCGAGCAGTTCGGCATTGAAGTCATAGCGGCCCTTGGCGGTGAAGGACATCCACGTCGCCGGATAGTAGCGGCCGTCCCACCCGAGGATCGAAAGATTCTCCTCCTCCTCCTCGGGCTCGAGGTTGAGGTCCCCCCAGACGTCCAGGTAGAACATCTCGCGCGGATCCGCCTCGCCGTCCCGGTACTGCCAGCGCTGGCGCAGGCCGATGCGGAGCGTGTCGCGCTTGTCGATGCGGTCGATCCCGTCGAACTGCCAGATTTCCTCGGGCAGGAGGTTCGGCTCCGGAACGAAGGTCCAGTTCGCGTAGGGCTCGACGACGTGGCGCCACTGGCGGCCCTTCGCCTCGTCCCAGTAGCCGTAGGCGCGCGTCGAGACCTCGGCTCCGATCTCGAAGACGGAACGGAAGTCCGCGTCGCCCTCCTCGTCGGCCGTGGTGGCCTTCTCGACGAGAGACGTGTACGCGTTCCCGAAGAAATCGGTCTGGACCGACTCGACGAGGTTCGTCGACGAGACCGCGATCCTCGTCTTGTCGTAGTACGTCCCCTCCCACGCGAGGCGCGGGACGACGGATAGGAACCCGAGGTACTTGCGCGGATAGGAGAGCTCGAAGCGCGTGTCGCCGCGGAAGGCGTCGTAGTCCTCCCGCGACGTGGCGCCCTGCAGCTTGCGGAGATACTCCGGTTCGGCGAACTGGCGGCGCAGGAAGGCCGCGGCGGTGTCGTTCTGGAGATAGAGGCCCGTCTCCCCGAGCTCGATGGCGTTCAGGGTGAACCACGCCTCCGGAAGCCGCTCCACCTGGGAGTAGAAGTCGTTCAGGGCGAAGCGCGCCGTGAGCCCCGCCGAGAAGTCGTCGCCGTAGTGCGTGTAGGTCGCATGGTTGTCCGGCTCCGTCATCTCCCGGTATTCCTTGCGGAAGAAGTCCTTCTGCACGCGGATGTCCGAGACGAAGAGCGCCTGGAGGAGCACCTGGTCGCGGTCGGTCGCGTTCCAGTAGTGGTTGAGGCGGACTCGGTAGCGCTCGGTGTCCTCCGGATCGAGCTCCGTCGGGAGTTTGTCGTCCTCGGGCATGTACCAGCCCGTGACGTAGCCCTTCGAATCGCTCCCCTTCTCGCCGAACGCCCATGCGATCTTTTCGCCGAAGCCCCAGCCGCGCTCGCTGCGGAAGTCGGCGAACGTGTAGGAGTCGATGAAGGTGTCGCTCGCCTTGTCGCGCACGATCGGCAGCTTGTAGGTCGAGAGCAGGAAAGCGCCCCAGGAGTGGCTGTAGCCCGGCTGGAACCGGAAACCGTAGTGGCGCGAAAGGTCGCGCCAGTAGTAGGGCGCATAGAAGAACGGAACGCCGAACAGGCGCGGCACCGCGCCCCACCCCGTCACGTCGTCGCCGGGACGGACGCGCGCCCGGCGCGCATGCACGGACCAGTGGAAATGCCCGGGCTCGTTGGTGCATGTCGTGAGCGTGGCGCCGTCGATCTGGTAGATCTGGTTCGTCCTCGTCGGCGCCGCGAACGCGCCGTCGTCCGCCAGGACGCGGAACGGCTTCGTAAACAGGTCGATCCGGTCGGCCCGCCCCGCGCGGTCGTGCAGGTTCACGGTGAGGGTATCGCCCTTCCACAGCGTGCCGTCCGCACCCGTGAGGACGACGTTCCCGCTCGCCTGCGCGTCATGGGTCCGGGAGTTGTAGCGGATGCGGTCGGCCCGGAGCTGATAGCCCATGTAGCGGATCGCCGCGTGCCCCTTGAAGGTCGTCCAGCCGGCGTCCGCGCCGGTGTCGGCGAAGCTGTACTCGAGCTCGTCGGCCTGGACGTCGGTCTGCCCGTCGGGGTCCTGGAAGCTTTGCGCGACGCCGTCGAAGGCCGGGATTCCCGACCGGAGCGAGGTCTTCCGGGCCGCCGGGGCGTTGGTCGCCGGCTCGGCGAGCGCGGGAAGCGCGGCCGCCGCCGCGAGGAGGAGGAGGAGCGTGTGCGTGTGCATGCCGTCCATCCTACCACACTTCCCGCGCGCCGGGCAAGCGCGTTGCGCGCGCGCGGCGCCCCTGCTATACTCGTGCGCATGAACGCAAAGCCACTCGCCGTCGGAATCGACGCCAGCACGCAGGGCGTCAAGGCCCTCGCCCTCGGGCCGGACGGCCCCGAGGCCCTCGCCGCCGTGAACTTCGCGAAGGACCTGCCCCGGTTCGGCGCGCCGGAGGGGTTCGTCCCCGACGCCGACCCCGCGGTCCGCCGCGCGCCCCCCGCGATGTGGGAGGAGGGCGTCCGCCTCGCCCTGGAGCGCCTCGGGAGGGAGATCGACCTCGCCCGCGCCGGCTGCCTCTCCGGCTCCGCCCAGCAGCACGGGCTCGTCCTCTCGGACGCCCGCGGCGAGCCGGTCGCCCCGCTCGCGCCGATCTGGATGGACCGCTCCACCGGACCCGAGTGCGCCGCGCTCGAGGCGCGCTTCGGCGCCGCGCTGCGCGAGCGCACCGGCAGCGCCGCGGCGGAGCGCTTCACCGGCCCGCAGGCGGCGAAGGCCGCGCGCGAGGATCCCGCCGCGTGGGCGCGCGCCGAGCGCGCGCACTGCATCGCCTCGTGGCTCAACTCGCGCCTCGTCGAGGGCGGCGACGCGCCCGTCGACCCCGGCTCCGCCTCCGGCCAGAACCTGATGGACCTCGCCTCGCGCGAATGGATCCCCGAGGTCGCCGAGGCGACCGCCCCCGGCCTCGCCGCGAAGCTCCCGCGCATCGTCCCCTCGGACGCCGTCTCGGGCGCGCTCGCGCCGGCGTTCGCCGTCGGCGGGCTCCGCTCCGGGATCCCCGTCGTCGTCTGGTCGGGCGACAACCCCGACAGCCTCCTCGGCATGGGCTGCGCCGCGCCCGGCGAGGCCGTCGCGAGCCTCGGCACGAGCGACACGTTCTTCGCCGCGATGGACGAGCCGCGCACCGACCCCGACGGCTTCGGCAACGTCTTCTGCACCTCCGCCGGCGGCTTCATGAGCCTCTCCTGCTTCACCAACGGCGCGCTCGCCCGCGACCGCGTTCGCCGCGAGGCGGGCCTCGACTGGGCCGCGTTCGACGCCGCGCCGTTCGGGACGGCGCCGTGGGACGGCCGCCGCCTGATGCTGCCCTGGTTCTCCCCGGAGTCGGTGCCCCGCGTGGCCCGCGCCGGCGCGCGCTACGGCTTCGACCCCGCCGCGGCGTCGCCCGCGCAGCTCGTGCGCGCCCTGCTCGAGGGCCAGGCGATGGCGATGAAGGCGCACTCCGCCTGGATCGGGTCGTCGTTCCGCCGCATCGGCGTCACGGGCGGCGGCGCGAAGAGCGCGGGCTTCCTGCGCATCCTCGCGGACGTCTTCCAGGCGCCCGTCGAGCGGCTCGAGGGGACGGAGACCGTCGCCCTCGGCGCCGCGATGCGCGCCTGGTCGCACCTCTCCGGCGAGCCCCTCGCCGCGCTCGCCGCGCGCCTCTGCCGGCCCGCCTCCCGCGTCGAGCCCGACCCCGCCGCCGCCCCGGTCTACGCCGAGGCCCTCGCCGCGCGCGCGGCGTTCGAGGCGGAGCAGATCGCCTAGATCTCGAGGAGCGGCGTCGGGAACGCCGGCCGCCGGACGAGCCCCGGGTCGAGCCCCGCCGCGCGGAGCGCGTCGCGCGCGGCGGCGACGGCGAGCGCCGGTTCGTTGCACTCGCCGCTGAGGTGCATCGGCACGACGTGGCGGAGTCCGGACCCCGCCACGGCGGCGAGCAGCTCCGCGCCCTGGTCGTTGGAGAGGTGGCCGTTGCGGCCGCGGATGCGCTGGATGAGAGAAGGCGGCCGGGCGGATGTCTCCAGCATCCGCAGGTCGTGGTTGAACTCCAGCGCGAGCGCCGCGCAGCCGCGCAGGCGCCGCGCCACGAGCTCCGTCGCGAAGCCGAGGTCCGTCGCGAGGCCGAGGCGCGCGGAGCCGTCGTCGAGGACGAACCCCACCGGGTCGGCCGCGTCGTGGGGCGTGGAGAAGGGCTCCACGCGCAGCCCGCCGACCTCGAACGGCTCGCCCGGCTCGAAGCAGCGGCAGTCCCAGCCCTCGCACGCGCCGCCGCCGCCGCGGTCCTGCTCGCAGCCCTCGAACGTCCCGGCCGTCGCGTAGAGCGGCGTTCCGCAGCGCCGCTCGAGGACGGCGAGCGACGAGACGTGGTCGTGGTGCTCGTGCGTCAGGAGGACGGCGTCGAGATCCGCGAGCGCGACGCCGAGCGGCGCGAGCGCGGCGGAGAGCGTCTTGCAGTTCGTGCCCGCGTCGACGAGCAGCTTCGCGCCGCCGCCCTCGACGAAGGTGGCGTTGCCCGCGCTCGAGCTGGCGAGGACGGCGAACTTCATCGCGGGGCGCGCCGCCCTAGCGCGAGGCGTCCGGGACCGGGACGAGAAGCCGGAACGGGACCCGCGAGCCGGAGGAGGTCTCGACCTCGGTGCGGTCGGTGGAGTAGCCCTCCGGGACGGCCATGCGGCGCTTCGGCTTCACGACGAGCGCGCGGCGGCCGGCCGGCGCGGGCTTCGCGGCGGGGACCGGCGCCGGGGCCTCGGCCGCGGACG
>CACWKU010000077.1 GCA_902761575.1 uncultured bacterium
ACCTCGTCGAGCTCGCGCTGCTGCCGCCCGAGCGCGGCGCCTCGCGCCCGACCGGCCGCGTCGTCCGCGTCGTCGAGCGCGGCGCGCGCGACGTCGTCTGCACGCTCCGCCGCGCCGGCCGCCACTGGACCGCCGTCCCGCTCGTCCCCTTCGGCGGCCGCACGTTCCACGTCGAGGACCCCGCCGCCGCGCGCGAGGGCGACCGCGTCGTCGTCCGCTTCTCGTCCTGGGACAACCCCCGCTTCGACCCCGACGCCGAGATCGTCGCCGTCGTCGGCCCCGCGGACAACCCCTCGCTCGACACGGTCGCCGTCGAGCGCGAATTCGGCCTGCCCGGCCCCTTCCCGCCCGAGGTCGACGCCGAGGCGCAGCGCGTCTCCGCGCTCCTCGCCGACCGCGGCCCGCGCGAGGACCTGCGCGGCGAGACGATCGTCACGATCGACCCCGCCACGGCCAAGGACTTCGACGACGCGCTCTCGCTCTCGACCGACGAGAAGGGCCGCCGCGTCCTCGGCGTCCACATCGCCGACGTCTCGCACTTCGTCCGCCCCGGCTCGGCGCTCGACGCCGAGGCGCGCGAGCGCGGCACGAGCGTCTACCTCGTGGACCGCGTGATCCCGATGCTCCCGGAGCAGCTCAGCAACGGCGTCTGCTCCCTCGTCGAGGGAGAGGACCGCCTCGCCTTCTCCGCGTTCCTGACCTTCGACGCCTCCGGCGCCATGGTCGGCCGCCGCTTCGCGAAGTCCGTCATCCGCTCCTCCCGCCGGCTCACCTACGGCCAGGCCCTGGCCATCATCGAATCCCCGGACGAGGCGGCGGACGCCGTCCGCCGCCTCGTCCGCGATCTCCACGCCCTCTCCCAGCAGCTCCGCCGCAACCGCTTCGCGCGCTTCTCGCTCGACATCTCGTCCCCCGAGCTCGAGGTGAGGCTCGGCCCCGACGGCCGGATGCTCTCCATCGGCCCGGCCGAGCACAACGTCGCGCACGAGCTCGTGGAGGAGGCGATGATCGCCGCGAACGAAGCCGTCGCGACGGAGCTCGCCTACCATCGCATTCCGCACCTCTGCCGCTTCCACGACGTGCCCGACCCCGAGAAGATGGACGCCCTCGAGGCCGGCCTGCGCGCCATCGGCATCCGCACCGGCGCCCTGCGCGACGCCGGGGCGATCGTGCGGCTCCTCAAGGCCGTGCGCGGCACCCCGCTCGAGTACTATGTCTCGATGATGGTCCTCAAGAGCATGAAGCGCGCCGAGTACAGCGCCGACGAGGAGGGCCACTTCGGCCTCGCCAAGCGCTACTACAGCCACTTCACCTCGCCCATCCGCCGCTACCCCGATCTCGTGCTGCACCGTCAGCTCGCCGCGCTGCTCGCCGGCGACCGCGCCGCGCAGCCGTCCGTCGACGACCTCCGCGCCATCGCGCGCTCGTCCACGAGCACCGAGTTCCGCGCCGACCAGGCCGAGCGCGCGCTCGTCGAGATCAAGAAGTACCGCTGGCTCGAGGAGCGCCTCGCCGCCGGCGACCCGCCGGAGCTGGACGGCGTCGTCGTGAAGTGCCTGCCCTTCGGCGCCTTCGTCGAGCTGCCCTCCCTGATGCTCGACGGCATGGCGCACGTCTCGACGATGTCCTCGCACTTCGTGCGCTTCGACCGCGACCGCGAGCGGCTCGTCGCACCCGGCGAGTTCGACCTCGGCCCCGGCTCCCGCGTCCGCGCCCTCGTCACCGCCGTCCACTTCGACGAGCGTCGCATCGACTTCAAGATCACCGACTTCGACCCGGGTTCGTCAACCGCGGATCACGCGGAAGACGCGGAAAGAACCCGTTCCTCCAAAACCAGGAAACACGGGAAAGGCGGGGCCGCGCCTGCGGCCCGTCCGCACGACCGCACGCCCGCGGGCGGATCCGCGGACCCGGCGCCGATGGCGCCGGCCCCCTCCCTGAGGGGGCTCCCGGCGAAGCCGGGTGGGGGAGTCCCCGTTCTCGTTTCCTCGAAGGACCGGCGTCACGAGGACCGCCGCACCCGCCGCGGCAAGGGCGGACCGGCGTCCCAGCCGGCCGGCCGGCACCAGCCCCGCTCCGCGCGCGGCACGAATTCGGCTCCCCCGCCGGGAGAGCAGCCCCGCTCCGCGCGCGGCACGAATTCGGCTCCCCCGCCGGGAGAGCAGCCCCGCTCCGCGCGCGGCACGAATTCGGCTCCCCCGCCGGGGGAGCTGGCGCGCTCCGCGCGCCTGAGGGGGTCTTCCTCCGCCCCGCCGCCGAAGCGGACCAAGGGCGCGAAGAAGGCGAAGCCTCGGCGTCCCTCGAAGCGGAAGCCGGACGGAAGGCGATGAAACGGGCCTTCGCGTTCGCGTCGAAAGGCCGCCGTTCGGGGGAAGGCACCCCGGCGATGGTCGCGAAACTTTCCTTGATTCGGACGAGCGCGCGGTGGTAGACTGGGCGGCGTTGCGGCGTATGCGCCGCGACGGAACAAAACCAACCCCGCCACAGGAGAAACCAAAATGGCACAGCAGGAGATCGTCGCGAAGAAGGAAGCCGTTTCCGTTGACCCCGCGGTCGTTGAGGGCATCGTCGCCTCGATGGTGCCGATTCCGGGCCAGGACTACCGAATGGGCAGGTTTCCGGTCACGCAGGCGCAGTGGGAGGCGGTGATGGGGGGGAATCCCTCCGAGTTCAAGGGAGCGGACCGACCCGTGGAGATGGTTTCGTGGGACGACTGCCGGGCGTTTTTGGAGACGCTTAACGCGACCGCCACCGCGAAGGCGTCCGGACTTGCGTTCCGGCTTCCGGAGGAGGACGAATGGGAATTCGCGTGCCGCGCGGGTTCGAAAGGCATGTACTGCAGGCTTTCCGACGGGACGGAAATCACCGAGGATACGCTCGGCGAGGTCGCATGGTTCGACGAGGACGTGTTCCGAGGATCGACGCATCCCGTCGGGCAGAAGAAGCCGAACGCCTTCGGGCTCTACGACATGCACGGAAACGTGTCGGAGTGGACGAACACCGCGGTGGACGAGGAGGGCGCCGTCGATGCGGGCGGCAAGGCCCGCGTCGACCGCGGCGGCGGCTGGGGCGGCTCGGCCAAGGCCTGCCAGTCCTCCAATCGGCGCTGGTTCGCGCCCTCCCTCCGGAGCGATCTCCTCGGCTTCCGCCTCTGCGCCTCCGGCAGGGCCGACTAGGATGTTCCGGATTCGCGGCGTATGACGCCTGACGCGCTCCTCCTCGTCGCCCTCTCGGCGCTCTCGCTCGGGTTCTACAACGTCGCCTGCAAGCACGCGGTGAGCGAGAACTCTGCCGTGGACGTGCTGCTCTGGTCGTCCGTGGCAGGGCTGGTCGCGTTCCTCGCGGCGGCCGCGGCGGACGGCGGGGCGGCGGGGCTCGCCGAGGCGATGCGCGCGACGCCGGCGGCGCGCTGGATGCTCGCGGGCAAGGTGGCGCTCGTCGGGTCGAGCTGGGCCGCGGGCTACCTCGCGATGCGGCGCCTGCCGATCTCGCTCGCCGCGCCGGTCCGCGCCACGGCGCCGCTCTGGACGCTGCTCGGCGCGATCGCGCTCTACGGCGAGACGCCCGGCCCGGTCCGCGCGCTCGGGATGCTGCTCATGGTTGCCGGCTACGTCCTTCTGGCCGCGCTCGGCTCGCGCGAGGGCTTCTCCTGGCGCGGCCGCGAGATGGCGCTCGTCGCGCTCGGGACGCTGCTCGGCGCGGCGTCCGCGCTCTACGACAAGTTCCTGCTCGCCCACGCCGGACTGCCGCCGCGGACGGTCCAGCTCCACTTCAGCGCGGGCCTCGTGCTGCTCTTCGGCGCCGTCTGGCTCGCGCGGCGCGCGGCCTGGCCGGCGGCGGAGCGCTCGCCCTTCCGGTGGCGCTGGTCGATCCCGCTCGTCGGCGCGCTGCTGATCCTCTCCGACGCGCTCTACTTCCGCGCCGTCGCGATCCCGGGCGCGGACATCTCGCTCGTCTCCGTCTTCCGCCGGACGAGCTCCGTCGTCTCGTTCCTCGTCGGCGGCCTCCTCTTCCGCGACCTGGCCCTCCGCCAGAAGTCGCTCGCCCTCCTCCTCGTCCTCGTCGGCGCCGTCCTCGCCGCGCTATGACGGCCGCGCGGCGAGCGCCTTCCGGCTCGCGATCCTCGTCGCGCAAACTTGCCCCGGACGGGCTCCGCGTGCTAGAATCCGTGCCATCGAAACCCCAATCAAGGGAGTACGCACATGTCCGACCTCAACCTCTCCAACGATGTTCTCAAGAACCTTCTCGGCCTCGTCACGCAGGGCGTGGCGAAGGACAGGCTCGGCGGCGCGGCCGATCTCGTCGGCTCGCTGCTCGGCGACAAGTCCGGCGGCGGCCTCGCCGGGCTCGCGAGCCTCGCGGGCGGGCTCCTCGGCGGCGCCAAGGGCGGCGCGGACGACCTCCTCGCCAAGCTCGCCTCCGCGGTGAAGACCGTCCTCGGGTCCGGCTCGCTCGCCGCCCAGGCGAAGGACGTCTTCAAGAGCCGCCTCCTCGACGGCAACACCGTCGCCGCCGTCGCCAAGCAGTTCGGCCTCGCCGAGGGCGCCGTCGACGGCCTCGTCCAGCAGGGCGTCGCCGCCGTCCGCGACCAGTTTCTGAAACTGGTCTGAGAGGCCCGGCTCTCGCGGGAATCCCCGTGCGTGTCATCACCTACAACGTCCGCGCGGGGCGCGGGATGGACCTCTCCCCGGCGCTCGATCGCCAGGCCGCGGCGATCCGCGCGCTCGCGCCCGACGTCGTCGCCCTGCAGGAGGTCGACCGCGCGACGCGCCGCTCCGGCGGCGTCGACCAGGCCGCCGCCCTCGCCGGCGCGACCGGCCTCCACGCCGCCTTCGCGCGGTCCATCGACTTCGAGGGCGGGCAGTACGGCATCGCCCTCCTGTCCCGCGAGCGCCCCGGCTCCGTGCGCGTTGTTTCCCTCCCGTCGCCGCACGACGAGGACCGCGCGCTCCTCGTCGCCGACTTCGGCGCCTTCGTCTTCGCCGTGACGCACCTGCCGCTCCACGAGGGAGACCGCGCCGAGTCCGTCGACCGCATCCTCGCCGAGCTCCTCCCGTCGCCGAAGCCCGTGTTCCTCGCCGGCGACTGGAACGCGCTCCCGGACGACCTCACCCTCCGCCGGATCGGGCGCGGCTTCGCCGTGCTCACCGACCCGTCCGTCCCGACGTTCCCCGCCTCCGCGCCCGACCGCTGCATCGACTACATCGCCGTCGACCGCGCCCACGCGGACGCTTTCCGCGGCGCCGTCGCCCGCGTCGTCGACGAACCCTCCGCCTCCGACCACCGCCCCGTCCTCCTGGACCTCCCCTCCGCGCCCTAGGCCTGCAGGGACATCGGGGACGTCATACGCCAACCACCGATCCCGCCATGAACACCGCACTCACGCTCGGCTCCTTCGTCTTCTTCACCGCCCTCGTGGCCGCGATCACGTGGTGGAAGAGCCGGGGCGGCGACTCCGGCTCGAACGACGGCTTCTTCCTCGCCGGACGCTCGCTCACGTTCCCGTTCATCGCGGCCTCGCTGCTGCTCACGAACCTCTCGACCGAGCAGCTCGTCGGCCTCAACGGCCAGGGCTACACGACGGGCCTCGCGGTGATGATGTGGGAGGTCGTCGGCGTCATCGCGATCGTGATGATGGCGCTCTTCTTCCTGCCGAAGTTCCTCCGGAGCGGCATCATGACGGTCCCCGAGCTGCTGGACATCCGCTTCGGCTCGCGCGCCCAGCTCGTCTGCAACGTGATCTTCCTGCTCGCCTACATGTTCATCCTGCTGCCGATGATCCTCTACACCGGCGCGAAGGGCATGATGGGCATCCTCGACCTGCACGCCGCGACGGGCATCCGGAGCGACACGACGCTGCTCTGGATCATGGTCTGGGTCATCGGGTGCATCGGCTCGGTCTACGCGATCTTCGGCGGCCTGCGCTCGATCGTCGTCTCGGACCTCCTCAACGGCATCGGCCTGCTGCTCGGCGGCTTCCTGATCACGTTCTTCGGCCTCTGGGCGTGCGGCGCGATCGACCTCTCGGGCGAGGCCGCCGCGCAGGGCGGCTCGATCGTCCGCGGCCTGCGGAACCTCGCCGCCGACATTCCGGAGCACGTGAACTCCATCGGCGCCGAGGACAGCCAGGCGCCCTTCCTCGAGATCTTCACGGGCGTGCTCCTGCTCAACGTCTTCTACTGGTGCACCAACCAGCAGATCATCCAGCGCACGCTCGCGGCCTCCTCGCTCAAGGAGGGGCAGAAGGGCGTGCTGATGTGCGGCCTCCTCAAGCTCATCGGGCCGCTCTACCTGGTGCTGCCCGGCATCATGGCCTTCTTCCTCTTCAAGCACGGCGCGATCGCGCCCTCGTCGCCCGCGGTGGTGGACGAGGCGACGGGCCTCCTGCGCGAGGCCAACGCCTACGGCGAGCTCGTCCGCACGGTGCTTCCCCCGTGGCTCGCGGGCTTCTTCGCGGCCGTGATGGCGGGCGCGGTGCTCTCGAGCTTCAACTCGGCCCTCAACTCCACCTGCACGCTCTTCTCGCTCGGCATCTACAAGAAGCTGCGCCCGCAGGCGCCGGACCTCACGTGCGTGCGCGCCGGCAAGTGGTTCGGCCTCGCGATCGCGCTCGCGGCGATGACGCTCTCGCCGTTGCTCGACGCGGTCCCCTCGATCTTCGGCTATCTCCAGAAGATGAACTCGATCTACTTCATCCCGATCCTCGCGGTGGTTCTCGTCGGGCTCGTGTCGCGCCGCGCGCCGCAGGCCTCGGCGCTCATCGGGCTCGTCGGCGGCGTGGTCCTGCTCTCCGCCGGCTACTTCGTGCTGCCGCGGTTCGAGGGGCTCGACGTCGTGGACGCGATGGGCGAATACCACTTCGTGGGCGCGTGCTTCCTCGCGCTGACGGACCTGATGCTCCTCGTCCGCCTCCTCGCGCCGCGCCGGGAGCCGCATTCCTTCGCGGACGCGAAGGCCGTCTCGCTCGAACCGTGGAAGGGCGCGTGGATCGCGAGCGCGGCGCTCCTGCTCGTGATCCTCGGCATCTACGCCGCCTTCGCCGACTTCTCGGTCCTGCGGGACGCCGCGGGGGCCTATCCGTTCGCGCGGTTCTTCGGGCGCGCCGTCCCCGCGGTCGTCCCGACGCTCGTCCTGCTCTGGCTCGACCGCCGTCTCGACCGCGCGCGCGGGTGACGCGCCGCGCCTACTCGTAGCGGACGCCGTCGCGCTCGAGCCAGCCGCCCTTGCGGCGGCCGGCGCCGGCGCGGTGTGTCCAGTGCATCGCGCCGCCCCTCTCGTTGTCGCGCCACTCGCCGCGGAAGGAGAGCTCGTCGCCCTCGCGCAGGTCCGGAACGCGCGGGGCCTCGTCGACGTTGTGCGCGAAGAAGAGCGAGCGGCCGCGGTCGTCGCGCAGGAAGAAGCGCTGGTGGCGGGGCGGGGTCGTGTCGTCGGGCAGGACCCTCTCCACCACGCCGCGCCCCTCCCACCAGAGTCCGTCGGTCAGGACCTCGGGCGAGGCCGGCGCCGAAGCGGCCTTCCTCTTCGCGGGCTTCGCCTTCGCCGGCTTCTCCGCCGGCATGGCGGGGTCCGGCGCGGCGGGCGCGGGATCCGCCGTTTCGGCGGCCGCCGGCGACCGTATCCGCCGCAGAGCATCGGCGCAGGCCTGCGCGCCGCCGTCGGCGAGCCACCAGACGAGGATCGCGACGACGAAGAAGAGGATGATCCACTTGAGATACGGATTGCCCTGCGGCGGCGCGGACTGCGCCGCCTCGGCGTCGCCCTGCGCGGGCGCGGACGACGGGGCGCGGCGGCGGCGCGAACCGCCGCCGGAGGACGAGCGCGTGAGCATCCGGCCGAGGATGAGGCCGCCGATCGTCGGCGCCCACTTCTTCACCGTCGAGGCGGGCACCTTCCCGAGGCCGGGGACGTCCACGGTCTTCGCGGCGCGCGTCTTCCGCGCCTTTTTCGCCGCGGAGCGCGGCACGGACCTGCGCGCCGTCTTTCCGCCGAACAGGGAGGTCAGCTTCTTCAGCGTCGAAGCGCCGCGCGCGAGCTTCCGCACGTCCTTGAGGTCGATGGCACCGTTCGTCTCGTCTTCCATGGCCATGAGTCTACCACGGGCGCGGAATCCCCCGCAACTCTTCCGGCGGAACGGCCGATTGCGCGGCCCGGAACGCTCTGCTAGAATCGAGCGGCATGGAAACGCCGCCGTCCGAATCCGCCGCCTCGCCGCGCCGCCGGCGCGTGCTTTTTCTCGCCTCTCAGCCCTACTTCCAGTGGCGCGGCTCGCCGATCCGGCTCGGGTTCGACGTACGCGCGATCGCCGAGAACGGCTACGACGTGGACTTCCTCACGCTCCCGATCGGCGAGGACCGGCCGGTGGAGGGCGTCCGCATCCTGCGCTGCCCGAACCTGTTCTTCGCGAAGAGGATCGCCATCGGCCCCTCGCCGCTGAAGCTCGCGTTCGACGCGGTGATGTTCGTCGAGGCGCTCGGGATGATCTGCCGGCGGCGCTACGACGTCGTGCACGGCGTCGAGGACTGCGGCCTCCCGGCCTGGATCCTTTCGCGCGTTGCGCGCGCGAAAGCCGTGTTCGAGAAGCACTCCGACGCCGGCAGCTACAAGAAGGGTCTCGTCATCCGCGCCTACCGGGCCGTCGAGCGCTTCGTGATGCGCCACGCCGACGCCGTGATCGGCACCGGTCCCG
The DNA here is from genome assembly GCA_902761575.1 of uncultured bacterium. GTDB lineage: Bacteria > Verrucomicrobiota > Kiritimatiellia > RFP12 > UBA3636 > UBA3636. The sequence goes on from CACWKU010000077.1 coordinate 8,687, forward strand.
CGCTCGTCCGCCAGGTCGAGGAGACCGGCGCCGGCACGCCCGCCTTCTGCGTGAGCGACATCCCGTCGTCCCTCGTCGAGCCGGACGCGACCGGCACCGCCGCCGCGCGCGCCGAGCTGGAGAGGGCGCCCGGAGAGATTCTCGCGACGTACGTCGGGTCGTTCGCGGTCTACCAGGGCATCGATCTGCTCTTCGCGTCGATCCCCGTCGCGGTCCGGGCGGAGCCCCGCCTGCGCTTCGTCATCGTCGGCGGGACGCCGGAGGAGATCGCGGAGCGGACGGCTCAGATGCGAGAGGCCGGCTGCGCGGAGCGCGTCTCGTTCGTCGGCAAGATTCCGCCGGACCGGCTGCCCTGCTACCTCGCGGCGTCGGACCTGCTGCTCTCGCCGCGCATCCAGGGGCTCAACACGCCGCTCAAGCTGCTCGACTACCTCAAGGTCGCGCGCGGGATCGTCGCGACCGACCATCCCGCCAACCGCCTCATCCTCGACGAGACGACGGCGCTCTTCGCCGCGCCCGAGCCGGCGGCGTTCGGCGGTGCGGTGGCGGAGCTCGCCCGCGACGGCGCGAAGCGCGCCGCGCTTGCCGCGCGCTGCCGCGCGCTCGTCGACGACCGCTACAACTTCGACGTGTTCAGGCGCGGCCTGCGCGAGGTCTACGCCCGCGTGCTCGGCGCCGCCCGGCGGCGGCCGGTCTAGAGGAAGCGCCTCGGGATCTTGCCGCCGTACATCTTCCCGATGGCGAGGAAGCCCTCGGACGTGATGCCCGTGAGCGGCTTGCGCCCGGAGGAGAGGATCATCATCACGATCCTCGCGGCCTTCTCGATCGTCTCCATCTGGCCCATCGCGTTGTCGAACGTGTCGGCCGCGCAGAAGAGTCCGTGGTGGGCCCAGACGACGTTGTTGTACCTCTCCATGAGCTTCGACGTCGCCACGGCGACCTCGCGCCCGCCGGGCACCATCCACTTGACGACGCCGATGCCCTCCGGGAAGATCACGGGGCACTCGGTCATGGTGTTCCAGAGCGCGCGGGTGAATGCGCGGTCCGTGAGCGGAACGACGTAGGTCATCGCGATGAGGCTGGCGGGATGCGCGTGGTAGATGACGCGCATCGCGCCGCCGGAGGCGCGGAACTTCACCTCGTGGTTCATGAGGTGGCTCGAGAACTCGGAGGTCGGCCGGCCGCCGTCGCGCAGGCCCCACAGCACGCGGTAGTGCGCGCCGGATTCGTCGAGCTCGCAGAGCGCGACGCTCGCCTCGGTGTCCCAGGAGACGTTGCGGAAGAACTTGCCGGAGCCGGTCACGAGGAACCAGTGTCCGCCGAGCGACGGCACCGCGACGTCGCCCTTCGGGTCGACGTCGGTCCACGGACCGGGCCTGCGCCCCCTGAGAAGGGGCCTTGACGCCCTGATCTCGGCGTCGGAGAGGTGGTAGCTGAGGTTGCCGCCGTTGCGCTCGTGGAAGCCCTGGCGGTCGCCGATGTCGCAGAGGCGGACGAATTCGCGGACGTAGGGGAGGTCGGTGTAGTTCTTCATGGTCGGGTGGTCGGAAAGGGGATGGCCGAGGGGCGGGAGTCTACGATTTCGCCCCGGAATTTTCAACCGGACCGGCGGACGGAGATCGGCTAGGGGGCAGGCTCCTCGCCGTGGAGCGAGACGCTCTGCACGAGGCCCAGGAGAGCGAGGGTCGAGATGGCGAACGTGCCGCCGTAGCTCACGAGCGGCAGCGGGATGCCCGTGATCGGCATCACGCCGATCGTCATCGCGACATTCACGAAGACGTGCGTGAAGAGGATCGCCCCGACGCCCGTGCAGACGAGGCGCCCCGCCTCGTCCCGGCAGCGCAGGCCCGTCCACGCCACGCTCGCGAGCAGCAGCGCGAAGAGCCCGAGCACGGCGGCGCTGCCGCGGAAGCCCGTCTCCTCCGCGATGACCGAGAAGATGAAGTCCGACGAGGAGACCGACACGGGCAGGTAGCCGAGCGCGTTCTGCGTCCCCTTCATGTAGCCCTTGCCGCGCTCGCCGCCGGAGCCGACGGCGATCTTGCTCTGCCACGCGTTCCAGCCCGCGCCCTGCAGGTCGCGCTCCGGATGGGCGAAGACGAGGACGCGGTCCTTCCAGTGACGGTGGAGGAAGCGGCCCGTCACGGCCTCGACCTTCGCGCGCCTCTCCGGCGGGAGTTTCTCCGGCAGGAGGATCGCCCCGAGGAAGGCGGACGCGCCGAGCGCCGCCGCGAGGACGAGCGCGAGCAGCGTCCGCTTCGCGCACCCCGCCACGAAGACCATCGCGAGCGCCGCCGCGACGAACGGCAGCGTCGTCCCGAGGTCGGGCTCGAGGAGGATCAGCGCCGCGGGCACGGCGGCGAGGCCGAGCGAAAGCCAGAGCTTGGCCCGCTCGCCGAGGGCCATGCCGCCGCCGAGGACGAACGCGAGCGCCGCGACGAGCGCGAACTTCGCTCCCTCCGACGGCTGGAAGCGGCCGAAGAGCCAGCGCCGCGCGCCCATGTTGCTCGTGGTGCCGATGCCCGGGATCAGGACGAGGACGAGCAGCACGAGCGCGAAGAGGTAGATCGCCCACGCCCATTCAGTCCAGCGGCGGTAGTCGACCGCGGCGACGACGAGGTGCGCCGCGACGCCGAGCGGGATCCACGGCCAGAGCATCTGCCGCCAGAGCTCGTGCGCGCGTCCGACGCGCACCGAGCACGCGCTGCGGATGAAGAGCACGCCGACGGCGAGCAGCGCCGCGGCGCAGAGCACCATCGGCCAGTTGACGCGGAGCCACCAGGGACGCGGGGCGGCGGGGGGATCGTCGTACACGGCCGCGAGTCTATCAGAGCCCATTTCCGCCGGCAAGCGGCTCTCCGCCGTCCCTGGGACCCTCGTCCGCCCGGATCCGGCCGGAATCTTCCTCAGCGGCTTCCGCCTCCGCTGCGGGGTCCTCTTCCTCCGCGGCTTTCGCATCCGGTGCGGGCTCCTCCTCCGGCGCGGACGTGGAAGGGGAGGGGATGTCGGAGGATTCGTCGGGTGCGGCGTCGGGGTGGATGTGGAGGAGGATGTCGCGCAGGATGTAGGCCGCGGTCGTGCCGCCGGCGTCGGAGTCCTCGGCGAGGATCGCGTAGGCGCGCTCGGGCGCGTCCCACGGCTCGTAGGCGATGATCCAGGCGTGCTGGTGCTCGCGGCCGTCGCGCGCGTCGAACTCCGCCGTTCCGGTCTTCGCGGCGAGGCGCAGCGAGGGCAGGCCGATGCGGCGCGCGGTGCCGTGCGCGCCGGCGGCGTCGACCATGCCGCGCCGGACGATCTCCAGGTCCGCCGGACGCCACGCGACGTGGTCCACGACCTGCCGGTCGGCCTTCGCGGGGACGTCCCCCGCGCGCAGGACGAGGTGCGGCGCGAGGACGTCGCCGTCGTTCGCGAGCGCGAGCGCGAGCAGCGCGATCTGCATCGGCGTCACGGAGAGCATCCCCTGGCCGATCGAGGCGTTGGCGGTGTCGCCGGGCGTCCACGGGACGCGGTCGCGCGTGTGCGCCTTCTTCCACGCGGAGTCGGGCAGGATGCCGGCGGAGGCGGGGATGCCGAGCGCGGGAGCGGCGCCGAAGCCGAGCGCGGCGTAGGCGTCGCGCAGGCCGCGCTCCCAGCCGAGGGCGAGGCCGCATTCGACGAAGAACGCGTTGCACGAGACGGCGAGCGCGCGCTCGACGGCGATCCGGCCGTGGCTCGCGCCGTGCGAGCAGCGCAGGTGGATCCCGTTCCGGTGGAAGCCGCGCTCGCAGACGAACTCCGTGTCGGGGCGGATCGCGCCCGCGCCGAGCGCGGCGAGGGCGACGGCGGGCTTCACGACGGAGCCGGCCGGATACGCGCCGGAGAGCGCCCGGTGCAGGAGAGGCCGTTCCGGGTCCTCGTTCAGCTCGCGCCAGGTGGCGGAGGAGAGCGACGGAACGAAGCGCGAGAGGTCGTAGCGCGGCGAGCTCGCGAGGGCGAGCACCTGGCCGTTCCGGGCATCCAGGACGATCGCCGCGCCGCGGCGGTCGCCGAGCGCGCGCTCGGCGGCGCGCTGCAGCCCGGCGTCGATCGAGAGGACGACGTCGCCGCCCTGGACGGGGTCCGCGGCGGGATAGGTCTCGCGCTTGTAGCCGAGCACGTCGATGCGGAGCACCTCGGCGCCGCCGCGGCCGGCGAGGACGCCGTCGAACGCCTTCTCGACGCCCCCGCGCCCGAGCAGCTCGTGCGTCGCGTAGTCGAACGCCGCGGCGCCGGACTCGTCGGGGCCGGCCTCGGCGGCGTCGGCGTCCGCCGTGTCGGGCGGCGCGGCGCGGTCGGGGTTGATGTCGCGCCCGGCGTAGCCGATCACGTGGCACGCCAGGTCCCCGAACGGATACACGCGGTCCTGCTCGACGACGATGTCGACGCCGGCGAGCGGCTCGGGCCATTCGGCGAGGCGCGCGAGCTCGTCGGGCGAGAGGTTGCGGTAGGCGACGAGCGGGATCGGCCGGCGCTGCCGGAGGTGGCGCCAGATCGCGTCGCGGTCCAGCTCGGGCTTGCGCCCGACGACGAGCGAGAGGTCCCACGCCCGGGCGAAGACCTTCTCCACGGTGTTGGACCAGCGGCCGGGCGCGCGCAGCTCGTCGAGGTAGAGCGCGGCGCCGTAGCGCGGGCGGTTGTCGGCGAGGACGGCGCCGTTGCGGTCGAGGATGCGGCCGCGCGTGGAGGGGAGCCGCACGCGGCGCAGCGTCATCTCGGACTGCTCGCCGAGGTAGCGGTCCCGGTCGCGCACCTGGACGTCGTGCAGGCGGAGCAGGAGGAACGCGAGCGCCCCGAGCATCGCGGCGCCGAGCGCGGCGAGGCGCAGGCGCGGCCAGAGCGCGCTAGTCCCAGTCGAGCGCTTCACGGTCGTCCTCCTCGAGTCCGGTGTTGACGGAAAGCCAGTCGAGCCCCGCCGCCGCGGCGCCGACCGCGAGCGCGGCGAGCGCGCCGGCCGGGACGGAGAGCGCGAGGCGCGAGCCGAGCGCGACGGGCGGGAGCGGCGC
>CACWKU010000078.1 GCA_902761575.1 uncultured bacterium
GGCCGACCCGCCGCCGGACCCGCCGGCCGCCGCCTCGTCGCCGGCCGACGAGCGCCGCCGCTCGGTGAAGCGCCAGATTCATCAGGAGCTTGTCTCGCGCCTCGACATCAAGCGCCTTTCCGCGGCGCGCGTCCGCCCCGAGGAGCTGCGCCGCCGCGCCGTGGAGCAGGTCGACGCGATCCTCGCCGAGATCCGCGACCGCCTCCCCGGCGACATGGACCCCGCGCAGCTCGGCAGGGAGATCCTCGACGAGGCGCTCGGCCTCGGCCCGCTGGAGGAGCTCCTCGCGGACGACTCCGTCTCCGAGATCATGGTGAACGGCCCCGACCGCATCTTCGTCGAGCGCCGCGGCAAGCTCGAGCTCACGGGCCGCACGTTCATGGACGAGGCCGCGGTGATGGCCGCGATCGAGCGCATCGTCTCGCCGCTCGGCCGCCGCGTGGACGAGTCGCAGCCCTACGTGGACGCCCGCCTCGCCGACGGCTCCCGCGTGAACTGCGTCATCCACCCGCTCTCCCTCGTCGGCCCCTGCATCACGATCCGCAAGTTCGCCCGCCGCCAGCTCTTCGACCGGGACCTCATCGGCTTCGGGACGCTCACCCAACCGATGGCGGACTTTCTGCGCGTGTGCGTGCTGCTGCGCAAGAACATCGTCGTCTCCGGCGGCACGGGCTCCGGCAAGACCACCCTCCTCAACGTCCTCTCCAACTACCTCCCGCACGACGAGCGCATCCTCACGATCGAGGACGCCGCCGAGCTGCGCCTCGCGCAGCCGCACCTCGTGCGCCTCGAGGCGCGCCCGCCGAACATCGAGGGCCGCGGCGCCGTCACGATCCGCGACCTCGTCCGCAACGCGCTGCGCATGCGCCCCGACCGCATCATCGTCGGCGAATGCCGCGGCGGCGAGGCGCTGGACATGCTCCAGGCGATGAACACCGGCCACGACGGCTCGCTCACGACCGTCCACGCCAACTCGCCGCGCGACGTCATCTCGCGCCTCGAGACGATGGTGCTCATGTCGGGCCTCGAGCTGCCCTCGCGCGCCATCCGCGAGCAGATTGCCTCGGCGATGGACCTGATCGTCCACGAGTCGCGCCTCTCCGACGGCTCCCGCAAGGTGACCTGCATCTCCGAGGTGATGGGCATGGAGGGCCAGCAGATCACGCTGCAGGATCTCTTCGTCTTCCGGCAGACGGGGCTCGACGCGAAGGGCCGCGTCCTCGGGCGCTTCGAGGCGACCGGCGCGATCCCCTCCTTCTACGGCGAGCTCGCCTCCCGCGGCCTCTCGCTCGACATCGCAATCTTCTCTCCCCCGCCCTCCCCCGCCCCGAACGCCTAGCCCCCCCTTTTTCCAAAACCAAACGATTCCACCCGACCATGAACTCCGACACCATCAAGAAGGGCTTCGAACGCGCCCCCCACCGCTCCCTCCTCTACGCCGACGGCCTCAGGAAGGAGGACTTCGGAAAGCCCTTCGTCGCCGTCTGCAACTCGTTCGTCGAGATCATCCCCGGCCACCACCACCTGCGCGAGGTCGGCAAGCTCGTCGCCGACGCCATCCGCGAGGCGGGCGGCGTGCCGTTCGAGTTCGACACCATCGGCGTGTGCGACGGCCTCGCGATGGCCCACACCGGCATGAAGTATTCGCTCCCGTCGCGCGAGCTCATCGCCGACTGCGTCGAGACCGAGGTCGCCGCCCACAAGTTCGACGCGATGGTCTGCATCCCGTCCTGCGACAAGATCGTCCCCGGCATGATCCTCGGCGCGATCCGCGCGAACATCCCCGCGGTCTTCTGCTCCGGCGGCCCGATGCTCGCCGGAAAGGACCCCGCCACGGGCAAGGTCCTCGACTACAACTCCACCTACGAGGCCGTCTCCGCCTACAAGGTCGGCAAGCTCGACGAGGCCGGCCTGGAGCGCATCGAGCAGAACTCCTGCCCCGGCTGCGGCTCCTGCTCCGGCATGTTCACCGCCAACTCGATGAACTGCCTCTGCGAGGCGATCGGCCTGGCGCTCCCCGGCAACGGCACGATCCCCGCCGTCGCCCCCGAGCGCAAGGAGCTCTGGAGGGCCGCCGCCCGCCGCGCGGTCGAGATGGCCAAGCAGGGCGGCCCGCTCCCGAAGGACCTCATCACCGAGAAGAGCATCGACAACGCGTTCGCGCTCGACGTCGCGATGGGCGGCTCCACGAACACGGTCCTGCACACGCTCGCGATCGCCCGCGAGGCGGACATCCCCTACGACCTGCGCCGCATCAACGAGATCAGCGCGCGCACGGCCAACGTCTGCAAGGTCGCCCCGAGCTGCGCCTACCACGTCGAGGACGTCCATGCCGCGGGCGGCATCCCCGCGATCCTAAAGCGCCTCGCCGAGAAGCCCGGCCTGCTGCACCTCGACTGCCCGACCGTCTCCGGCAAAACCATCGGCGAGATCGCCGCCGGCGCGGAGATCAAGAACGACGAGGTCATCCGCACGTTCGAGAACGCCTACGCGCCCGACGGCGGCCTGTGCGTCCTCTTCGGCAACCTCGCCGAGCAGGGCTCGGTCGTGAAGAAGGCCGGCGTCTACGCCTCGATGATGAAGTTCAGCGGGCAGGCGATCTGCTTCGACTCGCAGGAGGAGGCGTGCGAGGGCATCCTCGGCGGCAAGGTGAAGCCGGGGCACGTCGTCGTCATCCGCCACGAGGGCCCGAAGGGCGGCCCCGGCATGCAGGAGATGCTCGCCCCGACCGCCTACATCATCGGCGCGGGGCTCGGCGAGTCCGTCGCGCTCATCACCGACGGCCGCTTCTCCGGCGCCACGCACGGAGCGTGCATCGGACACGTCTCGCCCGAGGCGGCCGAAGGCGGCCCGATCGGGCTTCTGAAGGACGGCGACTGGATCGACATCGACATCCCCGCGCGCACGCTCTCGCACAGCCTCTCGGACGAAGAACTCGCCGCCCGCCGCGCCGCCGCCGCCCCCTGGCAGCCCCGCGCCTTCGGCGGCTGGCTGCGCCGCTACGCGCTCCTCGCCGGCAATGCCAGCATCGGCGCGTCGCTGAAGCACTAGTTCGAACGAGCGCTGCACCCGCTCGCGAAGGATGCGCGCAATGGCCCCGCCATTGCGCGCATTCCGTCATTGCGCCGCATCGCTTGACCCGGGATCCCAAGGCTGCTTCCGCCGACTGGATCCAAGTCGCCAAGTCGGCCGGTCGCCAAGTTGTCGCCGGCCGCGTGGCGGGGTGCGGCACCCCGCCACGAAAATGTCGCCTGCCAGGCGACATTTTCCCCGGGGCGCTGTGGCAGTCTATCCCCCGTTCCGCGGGAACATCCCTCGATACATCCCCAAACCACCCCCAAAAGCAGAAAGGATTCCCCAATACCAGAGACCAATGGTTGTGAACCGCAAGAAGTCTCGCCGCCGCAAAAGAACGAAATCGTCGTCTACCAGCCGGACGAAACGCTCCGGCTTGACGTTCGTTTCGAAAACGAGACGGTCTGGCTGACGCAGGGACAGATGGCGGATTTGTTCCAGCGCGACAGGACCGTGATCACCCGTCACATAGGCAATGTGTTTTCGGAAGGGGAACTGACGGAAGGGGGCAATGTGCAGTTTTTGCACATTCCTCTTTCCGACAAGCCGATCAAGCTCTACAGCCTGAACGTCGTCATTTCCGTGGGATACCGCGTGAAGTCCGTTCGAGGCACCCAGTTTCGCATCTGGGCCACGAGCGTTCTCCGCGATTATCTGCTTCGCGGATACGCCGTGAACGAACGTCTCGTCCAGATCGAGGATCGGATGGATCGTCGGCTCGCGGAGCACGGACAGCGGCTTGATGCGCTCGAGGGCAAGGTCGACTTCTTCGTCCGGACGCAGACGCCACCCCTTCAGGGCGTCTTCTACGACGGCCAGCTTTGGGACGCGCGGGCGTTCGTCGACCGGCTGGTGAAAAGCGCAAGGAAGTCGCTCGTCCTCGTCGACAACTGGGCGACGGTGGAGACGCTGGACATGCTCGCCGCGAAGCAGAAGGGCGTCGCGGTCACGGTCGTCACCTCGGAACACCGCGACCATTTCTCGAGAATGCCGCCGCGCGGCTCCACCGCGGGCGGCATTCGTCGATTGCCCGGGCTCGCGTCACGATTGACGCGAGCCCGAGCATTCTGCTATTCTCAAATCCGTCAGCCACACCGAGCATTGGTCGATGCCGGCTTGCCCTCTCCCGTCAAAGAATTGTGATGGCGAACGAGATCGGATGAAGGAGCGCAAGGACCTCGCCTCCTACATTCGCAAGGACGCCATCCTCGGAAAGTTCTTCGAGGTGTTCCTGTTCGAGGAGACGCCCGCCCAGGAACGGACGGCCCAGGAGGTCTATCTGGACGAAGTCGACCGCTGCGACATCTATCTCGGAATCCTCGGCGCCTCCTACGGCAACGTCGACGCCAGGGGCGTCTCCGCGACCGAACGTGAATACGACCGAGCCGCCAAAGGGCGGAAGGAGCGCCTGTGTTTCGTCCTCCGCGGCGTCGACCGCGACCCGCGGCAGGCCCGGTTCGTCGCGCGCGTGAATTCCGACGTCGTCCGCAACGGATTCTCCGACTTCGACGAACTCCGCACCGGCGTCTACGCCGCCCTCGCCCGTTTCCTCGAAGGCAGGAAACTCGTCAGTGCGCTTCCGTTCGACTGCTCCGCTTCCGCCAACGTCCGGCTGAAGGACCTGTCCGTTGCCAAGATGCGCCAGTTCGTCAAGGAAGCCCGGATCGAACGAAAGTGGAACGTCCCCGCGAACGCCTCGCCCGCGAATATCCTCGAAGCGCTGCGCCTGGTCGACGACGACGGCCGCATCCTCAATCCGGCGGCCCTGCTGTTCGGAAAGGACCCGCAGCGGTTCTTTCCCTCCTCGTGCGTCAAATGCGCGTGGTTCCTGTCCGACCGCGTCGGAAAGCCGATGGCGGACCACCAGATCTACACGGGTGACGTGTTCAAGACGGTCGACGACGCGACGTTCTTCGTTCTGTCTCACGTCAGCAACATGATCGGATCGCACGACGCGCCGGACAGCGCGGCGGCGCCGTCCCGGTTCGAACTTCCCGAGCCCGCCGTGCGCGAAGCGATCGTCAACGCCGTCTGCCACCGCGACTACGCGAGCGCGGCGAGCGTCCAGGTGATGCTGTTCAAGGACCGGCTCGAAGTGTGGAGCCCCGGCCCGATCCCCAAGGGGATGACGCTCGCGAAGATGTACAGGCCGCACAAGTCGTATCCGGCCAACCCGCTTCTCGCCTACGCGATGTTCCTGCGCAAATACGTCGAACAGACCGGCACCGGCACGGGGGAAATCATCGCGCTCTGCCGCGAATGGGGCCTCGCCCGTCCGGAATGGCGCGTCGAGGACGGCGACGATTTCGTCACCGTCATTCCCCGTCCGGCGGGTTCGGTCAAGACGGTGGAGAAGACCGCGGCCGCGAGTGTGGATAAGAGTGTGGATAAGAATGTGGATAAGAGTGTGGATAAGAATGTGGATAAGACGTGCGAAGACGTGTTCAACATCCTCAAAACCAACCCGCGTGCGACCTTGGATCGAGTTGCAATCGCCATCGGACTTTCGGTTCGCGGCGTCGAACAGGCGGTCAAGCGGCTGAAAAAGGCGAACCGCCTCCGGAAGGTCGGGGGCAAGAAACTCGGCCACTGGGAAGTGATGGAATGATTCCATCCGCGCCGCGGTCCCCGCGGCGCCGGTCGGCCGACGCAGGCGTCTCCATGCGAGGCGTCGCGCGAGGCGTCGCGCGGAGCGCGCGCCCGCGCGAGAACGCAAACGTGGGTCGCGCAGTCCGCCCGCGCCGGCCGAAAGGCAAGCGCGAATTTGTTGCACAAATGTTGCATTCGCTCGCCCCGGGGTTGTGGTAGATTCCTCCCTCGTCCGCGCGCAACGCACGAAACGCCCCTTATGCCCCGCCACCGCCCCCGCCCACTTCCCGATTCCGGACGAACGCCCCGCCCCGCCACCGCCCCGCGAGAATGCCGCCGCGCGACTCGTCGCGGGCGGCATTCGTCGTTTTCCGCGCGCCCATAATTTCCGCGTGACTTGCGTGGCGGGGTCTGGTATCATCCGCCTCGTCCGCGCGATACTTCGCCGAGCACGAGAACCCCCGGAAAATTCCGACACCCAGATTCCGCCAACACAACTGAACTCCTAGCGAACTGCCCAACTCGCCGCTTGCGGAAACCTACCACCATTCCTTCTCTGACGGCTCGGCAGAACGTCGCCCGCTTCGGGCGCGTTTTCACGTCATGTTTCAGACAGGCCTGTGGTAGGGCCTCCGTGAGGACATGCGGAAAGACGCGCCCTTTTTCTTCCCGACTTCCCCCGGCGGGTGCCGAGGGGACATCAACAAGACAAACCTCACGGAATACTACCACCGATGAACAACAGAGAAATGGCCTTCCTCCGAAGGCGATACCACAACGACCGGATCGATCCGGCAATGCTCACGCCCATCCACCAGCAACCCATCCTACAGCCGGAGACGTTCGTCCCCGAACGGCTGTTTCCGCTCCCGAAGGTGCGGGACGGCATCGGCCCGGCCCCAGACGCCGCCGTCGAGACCTTCCACGACGACGAACTGCTGGAACGGGTCTGGACGCATCTTGACCTCTATCTGGAACGGCTCCGTCCGTTCGGAGCGGTCTTCACGCTCGACTTCTCGGCGCGAATGGACTGGCCGAAGGACTACGTCCGGCAGAACGCCTTCCGGTCGAAACTCTTCGGGCAGATCGTCCAGAGAAACGGGATGCATGCCATCCCCGTCCTGATCTGGGCCCGTCGCGACACCTTCCATCCGTGCTTCGACGGCATCCCCGAACGGTCGGTCGTGGCCGTTTCCACGCAAAGCGTCCTGAGGCATGGGATGCCGCTCTCGGCGTTCCGGGATGGTTTCCTCGAAGCCGTCCGGTTTCTCGAGCCCGCCACGATTCTTTTCTACGGAACCGTGCCCGCGCTCGATTTCGACGTCCGGAACATCGTCCAGTTCGAAACCTGGTCGAACGCGCGGCGGCGCGGTTGCGTCCAGCAGGACCTGTTTCTCGGGAAGGAGGCCGTTTAATGGGCGGACGAGGCACGTGGGAATCCACGAACCACTTCCAGAGCTGGACGGAGGACCATCGGCGATGGGAGTGCGAAGAAATGATCGGCGGCGTGAAGGTCATCCATCCGAAAGGGAAGAAAAACGGAAACCTTCCCGAATTCGCCAAGACTTCGGAAGCATACATTTCGCGCGGAGCCGACGGCCGGTTCGCGCATCTGCGCGTCTACGAGGACCACTACCCGGTTCTCGAATTCGACCTCGGACATCCGTGGGAACAAGGGATGAAGCCAGACGAAATCCACGTCCACCATTACACGCGAGACGGGAGCGGAATGCCCGTCCGAAGCAAGAAAGGCGATCCGCCGACACCCAAGGAACTGGAGAAATGGAAACCGATTCTCGACAAAATGATCGAAAGGAACAAGAACAAATGAAGACGCATCCCATCCCGGACGTTCAATGGGACCGACAGGTCCCCCTTCCTCCCCGGACGGCGTTCGACGTCGTCCTCGCGGCCGTCGACCTGGAACGCCGGGGAAAGAAACTCCTCGAGAGCTTCTCGTTCGAGTTCGCGGGCCGCAAGCTCGAATACTGGGGTCGGTATTACGGCTATCTCTTCACGCCGGAAGGCGGCGAGGAGTTCGAATTCGCGGGCGATTCGTTCCGGGAGATGCTCTCGATCGTCGTTCCCCAACTCGGAAAGGCCGTGTGGCAGATGCTCGACGAACTGCCGCCGGACGCCGTGACGGTCGAGTTCGACCCCGACTGGCCGATCGAGCCGAAGGGAGAAGAGACGGAAGGGTGACGGCCTCGTGCATCGTGCGCCGGGGCCGCATTTGCGCCCCGGCGCGCGTTTTGCTACAATCCGCCGCATACGCAACCCCACGGAGAAATCCGCCACCCAGACCCCGCCACAACAACTGAACCCTTAGCGTAACTGCACGCACGACGTCGCCTCGGAAAACTACCACACTTTCCTTCGTCGCTTTTTAACAAGGCCGAAACAGGTCCTTGGTTTGCCACATCTCTGCAGAGACGCGCCCGAACGGGCGCGTTCTCGAAATCATGTTGGCAAACCAGGCCTGTGGTAGGGCCTCCGAGGCGAGCATGGCAGAGAGAACGCGCTCTTTTTATAGTCGTCTCTTTTCCGGCCCCGCTCGCGATGCAGCCGCATCGCGAGAATGAACGGAAAACAGAACAACGAAACCGCGGAGGCGGCATGCCGACGCTAGACTGGAGGAACCGCGACGAGGCGACGAGGGCGGCGGCGGGGACGCCGCTGCACATTCTTCGCGAGGTACCGGAGATGGGCGTCGGCGGGGCGTCCGAAAACCTGCTCGTCCACGGCGACAATCTCGCCGCGCTGAAGGCGCTCCTTCCGTTCGCCGCCGGCCAGGTGAAGTGCATCTACATCGATCCGCCCTACAACACAGGCTCCGCGTTCGAGCACTACGACGACAATCTCGAACATTCCACCTGGCTCTCTCTCCTCTATCCACGTCTCCAACTCCTTCGCGAGTTCCTTTCCGAGGACGGCTCAATCTGGATTTCGATCGATGACCGCGAGGGTGCTTATCTTCAAGTGATCTGCGACGAAATCTTCGGACGCCCCAACTTCGTTTCGAACATCTCCTGGCAACGAAACTACTCCATCAAAGGGGACTCGAAAGGAATCGTCACTTCCGCCGAACACATCGTTGTGTACTCAAAACGAGAAGGATGGTCTCCAAACAAATTACCGCGCTCGGCAGGAATGGACCGAAAGTACAAGAATCCCGACAACGATCCGCAAGGAGCGTGGAGAAGCGACAATCCCTATGCCTCGGATGGCGCCACGCATCAAGGGATGGTCTATGCAATCCAACACCCATTTACCGGGGAGTTGCTGTATCCCTCCGCAAGTTCTCATTGGCGATATCGCCAAGAAGAAATGCTTTCTCACATGAATGGGTGGGCTCGATATGAACTGAAGGATTTGGGTGATGCCGAAAAACGTGCAGAAGTATGCGGGGTTGCGGAATCTTCAGTGCGCCTTGGTGTGAAAGGTATCGTTTTGGCAGAATCGCTTGCCGACGCGCAGAAACACGCATATGAAGTGCTGGCTAATGGTCCGTGGCCAAAATTCTTTTTTAGTAAGAATGGTAAAGGTGGAATTGCTCGAAAGACATACCTATCGGCTGTCGGTGAAGTAGCTCCATCAAATTTGTGGCTTCACGAAGACGTCGGACACACGGACGAGGCGAAGAAAGAGGTCTTGAAACTATTCGACGGCAAATCGCCGTTCGCAACGCCGAAGCCAGAGCGGTTGGTGAAGCGCATTCTGGAAATCGCCACGAACCCCGGCGACCTGGTTCTCGACTCGTTTCTGGGAAGCGGGACGACGGCGGCGGTGGCGCACAAGATGGGGCGGCGCTGGATCGGCGTGGAGCTGGGCGAGCACGCGCGGACGCACTGCGCGGTGCGGCTGCGGAAGGTGATCGAGGGGGAGCAGGGCGGCATCAGCAAGGCGGTGGGCTGGAAGGGCGGCGGCTCATTCCGTTTTCTCGAACTGGGGGAGGAGCTGCTGGACGGCAACGGCGCGATTCGCGAGAGCATCCCGTGGGAGGTTCTGGCGGCGCATGTGTGGTGGAAGGAGACGAAGACGGGATGGGGCGTCGCTGCGGCGGCTCGCCCGGAGGGCTCGATCCACCGGAAGTCGCCGGTGCTGGGCGTTCGCGGAGGCGTGGCGTATGCACTCCTTTACAACGGAATCCTGAAGGACCGGCGCGTGGATGGGGGGAACGTGCTGACGAAGCGGACGCTTGCGCTCGTCCGCGAGGACCTCGGGAGCGCGTCGTTCGACTCGCTCGTGGTCTATGCGGAATGGTCGAAGCTGGGGGCGGAGGCGCTTGCGGCGGAGAGGATCGTCCTCAAACAGACGCCCTACGATCTCGACATCCGGAAGTAGCGGCGGAAAGGATGCGACGCGATGGAACTGAAACGCTACCAGAAGAACACGCTCGAAGCGCTCGGCCGGTATTTCGGGCTCTGCCGGACGCTTTCCCCGGCGGACGCCTACGCCCGGGCGACGGCGGACGACGAGTCGCTGGCGCGGCTCGGGGTGCAGCGGGGCTACACGCCGTTCGTGGCGACACTGCCGGACGGGACGCGGCTCGACGTGCCGGTGGTGACGATCAAGGTGCCGACGGGCGGCGGCAAGACGATCCTGGCGGCGCACGCGGTGAAGACCATCGCGGAGGCGAGCGGGCAGGACTATCCGTTCGTGCTGTGGTTCGCGCCGAGCGAAACGATCCGCCGGCAAACGGCGGAGGCGCTGAAGAAGCCGGGGCATCCGTACCGCGCGGCGCTCGACGAGGCGTTCAAGGGGCGGGTGCGGGTCTTCGACCTGGACGAGAAGTTCCAGATCCGGCCCGGGGACGTCGCGCAGAACGCGTGCGTCCTCGTCGCGACGGAGCAGGCGTTCGTGAAGCGCGACGTCGCCAAATACAAAGTCTACGCCGACAACGAGGAGCTGGAGCCGCACTTCGCGGGTATCGCGCTCGCGCCGGGGATGGAGGCGCGCGAGGACGCGCCGGACAGGCCGAAGTGCTCGCTGTCGAACCTGCTGTTCGCGCTCCGTCCGATCGTCGTGGTGGACGAGGCGCACAAGATGACGAGCGACCTTTCGCTCGAAACGCTGGCGCGGCTGCGTCCGCGCGCGGTGCTGGGGCTCTCCGCGACGCCGGAGGCGCGCAACAACACGGTGTATTCGGTCTGGGCGACGGAGCTCTTCGACGAGGAGATGGTGAAGCTTCCGGTCGAGCTGACGGAATTCCGGGACGACTGGACGCAGGCGGTCTTCGCGGCGCTCGCGAAACGGAAGGAGCTGGAGGAGCTGGCCGCGAGGGAGACCGCGGAGCGGCGAGCGCCGTTCCTGCGGCCGATCGTTTTGTTCCAGGCGACGAACGTGCGGGGCGAGGTGCCGCCGGACGAGCTGCGGCGGTTTCTCGTCGAGGAGGCCAAGGTGCCGCCCGAGGCGGTGAGGACGGTGACGGCGGAGCAGAAGGAGCTGGACGGCGTGGACGTCCGGGATCCGGCATGTCCCGTGACCTGCGTCATCACCGTGCAGGCGCTCAAGGAGGGGTGGGACTGCCCGTCGGCCTACGTCCTGTGCTCCGTTGCGAACGTGCAGAGCGGGACGGACACGGTGCAGCTTCTCGGACGCGTGATGCGGCAGCCGGACGCGAAGCGGCGGAAGACGCCGGCGCTCAACCGCGCCTACGCGTTCGTGCGGAGCGAGCGGTTCGGGGCGGCGGCGTCCGAACTGGCGGAAGGCCTGCGGAGAAAAGGCTTCGAGGCGGGCGAGGCGGCGCGCGCGATCGAGCTCCGGCAGACGGCGCTTCCGGGAATGGGCGAGGACGGATCGCTCTTCGGACGGACCGACGCGGTTTTTCTCGAAAAGCCGGAGGCGGACGCCGTCGCCGCGGCGCTCCCCGACACGATCCGGGTCGAGCACCATGCCGACGGAACCGCGAACATCTCGGTCGCCGGGGACGTGTCGGAGAATACGCTCGAACAGGCGGCGGACGTTTTCCGAAAGGCGGCCGAGAAGCGCGCCAAGGCTGGGGACGCGGCCGGTGCAGAGACGCTCCGCGCCAAGGCGGCCGAACTGCGAGCGAAGGGCGCCGAGCAGCGCAAGAGGGCCGGCGCGGACGCACCGTGCAAGCGGCAGACGTTCGCACTTCCCAAGCTGGCCGCCGAGATCCAGGGGGAACTGGTCTTCACTGCGGAAGACGCCTACGACGCGCTCGAGGGTGGAATCGAGACGTTTCTTTCCGACAGCATCACGAAGGACGAATTCCGTCTCGAACCGGTTGGCGCGGGCTTCACGCTGTTTCTCGACGGAAACGAGATCAAGGCCAGTTCGGCGGGAACGGCGTCCGTGCTACAGGGCATCTCGGAAGAGATCGCCGAGGGGGACGTGCTGAACAAGCTGGACGAGATGACGCCGTTCCCCGGGCTTTCCCAGGCGGCCAAGCGCAAGTGGATCGGCGAGCTCGTCCGCCGGCTCGTCGGCGTGGACGGCTACAAGCCGGACCAGCTCTTCGCCTACCGGCATTCGCTCAAGCGGATTCTGGAGGGCCATCTGACCCACGCGGCAGACGAAGCCCGCAAGCAAGCGTATCAGCAGACGTTCCGGCTGGAAAATCCCGATCTTTCGCTGCGATTCG
Source organism: uncultured bacterium (assembly GCA_902761575.1). Classification (GTDB taxonomy): domain Bacteria; phylum Verrucomicrobiota; class Kiritimatiellia; order RFP12; family UBA3636; genus UBA3636. The sequence continues at coordinate 12,272 of CACWKU010000078.1, forward strand.
ACGACGCGAACAGCTTTCTCTTCGACGAGCATCTTTACGAATCCGTTCGCGAGGTCATCCCCAAATACAGTGGCCCCTACCAGTTCTCGAAACACTTCCTCGGCACCTACACCGTCCCGGCCTTTGACGGAAGCGGACCGCACGGAGAAGGCGAGGAGTTCGAGTGCGCCAAGCGCATCGATGCGCATCCCGCCGTCAAGACGTGGCTTCGCAACCTGGCGAACAACGACCAGTCGTTCCGTCTTCCGATCGCGTTCGGGTGGTTCTATCCGGACTTCATCGGCGAGTTGAAAGACGGGCGGCAATTTGTCGTCGAATACAAGGGCGACATGCTCCGGGCACATCCCGACACTCTAGAAAAGGACGCCGTCGGACGGCTCTGGGCCGACAAGAGCCACGGGAAGTGCCTCTACGCGACGGTCTACAAAGAAGACCGCGGGGTGGATGTCGCCGGACAGATCGACCGGCTGTTCCGCTCCTGAACAACCTTCGTAGAAGAGAAGTCTGCTCCGCCTCCGTGGCGGGGTGGAGACCCCGCCACGGAGGTGGCCTCGCATCACATTCTCGCCTTGAGCCCGGCGATTTCCGAGGCGTCCAGCTTCGTGAACGCGAAGCACTTCTTGCCGAGGTCCTTGAGCGACGCGCCGATCAGGTAGAGTTCGCGGTCGTCGACGACGAGGAAGCGGTCGTGGAAGTTCTCGCGGAAGCGGAGCGACAGGGGCGGATACTGCGCGTTGAACTTGGCGATGTCGGCCGGGAGGATCTTCGGGCGGGGGTTGCCCTTGCGGTCGCGGTGCTCCGAGGTGACGACCGTGACCGACACGCCCTTCTGCTTGGCGGCGAGCATGTCCAGCGTCTCCACCGTCGCCCAGTTGTCGACGAGGAGGAGCGACTTCCCCGCGCTCTTCACCAGCCGGTCCACGAACGCCCGCGCGTCCCAGAGCTGGCCGTCGTAGAAGACGCCCTGCAGCGGAGGAGTCTGCGTCCGGACGAAGAAGTCGACCCTGTCCTCGAGCGCATCAAGCCGCCGTCCGTGCTCCGCGAGCCGACGATCCATTCGATCCTCGATCTGGACGAGGCGTTCGTTCACGGCATGCCCGCGCAGGAGATAGTCGCGAAGAACGGCATTCGCCCAACGACGGAACAAGATTCCACGCGCCGACTTGACCCGGTATCCTACGGAAAGAATCACATCGAGACTGTAATACTCGACTTGGTATGTCTTGCCGTCCGTGGCAGTTGTCGCAAATTTTGAGACAACTGGACAACGAATGGCTTGAACTGTCTCCGATTTTGCGACAGTTGCGGGCAAGTCCCCGTTGCGGGTTGCCGCATCGTCTACGGCAATCGCAGACCGGGAACCTGGCACAGGAACGGTTTCGGACAACTCCTCTGTCAAGGCGTTTGCGATGTGCTTGCCGATAGTTTTTACGTCGCGTCCGAACAACCGCGCCATCTGGTGACGATTCAGCCAGACCGTCTCGTTTTCGAGACGGACATCGAGCCGGAGCGTTTCGTCCGGCTGATAGACGACGATCTCGTTTCGTTGTGGCTGGGGCGGCAGGTCCAGGGTTCGTGTTCCGTTCCGTAGCGGTGCGTCGATGTCGTGCGGCATGGTGTTGTCCTTTCCGTTCGGGGGTGGTTTGGCGATGTGTCGCGGGATGTTCCCGCGGAACGGGGGATAGACTGCCACAACGCCCCGGCAAAAATGTCGCCTGGCAGGCGACATTTTTGCGGTTGGAAGTCGCGCGGGGGTGTGGTAGACTTCGGCCGTCTTTCCGACCGCACGGTCCGACCGTGAGACCGATCGATCGTCCGACCCTTCGACCCTTCGACCCTTCGACCATCCGTCCATGCTCTACCATCTCCAGTTCCTCGCGAAGGCGTGGGGGCCGCTGCGCCTCTTCTCCTCGCACACGTTCCTCGCGAGCTTCGGCGCCGCGCTCGCGGCGCTGCTCGTGGGGCTCCTGCTGCCGCGCCTCTGGAACCTCCTGCCGCGCGACCGCGGCAAGGCGCTCGTGAAGGAGGGCGCCGCGTCCGCCGGCAAGCCGACCGGCGCGGGGCTGATCCTGCTGCTGCTCGTGCTGCCCGTCCTCGCCCTCGTGCTGCCGCTCGGCGACCGGTGGGGCGACCCGGACCTGCGGCAGTGGGGCGTCGTACTCTGCCTCTTCGCCGCGATGGCGACGGGCTACTTCGACGACCGCGCCGAGCACCCGTGGGGCCGCACGAAGAAGGGCCTGCTGGACCTGGCGGTCTCCGTCGCCGCCGCGCTGTGCCTCTCGGGCTTCTCCGACGTGCAGGTGTGGCTCCCGCTCGACACCGTGCTGCGCGCCGCGCCGCCGGACCCCGCCGCCGGCTACCAGCCGCTGCTCGTGCCGTGGTGGGGGCATCTGCTCTACGCCGTGCCGATCCTCTGGATCACGATGAACGCGACGAACTGCACCGACGGCGTCGACGGCCTCGCGGGCTCGCTCTCGCTCGTGGCGCTCTTCAGCCTCGCGGCGTTCCTCTACGGCGTGATCGGCCACGAGGAGGCGGCGCGCTACCTCCTCGTCCCGCACGACCCCGCCGGCGCCCGCTGGGCGATCCTCTGCTGCGTCGTCGGCGGCGGCGTGGCGGGGTACCTCTGGCACAACGCCGCGCCGAGCCGCGTGCTGATGGGCGACGCCGGCTCTCGCGCGCTGGGCCTGCTCATCGGCGTCGCCGTCCTCGCGACCGGCAACCCGTTCGTCGGCCTCGCGATCGCGCCCGTCATCCTCGCCAACGGCGCGACGGGCCTCCTGAAGATCCTGCTCCTCAAGGGCCTCGCGCGCCTCGGCGTGGACACCGGCTCGCCGGACGACGCCACGCGCGGCCACTGGCTCGCGCGCAAGCTGCGCAGCGTGCGCTTCCCGCTGCACGACCACTGCCGCGCGAAGCTCGGCTGGTCGGGCGAGCAGGTGCTCGTGCGCTTCGTCCTCGTCCAGGCGGCGCTCATGCCCGCCCTGTTCCTCCTCCTCGTCAAGATCCGCTAGCCCGGTCCCGCCGCCATGATCCCCCTCCTGCTCAAGTCGTTCGCGCTCGTGTTCGTCGCCGAGATGGGCGACAAGACCCAGCTCTCGACCCTCGCGCTCGCCTCGTCCGGCGACGCCGCGGCGAGGCACCCCCAGCTGGCGGTGTTCCTCGGCTCGGCGCTCGCTCTCGTCTGCACCTCCGCGGTCGCCGCGCTCTGCGGCGCGTGGATCGCGCGCCACGTGAGCCTGCGCTACGTCAAGATCGGCGCGGCGCTGCTCTTCTTCGTCTTCGGCGCGGTCTACCTGCGCGAGGGCCTCCTGGAGGGCGCCGCGCGGTGAGGGAGGCGCGCACCTGGGTCGAGACGACCGCGGACGACGCCCACGTCCGCCGCGAGCGAGCGAAGGCGCGCGCGCTGCGGCAGAGCGCCTGGTGGCGCGCGCAGCTCGCGAAGGGCCGCTGCCACTACTGCGGCGGGACGTTCCCGCCCGCGGAGCTCACGATGGACCACCTCGTCCCCGTCGCGCGCGGCGGCCGCTCGGAGCGCGGCAACGTCGTGCCGTGCTGCCGCGCGTGCAACGCGTCGAAGGGCTGCCTCACGCCCGCCGAGCAGATCCTCGACTCGCTCGGCCTCGCGGACCCCGCCGCGGAGCCGGCGCCGCCGGAGGGCGGCGCGGAGGGCCCGGGGGCATGACGCCTCGCGCGCTCTCTCCGGCGCGGCGGGAGGCGATCCGCGAATACATCCAGGCGCGCCGCCTCGCCGGGCGGGAGCCGCCGCCGGAGCTCGTCGCGCGGCTCGACGCGGAGCGCCTCCCCCCGTTCCGCGACACCCTCCTCGCGATGATCCGCGAGCGCGGGCTGATCGACTCGCGCGTCTACGAGGCGGCGGGGATCGACCGGCGGCACTACAGCAAGATCCGCAACCGCGCGGACTACCGGCCGACGAAGACGACCGCCGTCTCGTTCGCCTTCGCGCTGCGGCTCGGCATCCGCGAGGCGGAGAGGCTGCTGCGCTCGGCGGGCTACGCGTTCTCGGAGGCGTCGGACTTCGACCTGATCTGCTCCTACTTCATCGAGGAGGGGGAGTGGGATCCGGTCGAGGTGAACGACGCGCTCTGGGCCTACGGCCAGCCGCTCGTCTGCGGCGCGGTCCTCGACTAGAACGCCCAGTTGAGCTGCCAGCGGAAGAAGTAGGCGGTGCGGTCGCTCGCGTAGTAGTCGCCGGGCTGGAGCACCTCGAGGAAGAGGTGTCCGGTAAGATCGCCGGCGGCGCCCTTGCAGAGCGGGAAGGTATAGAGGATCGTCTCGAGCCAGCCGCGGTCGCTCCCGCCGCCGGCGCCGTCGCGCTCGGGCGCCCAGAGCGGCCCCACGGTCGCCCTGACCTTGTGCGCGCGGTCCTCGCCGAACGCATAGCCGGCCTCGAGCCACGCCTGGCCGACGTTGTGCCACGTGCCGACGCCGTCCGCGTCGAAGGCGTAGATCATGAGCTCGCTGATCCACGGGTAGCGGCCGAAGAGGACGTTGAAGTCCTCGCGGCGCGCGGTGTCCGCGTCGTCGCCGGAGAGCCAGAGGCCGTTCGCGGAGACGTAGGCGCCGGGCGCGAAGCCCCATTTGAGGCCGCCGGTCGCGAAGCCCGCGCGGCGGTCGTAGCCGTCGCTCCCGCTCCACTGGAACGCGCCCTCGAGCTCGGCGGAGAGCTCCTCCGAGAACTTCGGCAGCAGGCGCGCGCCGAGCGTGTGGACGTCCTCGTGCGGGACGCGGTCGCCCTCGCGCGTGCGCCAGGCGGTGTCGTGGAGCCACGCGTAGTAGACGCCCCAGCCGAGCGCGTCGAGCGAGCGGTCGTCGAGGAAGAAGCCGGCGGTCGCCTCGTCCATGCCGTTCCAGCCCGGCGCGAGGCCGGTGAGGTCGCGGTGCTCGTGACCGATCGCCAGGTCGTTCTCGCAGCGGCCGTAGAAGCCGAAGAGGTCGAGCGTCGTCTTCTCCGCGAGGCGGACGCGCGCGCGGACGCCGTCGAAGAAGCCCGTGCGGGAGCCGTCCTTCGCCGTGCCCTCCGCGAAGAGGCGGCCCGAGCCGAGCGAGAGGTCCTGGCGGCCGACCGTGAGGTCCACGCGGCCGTCGAGGAGGTTGCGGATCGAGAGCCTGAGCTGGTCGAGGATGAGCTCGTCCGGCCACTCGTAGGACTTCGGCCCGGCGTTCTGGACGCGAAACTCGTCGCACAGCCGGGCGTCGAGCGAGAGGTCCTCGCCGAAGTCGACGCCGGCCGAGAGGCGCGGGCGGATCCGGAAGTAGTCGTTGTGGCCGCCGCGCGTCACCGCGGGCTCGGCGGTTTTGAGCGGGACGTGGTCGAAGCCCTCCTGCCGCAGGCGCAGGTCGCCGCCGGCGCGGAAGCGGACGGCGGGCTGTTCCTCGGCGGCGGGGACGGCGGGCGCGGGCGCGG
>CACWKU010000079.1 GCA_902761575.1 uncultured bacterium
GTCGTACGGCTCGGCGGTCGCGACGGTCAGGACGCCGTCCTCGATCCGGACGGGCACGACGCGGTACTGCGTCGCGGCGCGGGCCGGAAGGTTCTTGGCGATCTCGGAGTCGATCTCGAGCTCCTCGACGTCGAGGTACTCCATGCCCAGGATCTTCGCGGAGGCGCGCAGGAACGGCTCCTCCTGCGCAAGCCCGAGCCGGACGACGGACGCGACAAGCCCCGCGTCGCCGCTGCGGTCCGCGGAGGCGAGCAGCTCGATCTGTTCCGGCGAGAGGACGCCGGTCTGGGACAGGAGTTTGAGGAGGACGGAGTCGCTTTGCATGGGACGTGGGGGCGGACGGCGAATCAGGCGAGCGCCGCGCGGCCGAGCGCGAAGGCGCGGAGGTTGACGGCGACGAGCTTTTCGGGGAGGCGGCCGCGCAGCGCGGCCTCCCACGCCGCCTCCGGGAACGGGAGCAGGCGGGAGAGCGCGCCCGCGATGGCCATGTTGGCCGTGCGCGGGTTGCCGGCCTCCGCCGCGAGGGCGCGCGAGTCGACGCGCAGGAGGCGGTCCCCGTAGAGCCGGCCGAGCATCGCGTCCGGATCCTCCGGCGCGGGCTGCAGGCCCGAGGAGACGGTGATCGGCACGAGGTAGCAGCGGTCGACGAGCGCGCGGCCCTCCGGCCGCATCGACGGCAGCGCCCGCACGGCCTCCACCGCGTCGAACGCGACGAGGATGTCCGCCTCGCCGTCTGGAACGATCGGCGAGCGCACCTTCGCGCCGAAGCGCACCTGGCTCGAGACGGAGCCGCCGCGCTGGCTCATGCCGTGGATCTCGGTCTTCTTCACGTCGAGGCCGGCCTCGGCCGCCGTGCGCGCGAGGACGTCGGCCGTGAGCAGGATGCCCTGCCCCCCGACGCCGACGAGGTTGACGTTGGTGGTTTCGTTCATGTCTCTACTCCTTCGTCGTCGAAATGGCCTTGAACGGGCAGACCTGCGCGCAGACGTCGCAGCCGATGCACGCGGCCGGCTCGATCTTCGAGCGGAAGCGGCCGGGGGCGGTCTCCTCGCCGCGGACGATGGCCGGGCAGCCGAGCTTGAAGCACGCGCCGCAGGACTTGCACTTGGCCGGATCGACCGCGTGCGGGACCGCGCCGACCGCCTTCTTGGCGGCGATGACGCAGGAGCCGTAGGCGACGACGACCGAGGGCTCGCCGCAGTCGAGCTCCTCCTTGAGGACGCGCTCGACCTCCGCGAGGTTGTAGACGTCCACCTCGTGGACGCGTTTCACGCCGAGGGCGCGGGCGACCTCGGCGATGCTCGTCTGCACCGTGGGCTCGCCCAGGAGCGTGCGGCCCGTGCCGGGGTTGGGCTGGTGGCCGGTCATGCCGGTGATGCGGTTGTCGAGCACCACGACCGTGATCGCGCCCTTGTTGTAGACGACGTCGAGCAGGCCGGTCATGCCGGAGTGGAAGAACGTCGAGTCGCCGATCACCGCCGCGAGGCGGCCCTTGTAGCCCGCCTTGCGCATGCCGAAGGCCGCGCCGATCGAGGCGCCCATGCAGATCGTCGTGTCCATCGACGAGAGCGGCGGCGCCACGCCGAGCGTGTAGCAGCCGATGTCGCCGGTGACCGTCGCCTTGAGCTTCGCGAGCGTGTAGAAGACGCCGCGGTGCCCGCAGCCGGCGCAGAGCGTCGGGGGGCGCGCCGGAAGCGCCGGCAGGGCCGGCTTCTCCGGCGCGGGGGCGGCGCCCTCCCCGCCGAGCAGCTCCCGGCGCAGCGCGCGGAGGCGGTCGACGTTGAGCTCCATCATCCGCAGCTCGGACGACGACGAGCGCGCCGACCTTCGCGGCGAAGGCGCGGATCCTCTCCGCGGGGAGCGGATTGGAGAAGCCGACCTTGAAGACGGGGAACTCCGGGAACGCCTCCTTCACGTAGTTGTAGGCGGCGGCGCTCGCGACGAACCCGAAGTCCGTGCGCTCGCCCGGCTCCTCGCGGTTGAAGGGGCTCGCCTCGGACTCCTGGCGCAGGACCTCGAGCCGCTTCTCGACCTCGAAGCGCATCGCGCGGGCGTTCGCGGGGACGGAGACGTATTTCTTCGGGTTCTTGACGTAGGGCTTCGGCTCGACGGCGCCGCGGGCGCCGTCGCCCACGTCGACGAGCGACGAGGAGTGAGACGTGCGCGTGGTCATCCGCAGGAAGACGATCGAGCCGGTGCGCTCGGAGAGGTCCCACGCGGCGCGCGCCATGTCGAAGGCCTCCTGCGAGTCGGAGGGCTCGAGCGTGACGGCGCGGGCGAACCTCTGCAGCACGCGGTTGTCCTGCTCGTTCTGCGAGGAGTGCATGCCGGGGTCGTCCGCCGAGACGACGACGAGCCCGCCGTTCGTCCCCTCGAACGTGTAGGTCATGAGCGGGTCCATCGCGACGTTGAGGCCGACGTGCTTCATGCACACGAGGGCGCGGGCGCCGGCGATCGAGGCGCCGATGCCGATCTCCATCGCGACCTTCTCGTTGACGGACCACTCGCAGTCGATCTCGCCCTTGAACTTCGCGATGTTTTCGAGGATCTCGGTGCTGGGCGTGCCGGGGTAGGCGGAGGCGACGTGGCAGCCGGCGGCGTAGGCGCCGCGGGCGATGGCCTCGTTGCCGGAGAGGAAGAGCTTGCTCATGGCGTTATTCGACGACGATCTTCGCCTTGGCCGTGTAGCCGGCGGAGGAGACGGAGTTGGTGCCGGAGCCGGACGACGAGCCCGAGCCCACGGCGACGACGGTCACGTTGTAGACGGCGTTCGACGCTCCGCTTTCGGCGTAGAAGACGACGCTCTTGCCGGTCGTGGCCGAGAGGTGGGCGCCGTTCTCGTTGTCGAGCGTCCACTGGTAGTTCGCCCAGCCGGAGGCGTTGAGAGCCACGCTCTGCCCGCCCTTCAGCTTGGCGTAGTTCGGAGAAACGGAGATGGAGTAGGAGTCGGCCGATTCGCAGCCGGAGGAGAGGCCGGCGGTCAGTGCGGCACCGGCGAGGACGGCGACTGCGGCGAAGGCGGGAAGGAATTTTTTCATGGTCGTTTTCGCGGTTGTTGCGGCGGTGCGGCGCCGTGGCGGGGTCCCGCCGCGAGGCGCGTCGCACGGGCGCGGAGCATAGCAGAAACCGCCTTCGCGCACAAGCGCGCGAAACTTCTTGCCCCCGCGGGGGAAATCGCGTAGACTCCTTCCCTCCGAACCACATCGAACGGAAATCGACATGAACATCGTTTGCCTTGACGTCGAGGGGGTCCTCGTTCCCGAAATCTGGATCGCGTTCGCGGAATCGACCGGAATCCCGGAGCTTCGCCGCACGACGCGGGACGAACCCGACTACGACAAGCTCATGCGGTTCCGGCTCGAGATCCTGCGCGAGCGCGGGCTCGGACTACGCCGGATCCAGGAGGTCATCGCCGGAATCGACCCGCTGCCCGGCGCGAAGGACTTCCTCGACGCGCTCCGCGCCGAGGCGCAGGTGATCCTGCTGAGCGACACGTTCGAGCAGTTCGCCGCGCCCCTCATGGAGAAGCTCGGCCGTCCGACGCTTTTCTGCAACACCCTCGAGGTCTCTCCGGACGGCGGAATCGCCGGCTATCGCATGCGCGTGGCGCAGTCCAAGCTCGCTACGGTGCGCGCGCTTCAGTCGATCGGCTTCGACACGATCGCCGCGGGCGACAGCCACAACGACCTCGCGATGATCCGAGCCGGCAAGGCGGGGTTCCTCTTCCGGAGCACGCCCGCGATCGAGGCGGCAAACCCCGATCTGCCGGCTTTCCAGGAGTACTCCGATCTCCTTGCCGCGATTCGCGCGGCCCTTCGGTAGCGGTCTTCGGGACCGCTCAGGGCGCGGGCCTGCCGACGGTCTGCGCGAAGACCGGCTTGCTCGTCTCCGGAAGGCCGAGCGCCTCGGCGATCTTGTCCGGCTGCAGCGAGCCGAGGAACACGGTCGAGAGGCCGGTCGCGGCGCAGTGCAGGTAGACGTTCTGCCCGACGAACCCGCAGTCGACGTAGGCGTACTTGAGCGAATCGGCGGGCCGGTCCTTCATGCGCTGGCGCTCGAAGTCGACCACGTAGACGAGCGCGACCGGCGCCTCGAGCGCGAAGTTGTTCGGCCCCGGGCGGCCCGTAAGGCCGCGCAGGTCGTCCTTGGAAGCGCGGACGAGCGCGTTCTGCGCGGCGTCGTAGAGGAACGCGCCGTCCGGGCGCAGGACGTAGAGGTCGACCTCCTGGCGGTTGATCGCCGTCGGGGCCGTGCGCTTCCTTTCCTCCGGGCGGTTGTAGCCGTTCGCGGCCCAGAGCAGGTCCGAGAGCTCCTGGTCGGAGAGCGGTTCGGAGACGAATTCGCGGTGCGTGGCGCGCTTCGCGAGCGCCTCCCCGAGCGGCATCGCCGCGCGCTTCGGCGCGGGGAGCGCGATCGAGGAGGGCCAGGCCGCGGCGTGGCTCTTGCGGAGCGCCGGCTCGAGCTCGCGCAGCTTCGCGGCGAACGCGGCGGCGATCACGCCGTAGCCGGCGTCGTTCGGGTGGACGCCGTCGCCGATGTAGGACGTCTCCGCGGCGGCTTTCGTCGCCTCGTAGGCGTCGACGAGCGGCAAGGAACGCTCCGCCGCGAACGCGCGCTGCCACGGCGCGAGATCGCCGCCGACGATCTTCTCGCGGATCGAGAAGGAGTCCTTCTTCACGAAGGGCGAGACGCCGACCACGACGGCGGGCGCCGGTTCGAGCGCGAGGAAGTCGCCCACGAGCCCGGCGTAGTCGCGCTTCACGCCCGCGCCGCCGTCCGCGTCCCAGTTGACGGGCTTGCTGTCGTTCGTGCCGAGCATGAAGAGGATGACGTCGGGCTTGGCGGCCTTCGCCTTTTCGAACTCGGGCGACTTGCGGTAGCCCATGCCGCCCTGGCCGTTCCACTCTTTGCCCTCGTCCAGCGCCGTGCGGGCGTTGTGGCCGAAGTTGAGGACCTTCCAGCCGTCGCCGAGGAGGGACTGCAGCTGGGCGGGGTAGCTCTTCGTGCCGCGGTCGGAGGCGCCGTGGCCGTAGGTGATGCTGTCGCCGACGCAGGCGACGACGAGCGGGTCGGCGGGTTCGCCGGCGAGGGCTGCGCCGGTGGCGAGCGCGGCGCAGAGGGAGAGGAGACGGTGTGTTTTCATGTTCGCGGTTTGTTGGAGTTGTGCGGTGGGCTGGGGCCTACACGCCGAGGAAGGAGCGGAAGGCGTCGACGTAGGAGCGGGCCTTCTCCTCGGTCGAGCTTTCGGCGCAGACGCGCAGGAGCGGCTCGGTGCCGGAGAAGCGGCAGAGCGTCCAGTCGCCGCCCTTGAAGTAGACCTTGCAGCCGTCCTCGTAGCCGACGCGCTCGATCGCCTCGTCGAAGGCGGGGAGCCGGCGCTCCTCCAGGAGGAGGCGCTCCACGGCGGCCTTGCGCGCCGCGTCCTCGAAGCGGATGGCGTCCTCGGCCATGCGGAAGGCGCCGAAGCGCGCCTCGAGGTCGGCGGCGAGCTCGGACGGGGACTTGCCCGTCACGCTCACCATCTCGGCGAAGAGCGAGGCGGCGTAGGCGGAGTCCTTGCCGTGGATGTGCCCGCGCACGGTGAGCCCGCCGGAGGATTCGCCGCCGAGGACGGCGTCCGTCTCGTCGATCTTGGCCGAGACGTGCTTGAAGCCGACGGGGACCTCGTGGCACTTCTCGCCGAAGCTCTCCGCGATGCGGTCGAGCAGGTGCGTCGTGGCGACGTTGCGCACGACCGGGCCCCGCCACCCCTTGCACCGCACGAGGTAGTCGTAGAGCATGCAGAGGATCTCGTTGGCGGAGACGTAGCGCCCGGTGCGGTCGATGATGCCGAGGCGGTCGCCGTCGCCGTCCATCGCGATCCCGAGGTCGTAGCCGCCCTTCACGACGGCGTCGGCGAGCGAGGAGAGGCTCTTCGGGTTGGGCGCGGGCATCTGCCCGTCGAACCACGCGTCCTTGTTCATGTTCATCGTGTCGATCGTGCACCGGGCGGTGTAGAACACGACGAGCAGCGGATAGGCGCCCGAGCCGTGCATCGTGTCGAAGAGCACGCGCAGGCCGCGCTCGCGCAGCGCGGCGACGTCGATGCGCGCGAGGATCGAGTCGATGAACGGGTTGAACGGGTTCTTCGGATACGCGATGCGCCCGGCTGCGACGGCCTCGTCGAACGGGAGGAGGGGCGGCGTCGCGTCGGGGAGCGCGGCGACGAGCTCCTCGACGCGCCGCGTCGTCTCGGGCGGGGCGTCGCGCCCCTCGCCGACGACGAGCTTCACGCCGTCGTAGCGGGCGGGGTTGTGGCTCGCGGTGATCTCGATGCCGAAGTGGAGCCCGCGGTTCATCACGGTGAACATGACGAGCGGCGTCGGCGCGGAGCGGTTCATGAACCAGACGTCGACGCCGCCCGCGGCGAGGACCTCGGCGGTCCAGCGCGCGGCGGGCTCCGAGAGGAAGCGGCGGTCGTAGCCGATCACGACGGGACGGTCGGTCCGGCCCTCCTCGCGCATCAGCGCGAGAATGCCGGCGGCGACCCGCCGGACGTTCTCCTGCGTGAAATCCTCTCCGATGACGGCCCTCCAGCCGCCGGTCCCGAAACGGATCATCGCCGGGGGCCCTCCGCCTACAGGGCGTACTTGCCGGACGCCGTGTCGCGGCCGCGGGTCATCCACTTGCCGTTGGTGAAGTCCGGGTAGTAAACCGGCGCCGAGCCGAGCGCGATCGACTGCTCGGAGAGCGCCGTCGTCGCCATCCAGGCCGCCACGTCGTAGACGTCGATCGGCGTCGGCCGTCCCTCGCGGATGGCGTCCGAGAACGCCTCCAGCACGAGGCCGTCCATGCCGCCGTGGCCGCCGACGACGCCGCGCCTGAGGTAGTCGCGCCAGATCGGGTGCTCGTACTTGCGGCGGTACTTCTCCACCGGATCCCAGTGGTGCTCCTCGTAGGGGTTGCCGGCCGCGTCGAGCGGATGCGTCACCTTGCTCACGCCCTCGACGTAGATGCCGCCGGCGTCCGCGTCCCAGCATCCGCGCGTGCCCTGGATGACGGCGTGGCGCGAGTACGGGCGCGGGAGCGAGACGCAGTGCGTGAGCGAGATCAGCTGCCCGCGGGCGCACTTGATGACGGTCGTCACGATGTCGCCCATCGCGAAGCGGGCGTCGCCCCATTTGCCGTCGTGGCCGTATTTCGCCACGGCGTCCGCGGCGAAGCCGCCCGGGCGCGACGCGGTCGACGTGAGCGAGAGGAACCGGTTGCCGCGGTTGATGTCGAGCGTCTTGGCGATCGGGCCGAGCTGGTGCGTCGGGTAGAGGTCGCAGTTGCGGAAGAAGTTGTGGACGGAGCGCTCGTTGCGCGTCTCGAGGCCGTGGCCCATCTCGGCGAGGCAGTGCTGGTAGCCGCCCTCCGCGTAGACCGTCTCGCCGAAGAGGCCCTGGCGGACCATGTTCAAGACCATCAGCTCGTCGCGGCCGAAGCAGCAGTTCTCGAGCATCATGCACGAGACGCCGGTCTTCTCGGCGGCGTGGACGAGCTGCCACAGCTCCTCGATCGACGACGCCCCGCCGACCTCGATGGCGGCGTACTTGCCGGCGGACATCGCCTCGGCGGCGAGGGCGAGGTGGGAGTTCCAGGACGTCGGGATGAGAACGCCCTCGACGGACGGATCGGCGATGAGCGCGGCCGCGTCGGAGTACGCCGCCGGCGCCGGCTTGCCGTTGCGACGGAAGATGCCGAGCATCTTCTCGACCCGCTCCCGCCGGACGTCGCAGATCGCGGAGATCTCCACGTTCGCCAGGTCGCGCGCCGCGGCCACGAGGCTCTCGCCGCGCGGCCCCAGGCCGATCATGCCGAGCCGGACGATCCTCGGCGCCCTGCGGACCGCCGTCGCGGGCGCCGCCTTCTTCGTTTTCGCTTGGTTCTTTGCGTTCATGGCGCGGGATTATACCCATCGCCCGCTCCGCGGGCAACGGAAAACGCAAGCACGCTCCGGCGCGTGGCGGGGTGCGGACCCCGCCACGCGCGCGGACGCCGCGAGGGGTTCCGGCTCGCTCGGAGAGCTCGCCCCACCCGAAGCGAAGAACGGCGCCGCGGCTCGGCCGCGTCGCCGTTCCGATCGTCGCCGCCCGGTCGCGGGTGCGGCCGGGCGGGGGGCGATTACTTGTACACCGGGCCGAGGTAGGCGCAGGCGCGGAAGTCGTCGCCGCCGAAGCGGTCCCACATCGTCGGGCGGAAGACGTCCTCCTTGGCGATGTTGTGCATGTCCACCGGGATGCGCAGCATCGCGTTGAACGTAAGGAAGTCCGCGCCGATGAGGCCGAGCGAGCTGCCGTCGTGGTTCGGGCCGATGCGGTTCATGTACTCGAACGACGTCATCCCGCGCGGCATCCAGTGCGTCTCGGGCCACGTCGGGTCCGTGATCGCGCCGATCTTGTCGCCCACGGCCTTCGGCAGCTCGACCGTCTCGCCCTCGACGACGGAGCAGGTCATCGTGTCGCCGACGCAGTTGTAGCGGTAGCTCGTCATCGGGAGCCCGCCGGGCGTGCGGAAGTGGCTGGAGAGGCCGTCGCCCGGGAAGTAGGTGAGGTCCGCGCCCATGTAGGTGACGGACTTGCCGATCTCGGCGGCGAGCTTCTGCTGCGCCTTCTCGCTCGCGCGGAGCTTGACCATGACGTCCTGGATCGGGGTCGTCTTGGGGCAGCCGACGATTTTGTAGAGGTCGACGGCGTATTCGAGCGCGGCGGCGCCGGAGTTGCGCTTGTCGATGATGCCGCGCGGGCAGATCTTCGAGACGTCGGTGCCGGTCGCCTTCTTGATCGAGGCGGGCGTCCAGTTGGTGCGGATGTCGGCGAACATCTGGCTCATGCCGCCGGAGAGCAGGTGCCCGACCGCCATGCCGATGCCGTTCTTGCCGTCGTTCTCGGTGGCGACGACGTAGGGCGCGCGGAAGCCGTTCCAGTCGACCATCGAGTTGAGGATCGACTCGCAGACGTCGAAGTTCGGGTTGCCGTCCGTCCACTGGCGCTGGCCCTGCGTGCCGGCGGCGACGGCGTTGTAGCCCTGCGCCCACTCGACGTGCTTGTAGCCGGGCACCCACGACGGCGTGCGGCGCGCGAGCTTGGCGTTGCCGACCATGAGGTCGCGCACGAGGAGCGTCTCGCGCAGGCACTGGCGGATGAGCTCGTCCTCGGGGAGCGGACGCGGGAGCTTGCCGTTGTTCTTGTTCCCGTAGACGATCTTGAACGTCTTCTTGAACCACTCGCAGGCGCGCTTCAGCTCGTCGTTGTCGTAGAACTTCTCGTCGATGCGGGTGTGCAGGCCCGACATGTCGAACGAGCAGGAGCCCATGCCGAAGGTGTGGAGCATCACGTTGCGGCGCAGGTCCGAGCCGATGATGCCCATCGCGACGCCGCCGACGCCGAGGAAGTTCTTGCCGCGGAGGTAGCCGACGGCGGCCGCGCAGCGCGCGAAGCGCAGAAGGCGCGTCGCGACGTAGTCGCAGAGCGGGCCGTTCTCGTCCTCGAGGTCGGGGTTGTAGATGCAGAAGATCGGACGCTCCTTCTCGTCCATCGCGGCGGTGAACGCCTTGAGCCAGACGGCGCCGGGGCGGTCGGTCTGGTTGAGGCCGTAGGCGCACTGCTGCCACTCGGAGGAGCCGATGCCCTGGCAGGCGCTCATGAGCTCGTCGGAGTAGCACCAGGAGCGGGCGACCCAGATGTTGGCGCAGACGTTCTGCGTGGCGTAGTAGGCCTGGGCGCGGGCGCCGGAGCGCGGGCCATAGACGATCTCGGGCGCGACGACGACGCGGACGGGCGTGCCGTCGGGATAGCGCACGTGCTCGCGGATGAGGTCGTAGGTCTTCTCGGCCATGCGCCAGGTCTTCTCGACGTTGGAGTCGTAGGCCGACGGGCGGCCGTCGGCGACGGGGGTGATGGCGATGGCGGGCGGGCAGCCGACGAGGCGCTGGTCGGCGTCCTGGAAGGAGCGCGGGGTGGAGGCGAGCTTGGCGAAATCGGGACGGACGTCTTTCATGGTCGTTGTGGTTTTCGGGTTGTGCGGGGGATTTGTTCGCAACGCCGCGATTGTAGCACCGGACCGTCCCGGACGCAACCGGCAAAACGCACGCGCGAAACTTCTTGCCGCGCGGGGGCGTTTTTGGGATAATCCCCGCCCCGAACGCGCGCGAAACGCCGCTCCGTTCCTCCGAGGCCCTTACCGGCATCCGACTTTCAACTGTACCCTTTCAACGTTCAACTCCCCTCCGCCATGGCCACTCGCAAAGACATCCACAAGGTCCTCATCATCGGCTCCGGTCCGATCGTCATCGGCCAGGCCTGCGAGTTCGACTACTCCGGCACCCAGGCCTGCAAGGCGCTTCGCGCCTGCGGCTACGAGATCGTGCTGGTGAACTCGAACCCCGCCACGATCATGACGGACCCCGTCATGGCCGACGCCACCTACATCGAGCCGCTCAACGAGCACCGCCTCGAGCAGATCATCGCCAAGGAGCGCCCCGACGCGCTCCTGCCGAATCTCGGCGGCCAGACGGGACTCAATCTCTCGATGGAGCTCGCGAAGAAGGGCGTCCTCGACAAGTACGGCGTGAAGGTGATCGGCGTCAACCTCGACGCGATCGAGCGCGGCGAGGACCGCGAGGTCTTCAAGGCGACGATGGCCGAGCTCGGCATCGAGACGCCCAAGAGCGGCATCGTCCACTCGGTCGAGGCGGCCGAGAGGCTCGTCAAGGAGGAGATCGGCTTCCCGGTCGTCGTCCGCCCCGCCTACACGATGGGCGGCGCCGGCGGCGGCTTCTGCTACAACGTCGAGGAGCTGCGCACGATCTGCGCCCGCGGCCTCGACGCCTCGCTCACGCACCAGTGCCTCATCGAGGAGTCGATCCTCAACTGGGAGGAGCTCGAGGTCGAGGTCGTCCGCGACGCGAAGAACCAGATGATCGCGGTCTGCTTCATCGAGAACATCGACGCCGTCGGCGTCCACACGGGCGACTCCTACTGCGCCGCGCCGTTCCTCACGATCGACAAGAAGCTCGAGGAGCGCCTCCGCCGCGACGCCTTCCGCATCGTCGAGAAGATCGGCGTCATCGGCGGCACCAACGTCCAGTTCGCGCACGACCCGAAGACGGGCCGCGTCGTCATCATCGAGATCAATCCCCGCACGTCGCGCTCCTCCGCGCTCGCCTCCAAGGCGACCGGCTTCCCGATCGCGCTCGTCTCCGCGAAGCTCGCGAGCGGCATGACGATGGACGAGATCCCCTACTGGCGCGACGGCACGCTCGAGAAGTACACGCCCTCCGGCGACTACGTCGTCCTGAAGTTCGCGCGCTGGGCGTTCGAGAAGTTCCGCGGCGTCGAGGACAAGCTCGGCACGCAGATGAAGGCCGTCGGCGAGGTGATGTCGATCGGCAAGACCTACAAGGAGACGCTCCAGAAGGCCATCCGCGCGCTCGAGCGCGGCCGCGCCGGCCTCGGCTTCGCCAAGGACTTCCACGAGAAGTCCCTCGACGAGCTGCTGAAGATGCTCGCGACGCCCTCCTCCGAGCGCCACTTCCAGATGTACGAGGCGCTGCGCAAGGGCGCCACGGACGAGCAGATCTTCGAGCTTACCGGCGTCAAGGCCTACTTCGTGCAGCAGATGCGCGAGCTCGTGGAAGAAGAGGAGATCATCCTGCAGCATCGCGGGGCGATGCTGCCGGACGACCTCCTGATCAAGGCGAAGAAGGATGGTTTTTCGGACAAGTACCTCGCGCAGCTGCTCGGCGTCAAGGAGGACGCGATCCGCGCGCGCCGCAAGGCGCTGGGCGTCGTCGAGACCTGGCACAAGGTGCCGGTCTCCGGCGTCGAGAACGCCGCCTACTACTACAGTAGCTACAACGGCAAGGCGAGCGAGGTCCCGGTCAGCGACAACCGGAAGAAGGTCCTCATCCTCGGCGGCGGCCCGAACCGCATCGGCCAGGGCATCGAGTTCGACTACTGCTGCGTCCACACCGCGATGGCGCTGCGCGAGGCAGGCTACGAGACGATCATGGTGAACTGCAACCCGGAGACCGTCTCGACCGACTACGACACCTCGGACAAGCTCTACTTCGAGCCCGTCACACTCGAGGACGTGCTGCAGATCTACGAGGCCGAGAAGCCGCTGGGCGTCATCGTCCAGTTCGGCGGCCAGACCCCGCTCAACCTCGCGCGCGGCCTCAAGGACGCCGGCTGCAACGTGCTCGGCACGTCCGTCGACTCTATCGAGGCGGCCGAGGACCGCGACCAGTTCCATGCCATCATGGACAAGCTCGGCATCCCGATGCCCGAGTCGCGCATGGCGGCGGACCTCGCGGAGGCGCTCAAGGCCGCCGGCGAGATCGGCTACCCGCTCATGATCCGCCCGAGCTTCGTCCTCGGCGGCCGCGGGATGGAGGTCATCTACGACGAGCAGATGCTCCGCGAATACGTCGCGATGGCCGTCGGCGTCACGCCCGACCGCCCGCTCTACCTCGACCGCTTCCTGCACCACGCGCTCGAGTGCGAGGCCGACGCGCTCAGCGACGGCAAGGACGTCTTCATCCCCGCCGTGATGCAGCACATCGAGCTCGCGGGCGTGCACAGCGGCGACTCGGCGTGCGTCCTGCCGCCCGTCTCCATCCCGCCGATGCAGCGCGCGACGATCCTCGACTACACGCGCCGCATCGCGCAGGAGCTCAAGGTCGTCGGCCTCATGAACATGCAGTTCGCGATCGAGGACGGCAAGGTCTACGTCATCGAGGCCAACCCGCGCGCCTCGCGCACCGTCCCGCTCGTCTCCAAGGTCTGCGGCACGCAGATGGCGCGCCTCGCCACGCGCCTCATGCTCGGCGAGACCATCGCCTCGCTCGGCCTCAAGGAGAAGCGCATCCCCTACTACGGCGTCAAGGAGGCGTGCCTGCCGTTCGAGAAGTTCCCGGAGGTCGACCCCGTCCTCGGGCCCGAGATGCGCTCCACGGGCGAAGTGCTCGGCATGGCCAACACCTTCGGCCTGGCCTACTTCAAGAGCCAGGAGGCCGCGGGGCTGCCGCTCCCGACCGAGATCGGCAAGGTGCTCTTCTCGCTCTCCGACAAGGCGCCGGACGCCGCCGAGGCGGCGCTGCGCTTCGCGGACCTGGGCTGCACCATCCTCGCGACCGAGGGCACCGCGAAGTTCCTCGAAGGCAAGGGCGTGCCGTGCGAGCGCATCGCCAAGATCGGCGAAGGGCGCCCGAACGTGATCGACGTCATCACCAACCGCGAGGTGGAGCTCATCGTCAACACGCCGAGCGGCCGCCGCGACGCGCGCGCCGACGACGCCTCGATCCGCAAGGCCGCGATCAAGGGCCGCATCCCGTACCTCACGACCCCGGCCGCGGCCCTCGCGGCCGCGCGCGGCATCCGCACCGCGCGCGACGGCGAAGGCGCCGTCCGCTCCCTTCAGGAATACCACGCGACCATCCGCTAGCGCAGCGCGCTTCGCGCCGCCGCGCTGCGGGCGTCGCGGGCGATGGCGACGTAGAGCGAAATCTGGCTGAGGACCTCGCAGAGGGTTCCGGGGATCGAGCCGGCGAGGACGTCGTAGAGGAGCCAGAGCAGGCTGACGACGACGAGAAGCAGCCGCGCGAGGCGGACGTGGAACGTCCAGAGCGCGTAGCACCCGAGGCACTGGGCCGCGGTCGAGAGCAGCAGCCGCGGGCCCTCGCCCTGCGCGAGGCCCGCCCACGCGGCCGCGCCGACGCAGAGCGCGCCGAAGAGCCACGGCCAGAACGGACGCGACGCCCACGCGTACGCCCCGCGCTGCGAGTAGACGCTTCCGCGGACGAGGCCCAGCAGGTTCAGCAGCCCGCCGGTCCATGCGCCGAGCAGCAGCAGGTGCGTCGTCCAGAAGAGGCTTCCGACCGCCTGCCGCAGCGCGATGCCGCGTGTCGTGCGCGCCTGGTAGCTCAGGCAGGTGACGACGAGCGCGACCAGCCCGACGCCCTGCGCGACGGGATGCTCCGAGACGAGCCGGACGATTTCGTTCCCGAGCGCGATCATGGGATGCTTCGCTTCTCGTGGGCGAGGAGCGCGATCTTGTTGCGGAGGCCGCCGCCGTAGCCGACGAGGGCGCCGGCGGCGCCGACGACGCGGTGGCACGGGACGACGAGGCAGATCGGATTCCAGCCGACGGCCTGCCCGACCGCCTGCGAGGACATCCTCGCGAGCCCGCGCCGGCGGGCGATCGCCGCCGCGATCTCGCCGTAGGTCGCGGTCGCGCCGAAGGGGATGGCGAGCATCGCGTCCACGACGTCCCGGCGGAACGGCGTGAGGCCGTCGATTCGGTAGGGCGGCATGAAGTCCGGCTGCCGGCCGGAGAAGTAGGCGTCGAGCCAGCGGCGAGTTTCGCGGAGGGCGGGCGGCTCGCGCGCACCGCCTTCGGGACGAAGCGCCGGCGCGTTGCGCGAGCCCTCGAACCACAGGCCCGTCAGCGCGTCGCCGTCGGAGACCATGATCAGGTCGGCGAAGCCGCGCGGGGTTCGATAGGTCGAAACGGTCACGTCCGGCCTTCCTCCGCCAGGCGGAAGCGCGGGCCGCGGTAGCCGTCGCGGTCGACGTCCTCGAAGAACATCGCGAAGGGGCGGACCCAGACGCCGCCCTCGCCGTAGAGCGCTCGATAGACGACGATGGGCTCGAGCGTCTCGCTGTGCTTCGCGATGGCGACGAGCCGGTACCGCTTGCCCTTGAAGTGGACGAACTCGCGTCCGACGAGCGTCTGGGCCTGTTCGGGTGTCATGACGTCGCGGATTCTAGCAGAGCCGGATGGCCTCCCGCAACCCGGCGCGCGGTTGCAAAGGAGGCGCGGTTCCCCTAGAATCGCCGCCATGTCCGACAACCCCTTTCTTTCCCGGGAGCGCTTCCCGCGCTTCGACCGGCTGACACCCGAGGCCGCGCGCGAGGCGCTGCCCGTCCTCATCGCCGAGACTGAGGCGAAGGTCGCCGCGCTCGAGGCGAGGTGCGAGCCGACCTGGGCCGGCCGCGTCGCCGCGCTCACCGACGCGCTCGAGCCCTTCTCCCGCGCGTGGCACCTCGTCGGCCACATGCTCGGCGTCCGCAACTCCGACGACTGGCGCGCGGTCGAGGGCGAGCTGCAGCCGCACGTCGTCCGCCTCTCGCTCCGCGTCGCCCAGAGCCGCCCGCTCTACGACGCCCTGCTCGCCCTGCGGGGCGGCCCCGCGTGGGCGTCGCTCGACGAGGGCCGCCGCCGCGTGGTGGAGGCCGCGATCCGCGACGCGCGCGACGCCGGCGTCGGGCTCGACGGCCCCGCGAGCGAGCGCTT
>CACWKU010000080.1 GCA_902761575.1 uncultured bacterium
CCGGACGCCGTCCCGCCCGCCGTCGCCGCCGTCGACGGCTTCCTGCTCGCCCAGGCGCGGCTGTGCGCCGCGGGCGTCCGCACCCGCGAGGGAGCGTCCGCCGGCGACTGGCTCGCCGCGCTCGACGCCGCGCTCGCCCTGCCCGTCCGTCCGGTCGTCGTGGACGGCCGGCCCGGCCTGTTCCGCTTTCTCTCCTGGAACGAAGGCGGTCTCCTCGCGATGGAGAGCGCGTACCCGTATCTCTGCCGCGAAGGAACGCTGCTGCCGCTCCTGCGCCGACTGCCCGACCCCGACCGCTGGCCGGAGGTCCGCGCGGGAATCGCGGAACGGATTGCAGCCGTCCCCGGCGGCGCGACGAACGCGCCGCCGGTTCTCCAAGCCCTGGCGTTCGCGCTCGCCCGGCTCGACGGCGACGGACCCGCCGCGAGCGAGGCGCTTGCCGCGCTCGACGCGACGCCCGTCCTTCGTGCCGATCCCCGGCTCCGGCGTCCGCTGCAGTGGCTGCTCGACCATCCCGGGAAGTCCTGGTTCGAACGGGAAGAGGAGCGCGGAGAATCCGGCGGCGCGCCGGCGGAACCCGCCGACGCGGAGGAGGATCCCGGCGATTTCGTCCCGGCCCCGACCTCCGGCTCCCGCTCGCCGCTTCCGGCGCAGCCCGTCGACGAAGTCTGGGCGGCCATCCGGGAAGGCCGGCATGCCGACGCCGAACGCGCCGGCTTCGCCCTCTTCTCGCGCAAGGACGCCCATCTGTGGGGAAACAACCCGTCCCGGGCCCTGCTCGAACTCTACCGCCGTGCCGGAACGCCCGCCGACGTCGTCGCCTTCTGCGAAGGCAATCCGCTCTGGCGCGGAAAGGACGTTCTTTCCGTCGACGAACTGGACGCCGAAGACCTCGCCGCCGCGCTCCTCGGGACCGGACGCACGAACGACGCCGTCCGCATCGCCCGCGCCGCGCTGTTCGAACTCGGCGCTCCGCCGGACTGGACGTTCGGCTTCCTCCGCGAGAACCTTCCGCCCGCCGAGGCGCTCGACGTCTTCGCCTCCGCCGCCGTCGCGTTTCCGTGCGACCCGCGCCCGACCGCAGCCGTCGCTCGCGTGATGAGCGTCCTGGCCCGGCCGGAAATCGAAGCCGACGCCCCGGGCGCGGCCGGATACGCCGCCGAAATCGCCCGCTCCGCGCTCGCGACGCCGCCTCTCGTCCGGGGCGCCGACGGCGACCGGCTCCTCGCCGACGCCCTCGTCGCCCTCGGCGAGCCCGTCCCTGGCGACGACGACCCGGAGCTCTTCGACGCCGCAGAAGAGGCGTTCGGCGCCGGACGCACGAACGAAGCCGCGCGGCTCTTCGCCGACGCCTTCGCGCGCCTCGCCGCCGGATACGGGCGGACCGTTCCGTTCGACGCGGCGGACGCGATGGGGTGGTGGGACGCCGACGTCCTCGCGGCGGCCTGGCGCGCGCTTCCGGCGCTCGCCGGCGAAGAAGTCGAACCGCCGCGCGGACTTCCCGCCTGGGCGGACGCCGTGCAGCCGGAACCGCTTGCCGATCCCGCCGCGCGCGCCGGCGCGCACTTTCTGCTCGGGCTTCTGCTCGAAGGCCGGAATCGTCCCCGCGCCGCCTTCGGGCAGTACCGCAAGGCCCTCGCGCTCGAACCACGCCACGCCGACGCCGCTCTCGCGGCGCTGGACCTCGCCGAAGACCCGGAGGACCGTGCCGGCCTCGAACGGACGCTCGCGCGGCTCGGCGCCGTTCCGGCCGTTTCCGCCGGTTCCTTCGAATCGCGGGCCTTCCGCGCCATCGACGCCAAGGCTCTGCTCGCGGGCGCGGCGGCCGCTCGCCGCCGCCTGCCGCCGCCGGAAGACGTTCCGGTATTCCTTCTCGGGGAAAACGCCGTCCGAAACGGAAAGGCCCCGACCTTCGCCGACACCCCGGACGATGCCACCCACGCCACCGCCGCCGCCGCCGAATTCGCGGAACTGGTCTCCCTGCTCCGCATCGCCGCCGGCCGCCGCGGCGGCCACCCGCTCCCGGCCGACCATGTCTTTGCCTTCGGCACCTGGCCCGGCGCCCTCGCCGATTGGCTTTCCCTCTCCGTCCGCTAGCGGCCTTGCGCTGGGGCCTTCCGTTTGGACAGTATCCCCGATTTGAGTCCCGATTTGAGTCTCCTCGGAAACTCACTTCCGGCAACTCACTAATACTTATAAAGGGGTCTGTCCCCTTAAAAAGTTCTTGCAATGACGGTGCGAGTATGGTAGATTGCGGCTCGTGCAAAGCGAAAACGACAGAATGGACGAAAGGGGCACGGAATGAGACGGCCGAGGGTCAAGGTCGACGGCGAGGGGTTCTACCACGTGGTGAGCCGGATTGGCGGGAAGCGCTTTCTCATCGACGAGGACGAGAAGCGGATCCTGCTCGGGATGATCCGCGGCGCGGCGGCGTTTTCGGGCGTGGAGCTCTACACGTTCGCGGTGATGTCCAACCACTTCCACCTGCTCGTGCGCGTGCCGCGGAAGAAGGCCGTCTCGGACAAGGAGCTGGAGAGGCGGATGCTCGCCTGGTACGGCACCGGGAAGTTCGCCGCGATTCTCGAAAAGTGGGAGAAGTGGACGAAGAAGAAGCGCCCGGACCTGGTCGAGGACGAAAAGGCCCGGATGCGCGCCCGGATGTACGATATCTCCCAGTTCTGCAAGACGTTCAAGGAGGCCTACACGCAGGACTACAACAAGCGCCACGAGAACACCGGCACGATCTGGGAAGGCCGTTTCAAGAGCATCCTTCTCGAGGGCTCGTTCCGCGCGCTGATGACCGTGGCGGGGTACGTCCACCTCAATCCCGTCCGCGCCGCGATGGTCGAGCGGCCGGAGGAGTCCCGCTGGACCGGCTACGGCGCGGCGTGCCACGAGGATTTCGCGGCGCAGGACGGCCTCCGTTCGCTCGTTTCACGCGCTTGCGGCGCGAAGGATACGGACTGGAACGAGGCGAAGCGCGCGTGCGCAAACGCAATCGAGGGCAAGGTGCCGGAACGGTCGGCTCGCCCCGAGGATGCGCCCCTGCCGGAGGACGTCGTCGAAACGGACGGCAAGGGCCGCCCGGTCCGCGCCGGGTCGCTCCGCGCGCTGCTGACGCGGCGCGTCGCGGGATTCCTCCACGGCGGCGCGCTCGGGGAAGAACGCTTCCTCAAGCGCGTGGCAGAGTATCTTCCTCCACGCGTCCGGCGCCGTGCGGAAGGGCTCTTCGACCGCTGTCCTTTCCTCGGTCTCGCGTCCGCCGCCGGCGTCCGGGAGGTCTCGTGATGGTCCACAAAGCCGGAAGCGCGGCGACGGATCCGTCCGCGAGATTCGTGGAGCTGCTCGCGCCGGCGGGCGGCCTCGCGCAGCTGCAGGCCGCGCTCGACGCCGGCGCGGACGCGGTCTACCTCGGCCTGCGCGGGCTCAACATGCGCGCGGCCGCCGCGGCGAACTTCGACGAGGCCGGCCTGCGCGAGGCGTCGGCGCGCTGTCGCGCGCGCGGGCGGAAGCTCTATCTCACGCTCAACGCGATCGTCTTCGACGGCGAACTGCGCGCCGTCGGCCGCACACTCGATCTGGCCGCCCCGCTCGTCGACGCCGTCCTCGCCTCCGACTGGGGCGTCGTGGCGGCGTGCCGCGCGCGCGGCGTCCCGTGGCACGCCTCGACGCAGATGTCGTGCGCCAACGCGGAGGCCGCGCGCTTCCTCGCCTCGCAGGGCGCGCGCCGGATCGTCCTCGCGCGCGAGTGCTCGATGCGCGAGGTGGCGGGCATCGCGAAGGAGATGCGCGCGCTCGGCGTCGAGATCGAGGTTTTCGTCCACGGCGCGCAGTGCGTGGCGGAGTCCGGCCGCTGCTTCCTCTCGCACCAGGCCTACGGCGCCTCCGCCTCGCGCGGCGAGTGCCAGCAACCGTGCCGCCGACCCTACGTGATCGCGCGCGAAGTCCCCGCGGACGGCTCGGACCGCGCCGCGGCGGAGTTCTCCGTCGGAGCGCACACGATCTTCTCGGCGCGCGACCTCTGCTCGCTGCCGTTCCTCGACCGCATCGTCGCGGCCGGGGCGGCGTCGCTCAAGATCGAGGGCCGCGGCCGCCCCGCCGAATACGTCCGCGCCGTCGTCTCCGCCTACCGCGAGGCGCTCGACGCCGTCCTCGCGGGTCGCTTCGCGCCGGAGCTCGCCGCGCCGCTCGTCGAACGCTGCGCCGCGGTCTACCACCGCCGCTTCGGCGAAGGGCTCTTCCACGGGCGCCCCGGCGCGGAGCAGTTCACGGACAACGACGAGAACCTCGCGACGCGCGTGAAGCGCCACGTCGGCGTCGTCGAGCGCGACTGGCCCCGCGCCGGCATGGCGCAGATCCGCGTGCAGGACCGCACGTTCCGCGTCGGAGACACGCTCTGCGTCCAGGGTCCGCGGACCGGCGACGCGACCTTCGAGGTCTCCTCGATCCGCCACGACGACGAGGTCTGGGACGAGGCGCGCAAGGGCGACTGGTGCACCGTCCCGCGCCCGTCGCCCGTCCGCCCCGGCGACCGCGTCTACGCCGTCGTCCCGCGCCGGGGGTGAACGGAAACGCCCGCCCGGCCGCGACGCGGCCGGACGGGCGGAACGGAAGGGCGAAAGAGCCCTCTAGGCCTCGACGACCTTCGCGCCGGGGGCGTTCTTCTTCACGGAGGCGACGCCCGCGAGAACGGCCTTCTTCGTCTCGTAGGCCTCGCCGACCGCGATGATCTGGCCGTTCTTCGCCTTGAGGCGGAAGCGGAACTTCCCGCCCTTGTCGGCGTAGACCTCGAACTTCGGGTTCGGAAGCCTGGCGGGCTTCTCCGCCGTCTGGTCCTCGACGCCGGCGACCGGCGCGTTGGCCTGGACGCTGGCGATGCCGCGCCGGAGGGAATCCTTCTTGTTGTAGACCTCGGAGGTCGCGACCACCTGGCCGTTGGTGGCGAGGAGGTTGAACATGACGCCCTTGCCGGCCGCCTTGACTTGGAACTTGCCCATGGTGTGTTTCCTTTGTGTTGTCCCCGCCCGACGCGGGCGGGAAGGGGATGGTCGCGGGGACGGGCGCGCGCCCGGCCCGGCTAGCCGACGATCTCGCCGCGGACCTCGCCGAAGGCGGCGGCGGCGTTGCACTCGTCGGTGTCGATGTGCATCGCCAGCGCGAACTTGTCGGAGACGCGGATCACGGTGTCGCCGAACACGACCGCGCGGCCCTTGCCGGTGTCGACCTTCACGGAGACGATCTGGCCGTTCGAGACGCCGAACGCGGCGGCGTCCGCCGGGGTCATGTGGACGTGGCGCTTCGCGATGATGCAGCCCTCGGCGATCTCGAGCTCGCCCGCGGGGCCGACGAGCCGGATGCCGGGCGTGCCCGCGACGTCGCCGCTCTCGCGGACCGGGACGTCCTTGAGGCCGAGCGCGCGGGCGTCGGTGAAGGAGAGCTCGACCTGGCAGGCCTTGCGGGCCGGCCCGAGGACGCTCACCATCAGCTCGCCCTTGGGTCCGCAGAGCTTGATCTTCTCGTTCGTGCAGGCGAACTGGCCGGGCTGGGAGAGCATCTTCTTCACCTCGAGCTTCGCGCCGGGCCCGTAGAGGGTCTCGATGGCGGCGTCGGTGAGGTGGATGTGGCGGGCGGAGGTTTCGACGAGGAAGTCCATGGCTGTTTTGTTGGTGTTTTGGGGTTGAAGGGGAAAGGGCGAAGCGTAGGGTCGCGGCTACTTCGTGACGACCGCGTAGGTCTCGCGGGCGATCATGAGCTCCTCGTCGGTCGGCATGACGATCGCGGCGACCTTGGAGCCAGGCTTGGAGAGGTAGCACGGACCGGACCGGGTCGCGTTGGCCTCCTCGTCGAAGTCGACGCCGAGGCAGGCGAGGCGCGAGAGGATGCGGGCGCGGGCGGGGCGGGAGTTCTCGCCGATGCCGCCGGTGAAGACGATCGCGTCGGCGCCGCCGATGAGGGCGAAGTAGCCGCCGATGTACTGCACGATGCGGTGCGCCCACATCTGCAGCGCGAGCTCCGCCGTCTCGGTGCCGGCCGCGGCGGCGTTCACCATGTCGCGCATGTCGCCGCTATTGATGCCGCCGACGCCGAGCAGGCCCGACTTCTTGTTGAGGAGCGTGTCGATCTCGTCGGCCGTCATGCCCTTGCGGACGAGCTCAAGGACGACGGCCGGGTCGATGTCGCCCGAGCGCGTGCCCATCACGACGCCGGCGAGCGGCGTGAGGCCCATCGTCGTGTCGTAGACCTTGCCGTTCTTGATCGCGGCGAGCGAGGAGCCGTTGCCGAGGTGGCAGGTGACGAGGTTGACCTGGTCGGCGGGCTTGCCGAGGAACTCCGCCGCGGCGAGCGTCACGAAGTGGTGCGACGTGCCGTGGAAGCCGTACTTGCGGATGCCGTACTTCGTGCGGAACTCGTCCGGGATCGCGTAGCGCGCGGCGCAGGGCGGCATCGTCTGGTGGAACGCGGTGTCGAAGACGGCGACGTTGGGGACGCCGGGGAAGATCTTCTGGCACGCCTCGATGCCGCCGATGTTCGGGGGCATGTGGAGCGGGCCGAACGGGATGAGGCCCTTCATGCCGGCGAGCGACTCGTCCGTGACGAGCGTCGCCTCCTTGAAGAGGTCCGCGCCGTGCAGCACGCGGTGGCCGATGGCGTCGACCTCGTCGAGCGACTTCAGGACGCCCGTGGCGGGGTCCGTGAGCGCCTTGCAGACGAGCTGCAGCGCCTCGGCGTGGTCGCGCGCCTGGACGGCGTGCTCGGCCTTGGGTTCGTCGCCGCGGCGGTAGACCATGTTGGCGCTGTCGGAGCCGATGCGCTCGACGAGGCCGTTGGCGAGGCGCCGCTCCCCGTCGATGCGGTAGAGGGTGAACTTGAGGGAGGAGGAGCCGGAGTTGACGACGAGGACGTTTTCGATGGCGCTCATTTGTGGTCGGAGGGTCTTTCGGGCGATGGGCCGAGGGATTTGCACGTGGCGGTTCATTCTACGCCAAACCGCGCGGGATTTCAACCGATTGCGCGCGCGCGAAAACCGATGTATACTCGCGGCCAAGGAGAGAACGACCATGAACGACGAATTCGTCCCCCAGTGGATCGTCGAGCGCAAGCGCGACGGCGCCGCGCTCGCCGAGGCCGACATCCGCGAATGGATCGCCCGCTACGCGGACGGGCGCCTTCCCGACTACCAGATGGCCGCGCTCGCGATGGCGATCTACTTCCGCGGCATGTCCCCGGAGGAGACGCTCGCGCTCACCGACGCGATGATGCGCTCCGGCGACACGCTCTCGTGGGACGACCTCTCCCGCCCCACCGCCGACAAGCACTCCACCGGCGGCATCGGCGACAAGCTCTCCATCCCGCTCGCGCCGCTCGTCGCCTCGTGCGGCGTCGCCGTCCCGATGATCTCCGGCCGCGGACTCGGCATCACCGGCGGCACGCTCGACAAGCTCGAGTCGATCCCCGGCTACGACACGCACCTGGACAACGCGCGCTTCCGCGCCGTCGTCGACGCCGTCGGCTGCTCGATCATCGGCCAGACCGACCGCCTCGCCCCCGCCGACCGCAAGCTCTACGCGCTGCGCGACGTCACGGGAACCGTCCCCTCCATTCCGCTCATCACCGCGAGCATCCTCTCCAAGAAGCTCGCCGAGGGCGCGGCGACGCTCGTCTTCGACGTGAAGTGCGGCGCCGGCGCGTTCATGAAGACGCCCGCCGACGCCCGCGCGCTCGCCGACTCGCTCCTCGCCGTCGCGCGCGGCGCGGGCCGCCACGCCGAGGCCCTCGTCACCGCGATGGACCAGCCCGTCGGCGAGACCGCCGGCAACGCGCTCGAGATCGCCGAATCGGTGGACCTGCTGCGCGGCGCCGGCCCCGCCGACGCGCTCGAGCTCGCGCTGCGCCTCGCCGTTCCGATGCTGACGCTTTCCGGCGTCTCCCCGGACGAGGCCTCCGCGCGCGCCCTGCTCGAGAAGAGGCTCGCCTCCGGCGCCGCGCTGGAGACCTTCGCGCAGATGGTCGCGGCGCAGGGCGGCGACGCGCGCGTGGCGGAGTCCCCGGAGACGGTCCTGCCGCAGGCGCCCGTCCTGCTCGACGTCGCCGCGCCTCGCGCGGGCCACCTCGCGCGGGTCGACGCCGACGGCATCGGCCGCGCCGTGCTGCTGCTGGGCGGCGGCCGCCGGGCCGTGACGGACGCGATCGACCCGGCCGTCGGCGTCTCGCGCCTGCGCAAGGTCGGCGAGCGCATCGAGAAGGGCGAGCCCCTCGCGACCCTCCACGCGCGCACCCGCGCCGAGGCCGAGGCCCTCGTCCCGCAGGTCCTCGGCGCGTTCTCCTTCTCCGACGAGCCCGTCGCCGCGCCCGCCCTCGTCCTCTGATTTTCCGGCCTTCGCGCCTGCCGTCCGGGCGCCGCGGTTGCGGCGGCGGGCGGGTTCTGGTAGCATCGCCGCCCGTTTTCCGCACCCCGCCACGAAACGCCAATGAACATCTCCGACGACATCCGCTACGTCGGCGTCAACGACCATGACGTCGACCTCTTCGAGGGCCAGTACGCCGTTCCGAACGGCATGGCCTACAACTCCTACGCGATCCTCGACGGGAAGGTCGCCGTGATGGACACGGTCGACGTCCGCTTCCGCCACGAGTGGCTCGACAACCTCGAGAGGGCCCTCGCCGGCCGCAAGCCGGACTATCTGGTCGTCCAGCACATGGAGCCGGACCACTCGGCCAACATCGCCGCGTTCATGGACGCCTTCCCCGCCGCGACGCTCGTCTCGTCGGCCAAGGCGTTCGCGATGATGGCGAACTTCTTCGGGAAGGAGTGGGAGGACCGCCGGATCGTCGTCAAGGAGGGCGACACGCTCGCCCTCGGCCGCCACACGCTGCACTTCGTCGCCGCGCCGATGGTCCACTGGCCCGAGGTGATGGTGACCTACGACGAGGCGGACAAGGTCCTCTTCTCCGCCGACGGCTTCGGCAAGTTCGGCGCGCTCGACGTCGAGGAGGCCTGGGACTGCGAGGCGCGCCGCTACTACTTCGGCATCGTCGGCAAATACGGCGCGCAGGTGCAGGCGCTCCTCAGGAAGGCCGCGACGCTCGACATCCGCACGGTCTGCCCGCTGCACGGCCCGGTCCTGACGGGCGACGCCCTCGCGAACGCGCTCGCCAAATACCAGACGTGGAGCAGCTACGAGGCGGAGACGGACGGCGTGTTCGTCGCCTACACCTCGGTCTACGGCCACACGAAGGAGGCCGCGCTCAAGCTCGTCGAGATGCTCAAGGCGCGCGGCTGCCCGAAGGTCTCCGCCGCGGACCTCGCGCGCGACGACATGGCCGAGGCCGTCGAGGACGCCTTCCGGCACAGCAAGCTCGTCCTCGCGACGACGACCTACAACGCCGAGATCTTCCCGTTCATGCACACGTTCCTCGACCACCTCGTGGAGCGCAACTTCCAGAACCGGACGGTCGGGCTGATCGAGAACGGCTCGTGGGCGCCACTCGCCGCGAAGATCATGCGCGCGAAGTTCGAGAGGTCGAAGAACGTCCGCGTCTGCGAGAACGTCGTGCACATCAAGTCCGCGCTCGCCGACGAGTCGCGCAAGGAGCTCGAGGCGCTCGCCGACGAGCTCTGCGCCGAATACGTCGCGCGCGCCGACGCCGCCGTGCCGAAGAACGACCCGAAGGCGCTCTACGATATCGGCTACGGCCTCTACGTCGTCACGACGAAGGACGAGAAGGGCAAGGACAACGGCCTCATCGTCAATACCGTCACGCAGGTCTCGGACAACCCGACGCGCGTCGCCGTCACGATCAACAAGCTCAACTACTCGCACCACGTCGCGAAGCAGACCGGCGTCCTGAACGTCAACTGCCTCTCCGAGGACGCGCCGTTCGAGGTCTTCCAGCGCTACGGCTTCCAGAGCGGGCGCACGGCGGACAAGTTCGCCGGCGTCGAGGGGCTCTCGCGCACCGCGAACGGGCTCGTCGTGCTGCCGCGCCACGTCTGCGCCGTTCTCTCGCTCAAGGTCGAGCAGTACGTCGACATGGGCTCGCACGGGATGTTCGTCTGCTCCGTGGCGGAGAGCCGCGTGCTCTCGGGCGCCCCCGCGATGACCTACGCCTACTACCAGGCCAACGTGAAGCCGAAGCCGCCCGCGGCCGGGAAGAAGAAGGGCTGGGTCTGCAAGATCTGCGGCTACGTCCACGAGGGCGACACGCTCCCGGACGACTTCGTCTGCCCGCTCTGCAAGCACGGACCCGCGGACTTCGAGCCGCTCGCCTAGACCCGCCATGGACATCCAGCCCATCCTCTCCCTCTCCGGCCGGACCGTCGTCCTCGAGACCGACTTCTGCACCGACGTCGACGACGTCGCCGCGCTCTCGCTGCTCTGCGGCGAGGCGAAGGCGCACCCGGAGGCGTTCCGCCTCGCCGGCGTCTCGTGCAACGTCCGCAGCCCCTTCGTCGCCGCCGCCGTGAAGACCGTCCTTTCCGCCTGGGGCCTGCAGGGCACGCCCGTCGGCGTCACGGAGGACGACCTGCCGCCGAGCGGCGACCGATCCGACTACCTCGCCGGGCTCGCGGCGCGGTGGCGGGGTGCGGACCCCGCCGCGGCGTGCTCCGGGCGCGAGCTCTACCGGCGCATCCTATCGGAGGCGGCCGACGGCTCCGTCGACGTGATCTCCATCGGCTTCTTCAACACGCTCGACGAGGTCCTCGCGGACGACCCCGCGCTCTTCCGCCGCAAGGTGCGCGCCGTCTGGGCGATGGCCGGCGGCTTCGCGCGCTGCGCCGCCATGTCCGAGTTCAACGTGAAGGGGTACCGGGACGCCGCGCGCCGCTTCCTCGAGGCGTGGGACGGCCCGATCCTCTTCGTCGGCTTCGAGTGCGGCGAGACGGTGATGACCGACCTCTCGGGCCTTCCGGCGGAGTACGACTCGCATCCGCTCGTCGAGGCGTTCCGCCACCACCGCGGCCCGGCGATGAAGCGCAGCAGCTGGGACCCGATCACCGTCGACCTGGCGCTCGGCGGCGAGAACGAGTGCTACGAGCTCGGCGAGCCGGGGCGCGTCCGCGTCGCGCCCGACGCCTCCACGCCCTTCTCGCCCGATCCGGAGGGCAACGCCCGCGTCCTGCGCTTCCGCGCGCCGGACGAGGCCGTCTCCGCCCGCATCACCGCCCGCGTCCGCGCTGCCGCCGGACTCCCGCCTCGCTGAACGCCCAGCCGATCCTCGCCGCCATGAAACGACTCCTCCCGGTCCTCTCCATCCTCGTCCTCGCCGCCGGATGCGCGGCGCCGCCGCCCGCCACGCCCGCCGCGGCGGCCGCGGCGGCCGAGGCGCCGTCCATCACGATTCTCGCGCCCTCCGAGGGCGCGGTCGTGCCGCTCCTGTCCGACGGGCAGAAGGCGTTCTTCGACCTCCCGGAGGCCGAGCGCCGGGATCGCTTCCGCGACCCCGCGTGGCGCCACGGGCTGGAGCAGCTCGGGCACCGCCCGCGGCCCGTCCTCCTCCGGTGGTCCTGGACCAAGAACTCCGATCCGCCGGGCAACTACCATGTCGCGCTCGAGCGGCGCGGCCTCGGCGACCTCGACGACTTCGAGCCCGCGGGCGAGTTCGTCGCCGCCGTGCCGTGGCTGGAGATCCCGAACCTCGAGTCCGGCCGCACCTACCGCTGGACCGTCTCCGGCGAGAATCGCGGCGTCGCGTCGGGGACCTTCTCGACCGAGGCGCGCGCGCCGCGCCTGCTGGACGTGCCCGGCATCCCGAACGCGCGCGACCTGGGCGGCTGGACCGGCCGAGACGGCCGCCGCGTCCGCCAGGGCGTCTTCTTCCGCACCGCCGGCCTCAACGACAACGCCTCCGACCTCTGGTACACGCGCGAGGAGCTCGAGGCGGCGGACACCAACGGCGTCCGCGCGGCGGCCGCCGCCGCGCTGGACCGGGAGGAGAAACAGATCCGCGCGCTCGAGGAGTCGCTCGGCGCGACCGGGACCGTCCCCGCCGCGCCCGCGGGCGGCTGGACGTTCTTCCGCGTGGCCGAGACGAACTTCGACGACGCGGCCGTGGCCGCGCTTCGCGAGATCCCCGCGACCTTCCTCGGCGCCGCCGCGGAGGCGCTCCCGGAGGACGGCGCGATCGCCGAGCCCGGCCAGGCCGCGGGGCCGGCCGTGCTGCTGCTCGCGCTCGACGCGGAGGCGGACGGCCACGCGCTCGTCTCCTGCGGCGCGGACTGGTGGTGGTCGCTGCGCGTCAACGGCGACCTCCTCGTCGACCGCCTTCCGTACGCGATCGGCAACGAGCGCTGGCCCGTCGCGCCCGCCAACCACCCGCTCCTCGTGCCCGTGCGCAAGGGCCGCAACCTGCTCGCCGCCGTCGTCCGCACCGGGACGGCCGGCTGGCGCTGGCGCTTCGACGCGGCGCCCGCCGCCGCGACCCCGGCGGATGCGCTGGCCGACGCCCGCCGGCTCGTCGAGACGCGGAGGAAGGACCTCTGGCGCGTCCGCAAGGGCTTCGCGCCGGGCGCCTCGCGCGTCACGGCCGCGACCCGCGAGCTGCTGATCGGGCGGTTCGGGATCCGCACCGACGTCGACCTGCGCTCGGACGGCGAATGCCGCGGCATGGAGGGCTCGCCGCTCGGCCCGGAGGTGCGCTGGGCGCACGTCTCCTCCGCCCAGTACGGCGACATGCAGCTGGACTGGGGGCGCGACGCCTTCCGCCGCGTCTTCGAGGTGTTCCTCGACCCGGACGCGGCCGGCATCGACTTCCACTGCATCGCGGGGCAGGACCGGACCGGCGCCGTCTCGTTCATCGTCCTGGCGCTCCTCGGCGTCTCCGAGGAGGACCTCGCCCGCGACTGGGAGGCCACGGCGCTCTGGAACCCGTACGACCACTTCAACCACGCCGCGCGCTACGACAGGCTCGTGCGCGGCTTCGACCGCTGGCCCGGCGGGACGATCAACGAGCGCGTCGAGGCCTACGTCCTCTCGCTCGGCTTCTCCGCGGCCGACCTCGGCGCCTTCCGCGAGCGCCTCCTCGAGCCGCCGCTTCCGCGCTGCCACGAGGACTGCAAGTAGCCGCCCCGGCGGGCCGCCGCCCCTTTGCGCGGGTCGGCGTTGACCCCCCCTCGGCGCGCGTGTATAATCCGGCCGCACGCGAACGCACGCGGAAACCAACAGACGATGAGCGATCCCAAGACTCCGAAACGCCGACTGAAGAAGGACGACCTCAAGACCTTCTCGCGGCTCCTCGTCTTCGCCCGGCCCTACTGGTGGCGGCTCGCGATCGGCGCCGTCACCTCCGCGCTCGGCGGCGGCTCGATCATCGCGATGTTCGTCGTCGCGCAGCAGCTGCTCTCCTTCCTCGTCGACAATCACGACCTGATGGAGGACCCCGCGCCGCCCGCCATCGAGCGGGTCGTCGCGGACGTTGCGGGCGACGCGGCCGCGGCGGAGCCGCCGGCCGCCGCCGCCCCCGCGCCGGAGCCCGAGCCGGCCGCGGCC
>CACWKU010000081.1 GCA_902761575.1 uncultured bacterium
CGCGACCGTCTCGCCCGTCCTCGGCGGCCGCTTCGCCGCCCTCGGCCTCGCGGACCTCCTCGCGCCCGCCGCCGCCGTGTCCGTCGCGGAGGAGACGCCGGAGGGCTTTCGCGTGCGCCTCGCGGGCGGCGGCCGCTTCGCCGCCTGGTGCGCGGCGCGTCCGGCCGCCGTCCGCGTCGGGAAGAAGGACGTCCCGTTCTCCTGGGACCCCGCCACGCGGCTGCTCCTCGCCGACGTTCCGGCCGCCAGCGGACGAACCCCGGACGTTCTCGTCGCGGATACCCCCCGGCGGGGGCCGCGGAACTAGGGCAGAACGAGCACCGTTCCCTCGGAGAGCCGGTCGTCCGGACCGATCTTGTCCGGGTTCGCGTTGCGGATGTCGACGTTGCGCGAGGCGTCGCCGTAGGCGCGCTGGGCGATCTTCCAGAGGGTGTCCCCGCGCTTCACGCGGTAGGTGCGCGGACCGGCGCCCGCGTCCGGCGACGCGTCCGGAAGCGGGTCCGCGAGGAAGACCTCGGAGAGATCGTGCAGCGGAGCGGAGGAGGAGCCGCCGCCCTGGAAGGCGTCGAGCCGCTTCTGGAGCGACGCCACCTGGCGCTGCAGCTGCGCGGCCTGCCTGCGGAAGTCCTCGCGGTCGGCCTCCGCCTCCTCGAGCGCGGCCTTGGCGGCGTCGAGCTTCTCCTGCACCGCGGCGACGGCCTTCCTCGCCTCGGCGCCGATGTCGACCGGCGCGCCGGCGCTGCCGCCCTTGCCGTAGATCCGGACGGCCTGGTCCTTGGCCTGGCGGCGGCGCTCCTCGACCATGTCGCGCTTCTCGGATCCCGGGGCGAGGCGCAGGTAGGCGTCGAACTCGTGCATCGCCTCGATCGGGTCGTTCAGGGAGTCCTGCAGCAGGATGCCGAGCTGAAGGCGCGCGAGCGGGTTGGCCGGCTCGTCGGAGACGAGGCGGCCGTAGAGCTCGCGGGCGCGCGCGGCGTCGCCCTCGAGCTGGGCGTCGCGCGCGTCGCGGAAGAGCTTGTCGGCCGCCGCGCGCCGCTCGACGCGCGAAAGGTCGGTGATGCGGTGCGCGCGGCGCAGCGCGAACGCCGAGAAGACGGCGAGCGCGGCGGCGAGGGCGAGCGCCGCCCAGGGAAGGAACTTCTTCATGGCAGGAGGTCTCCGGCGACCTCGACCTCCGCGCGGGCGAAGCCCTGCAGGCGGACGCCCGAGGGCTGCGGGACGCGCGCGACGAGGCGCACTTCGTGGATTCCGGGGGAAAGGGACGGCGCGTTCCAGACCAGCGTCGCGCCGCGGCCGGCGGGCCGGCCGTCGACGAACCAGTCGTAGCGAACGCCCGTGGGGGGCGCGCCCTCCGGCGGGACGGCGCGCAGGACGAGCGCCGCGGCGGCGACTCCGCCCGCCGGAAGCCCGTCGATCCGCGGCGCGAGGCGCGGCGCCCACGGGGCGGAGAGCGGATCGCCGAGCGGGAGCAGCTGCAGCGGGCTGCGCACCGAGGCGTAGAGCGCCTCGAGGGCGCAGAGGCCGTCGAGCCGGCGCGCGAAGATCGCGGCGGCCGGGAACTTCTCCCAGCGCGCGTACGGCTCCGCGACGGTTCCCGCCGTGAACGCCGCGCCGGCGCCGATCCACGCGGTCGCCTTCATCTGCGTGGGCTGGTCGAACGCGGCGGCGAAGCTCGTGAAGTGGTCCGCGAACGCGCCGGGCGCGAGCGCGGGCAGCGGGTCGACGGATCGCGCGCCGTCAAGGTATCCGTCGAGCGGTCCGAGCGCCTCGGCGGGCGCGTTCGTCGAGACCTCGACGGCGGCTCCGCGCGCGCGGAGAGCCTCGGCGGCCTCGGCGAACTCCCATTCGCGCGCGTCGGATCGAGGATCGCCGGGGCGGAGCCGTATGAAGAACGCGCCCGCCGGGGACGTCGCGTCCGCCGCGGCGGCGCGCTCGAGCGCGGCGAGCGCCTGCTCCGGGGTCTGCCCCCGCGGGCCGGTCCAGGCGAGCATCGCGGCCGGGAGCGGCATCGCGTCGAAGAGCGCGTTGCGCGACTGGTCGAGAGCCTCGGAGGGGCGCACGGCGCCGCCCGCGCCGGCGGGGCCGGCGAAGAGCGGGGAGACATAGCCCGCGCGCTCCACAGAGGCGGCGGCGTCCTCCGGCCAGCGCGCGCGCAGGAACGTCGCGCCCGCGATCGAGAGGTCGGACGTGCCGGCGCGGGCGAGCGTCGCGGGCGTGTCCGAGACGCGCGCGGGGAAGCCGCTCGAGTAGACCCACGCGAGGATGTGCGGCGCGACGCCCGCCGCCGCGAGCTGCGCGCGGGCGGGCTCCCAGACGCGCGAGACGAAGTCCTCCTTCGTGATCGCGACGGGCGGCGCGCCGTTCGTCCCGGGCGGGACGGAGACGCGAACGACGTTCGCCGCGGGGACGCCGCGGAGCCGCGCCCAGGCCGCGGCGAGCTCCGCCGAGCCGGGCGCGGCCTCGTTCACGAGCAGCGCGACCTCGTGCGGCCCGAGGGCGCGCGCCGGAAGCGGCGCGCCCAGGAGCGCGAGGGCGACCGCGACGGCCGGCGCGAACGCCGCCGCCCCGATCGCCCGGAGCCATGCCGGGAAGACGGCGCCCGGCCCGCGCATGGGGACTACTTGCGCCCCATGATGCGGTCGGCGTACTCGCCGGTCCGCGTGTCGATGCGGATCCAGTCGCCCTCGTTCACGAAGATCGGGCACTTCAGCTCGTAGCCGCCGGCGACGCGGCAGTTCTTCATGACCTTGCCAGCGGCGGTGTTGCCCTTGGCGCCGGCGTCGCACCACTCGATCTTGCGCTCGACGAACGTCGGGAACGTGACCTCGACGGGGCTGCCGTCGAGGAAGAGGATCTTGCACTCGAGGTCGTCCTCGAGGAAGTACTTCTTGTCGCCGAGGATGTCGGCCGGGACGTTGATCTGCTCGCTGTCCGCGTCGAGGAAGACGAACTGGTCGCCGTCCTCGTACGAGAAGTTGACGGTCTTCTCCTCGAGGTCGAGCTCGTCGAACGTGTCGATCTCGCGGAAGTTCTTCACGAACGTGTTGCCGGTGAGCATGTGCTTGAGGCGGCACGTGTAGATCGACTGGCCCTTGCCGGGCTTCGTGAAGGAATACTCGGTGATGGTGTAGGGCTGGCCCTCGTAGCGGAGCTTGAGACCCTTGCGGAGATCGGATGCGGTGTAGGGCATGGTGTATCCTCGGTTGGAAGTGCGGCGCGAGGCTCCCCTCGGGATCCGTTTCGCGCCAGCGGAACGACGGCGGCGGATGATAGCCGAAACGCGGCCGAGAGTCAAGGATTCGGCGAAAACCGGAGAAGCCACGCGATGGCGCGCGGGAGGAGCGCGCCGACGGCGGCGCAGACGACGATGAGCGTCGTGACGTGCGCGCGGCGGGCGTGGAGCGCCCAGCCCGCGCCGACCGCGAGCAGGAGCGCGAGCGGACGGATCCGGAGCGACACGGCGCCGTCGAAGACCGACATCCGCGCGAAGACGAGCGTCGCGACGACCATCAGCGCGACCGTCGCCGGCGCGACGCCCCAGAGCAGGCCGCGCACGACCGGGTTGCGCCGCCATTTCGCGAGCGAGCGCAGCGCGAGCGTGAGGAGGAGGAGCGACGGCGCGAGCAGCCCCGCCGTCGCGACGAACGAGCCGAGCGCGCCCTCCATCCGGTAGCCGAAGAACGTCGCCGCGTTCACGCTGATCGGCCCCGGCGTCATCTGCGTGATCGCGAGCAGGTTGCCGAAGTCCTCCGGCGGCAGCTGCAGGTGCGGCGCGCCGGGGCCGACGAACTCGCGGATGTAGACCGGCACGAGCACGTTGCCGCCGCCGAAGCAGAGCAGGCCGAACTTCGCGAACGTCGCGAAGACCGCCGGCGCGCACGCCGCCACGGCCGCGCAGGCGAGCGCCGCGAGGAGCAGTCCGCGCCGGACGGGCCGCTCCGCGAAGACCGCGCCCTCGGCTGCCGCGGCGTCCTCCGCCGGCGGCGGCAGGCGCCCGCGCGCCGCGCGGGCGCACGTCCACGCGATGCCGAAGAGCATGCCCGCGACGAGCACGTGCGCCGGGTTCGCGCCGAAGCCCTCCATCGCCGCGACGCCGAGCGCGAGCGCGACCCAGGCGTAGGCGCCGCGCATCGTGCGGCGCCACGACGCGACGAGCGTCGCCGCCACGACGCCCGTGAGGGCGCTGCGCAGCCCGAGGAAGGCCCCCTGCAGGACGGGCGAGCCCATCGGGAGCCACGCGTACCCGTGCGCGACGGCGAGGATGATGCAGAAGGACGGCAGCGCCACGGCGGCGAGCGCCGTCGCGGCGCCCGCGAGGCCGAAGAGCTTGAGCCCGACGTAGATCGCGCTGTTCCCGGCGATGAGCCCGGGGATCATCTGGAAGACGGGGAGCCGGTCGACGAGCTCGCCCTCGCGCAGCCAGCGCAGCCGGCGACCGAAGGTCTCGTCCGCCACGGCGATGATCGCGTAGCCGCCGCCCACGACGAACGCCGCAATCCGGAGATACTCCCAGAAGAGCCGCGCGAGCGTCGGCTTCCGCGGCGCCGTGGCGGGGTCTCTCGTGGCGGGGTCGTCCGGCATGGCGCGCAATTCTACCCCAACCGCACCGCACGTGCAACGCGGGCGCGAGTGTGGTATCATCCGCGCGCATGAACGACAACGCCCGCTTCCTCGTCACCACCGCCCTCCCCGACCGCGTCGGGATCCTGCGCGACGTCACCGGCGCGCTCTACGCGCTCGGAGCCAACTTCACCGACCTGCGCCAGACGGTCGTCGGCGGCATCTTCACGCTCTCCGCCATCGCCGAGTTCGAGGAGCCCGCCGACCCCGCCGCGCTCGCGGCCGCCGTCCGCGCCGCCCTGCCCGAGAAGGACGCCTGCGTCGACGTCCGCGCGTGCGCCGCGCCCGCCTCGCACGTCGCGATGCGCATCGAGCGGACCTCCGCCCCGCACGCCGCCGGCGAGCGCTACGTCGTCTCCGTCACCGGCCCCGACTCGCCCGGCCGCATCCACCGCATCGCGAAGGTCTTCGCCGCGCACGGCGCGAACGTCGAGGACTGGCGCCACGACCTCTCCGACCCCGTCCGCACGCTCACGATCGGCGTCGTCACGATCCCGCCCGCCGCCGACCTCGCGGCCCTCCGCGCCGCGCTCGACGCCGAGCTCGCCCCCCTCGGCCTCTCGACGAGCCTCCTGCACGAGAACATCTTCCGCGCCACCAACGAGGTCGGCCCGATCCGCACGCTCCTCGGGGACGGCTCCGCCGTCTCGCGCAACTCGCCCCCCTCCACTCCGTCATGAACACGGCCTTTCCCATCTCCGCGTCGCTCTTTCCGGCGAAGGTCCGGCACGCCGTAGACGAATACTGGCACGGGCGCGTCTCGCAGGCGAGCCGCCAGCAGCGCCGCGGCGTCCGTGACGTCGGCTCGCGCTCCGAGGTGACCGGCGGCGGCCAGCTCGACGCGTTCGGCAACATCCTCCAGGAAATCGCCTGGGGCGCCGGATACGAGTCCGGCGAGGTCGCCTTCCGCCCCGCGCTCTACCTTCCCGGATTCTACCGGCCCCAGAAACGCTGGGACCTGGTCGTTTCCCGCAAGGGGCGCGTCGTCGCCGCGGTCGAGCTCAAGTCGCAGGCCGGCAGCTTCAAGAACAACTTCAACAACCGCGCCGAGGAGAGCCTCGGGCTCGCCCGCGACTTCTGGGTGGCCTACCGCGAGAACGCGTTCGGCCCCGGCGCACAGCCCTGGCTCGGATACTTCTTCCTTCTGGAGGACTGCGAGGACTCGGCCCGCAAGGGGACGCTCTCCGCCAGCCCGTTCCCGCCCTTCGGAAAGTTCGAGGAGACCTCCGTGCAGGACCGATACCGCATTCTTCTCGAATCGATGGTCCTGGAGCGGGACTATTCCTGCACGTCGCTCATCCTCTCCAGACGTCCCCCGAAAACCGGCGCCGCCGACTATTCGGAGCCGTTCGCCTCGCTCGGATTCCTCCGGTTCTGCAAATCCTTCTTCGCCCACCTCGCCGCGCATGCCGAAGACTGACGGACAATCGAAGCGGACCGCCGCGGACCCGAACGCCGAAATCTACACGCCGGCGTTCGTCGCGGCGTTCATGCTCGATTTCGTCGAGGCGCGGCTCGGACGCCGGCTTTCGTTCGCGGACCGCGTTCTCGAACCCGGCGCCGGGGAGGGCGCGTTCGTC
This sequence comes from uncultured bacterium, assembly GCA_902761575.1. GTDB lineage: Bacteria > Verrucomicrobiota > Kiritimatiellia > RFP12 > UBA3636 > UBA3636. The sequence continues at coordinate 6,201 of CACWKU010000081.1, forward strand.
CTTCCCCTGCTCGAACGCGCCCTGTCCACTCCGCGGCGCCCCCGCTGGGACGACCCCGCGATCGATCGCTTCCTCGTCGCCTGCGAGACGAATCCCGCCTCCCTCCGCCTCCTCCGCGAACGCGTGGCCGCGCGTCTCTCCGCGGCGGGGTGCCCCCCCGCACGGGCATCCGCGCTGCTCGACCGCTGGCTGCGGCCCGGGGACTTCCTCCGCGCCACGCTCGACCCGGACTTCGACGCCGTCGTGGGCAATCCGCCCTACGTCCGGTTCGACGCCATCGCGGACGAGGACGCGGCATTCTACCGCGACCGCTATCCCACGTTCCGCGGCCGATGCGACCTTTGCGTCCCGTTCTTCGAGCGCGGGCTCTCCCTTCTCGCCCCGGGAGGAGTCTTCTCCTTCATCTGCTCGAACCGTTTCACGAAAAGCGAATACGGTTCGCGCCTGCGCGCGCTCGTGGCGGCTCGCTACCACGTGGTCGCCTATCTCAACCTGGAGCACGCGCCGGTCTTCGGGCCGGACATCGCCGCCTACCCGGCAATCTTCGTCATCGACCGGCGGCGCGGCGAACCGACGCTGGCCGGGGCGTTCGACCGGGCGGACGCCGCTTCGCTGCCCCGATCCCTCCCCCCGCATCCGGAAGGCCTGGCCGCCTTTCCCGCCTGGTATTCCGGCGAAGACGCCTGGGCGACGACGGACGCCCTGGCGTTCGCCAGGCGGAAGCTCCTCCGAACGCGCCTCCCGTCGCTTGAAAGCTCCGCTTCCGGAACCCGCTTCGGCATCGGCGTCGCCACCGGCGCCGACGACGTGTTCGTCCTTCCATCGCGGCGTTCCGACATCGAGGCGGCCTTCCAGATTCCGCTCGTCACCGGCGACGACGTCCGCGCGGGAGCCGGCTGGACCGGACGCCGGCTGCTCTCGCCGCTGGATCCCGACGGATCCGGCCGGCTTGCCGACCTCTCCTCCTTCCCCGGTCTCTCCGCCTACCTTCACGCCCACGAAGCGCGGCTTCGCAGACGCTACGTCGCCAAGGCGAATCCCCAGGCCTGGTATCGGACGCTCGACGTCGTCCACCCCGCCCTGCGACGCGCTCCGAAGCTCCTTCTGCCCGACATCCAGACCGGCGGCATCGTCGGCCTCGACGAGCGCGGCCTTTGGTATCCGCACCACAACCTCTACTGGATCGTTTCCGACGGATGGCATCTTCCGGTTCTCGCGGCCATCCTCGCCGGCACGTTCGCAGAAGACCAGATCCGAGGCGAGTCCTCCGAATTGCGCGGCGGCAGCATCCGCTACCAGGCCAAGAATCTCGCGGGGCTCCGCATCCCGCCCGCCAACGCCGTCCACGCCGACGAAGCGACGGACCTCGAGGCCGCCTGGCGACGCAGCGACAGAGCCACCATCGACCGGCTCGTCTCCGAAATCGTCGAACGCTGCCTTTCGGACCACGCCGGCTATGAGATCGTCCCCGAGCAGACGGTCCTCGATCTCGTCGGCGAGCGGGGCTCCCGCGACCGATTCGCGGCGACTCGTTCCTGCGCGCCAAAGTCCGCCGCGAGCAATCGCCGGCACCGGGCGGCGGCGGTCAAACCAACTTTGAAGAAAGCGAAGAAGAGCCATGCTTGAAACCTCCGACCTGTCCGCCACGCTGCGCATGATCGGCGAGGAGAACCTCGACGTGCGCACGGTTACGATCGGCGTGAACCTCAACGCCTGCGCGTCCGAGGATCCCGCCCGGATGTGCGACGCCGTCCGCGACCGCATCCGCCGCGCCGCCGGGCGCCTCGTCCCGACCGCGAACGCCGTCGCCGCGCGCTACGGCGTCCAGATCGTCAACAAGCGCCTCGCCATCACGCCCGCCTCGATCCTCCTCGAGCGCCACGCCGGGAACCGCGACGCCGCGGTCGCCCTCGCGAAGGCGCTCGACGAGGCCGTGCAGGAGGTCGGCATCGACCTCGTCGGCGGTTTCTCGGCGCTCGTCCACAAGGGCATGACGCCCGGCGAGCGGACGCTGATCGACTCGATCCCCGAGGCGCTCGCCGCGACGGGCCACGTGTGCTCGTCGATCAACATCGGCTCCACCAAGGCCGGCATCAACGTCGGCGCGGCGGCGCTCGTGGCGGAGAAGTGCCTCGCGCTCGCCGAGGCGACGAAGGCGAACAGGGGCTTCGGCGCCGCGAAGCTCGTCGTCTTCGCGAACCAGCCCGAGGACAACCCGTTCATGGCGGGCGCGGAGCTGGGCGCCGGCGAGCCGGACGTCGTGATCGACGTCGGCGTCAGCGGCCCCGGCGTCGTGAAGCGCGCTCTCGACCGCCTCCTCGCGCGCAACCCCGGCGCGACGCTCGACGAGATCGCCGAGGAGGTCAAGCACACGAGCTACCGCGTGACGCGCGTCGGCGAGCTCGTCGGGCACGAGGTCGCGCGCGCGCTCGGCGTGCCGTTCGGCGTCGTCGACCTCGCGCTCGCCCCGACCTCGAAGGTCGGCGACAGCGTGGGCGAGATCTACCAGACGATGGGCATCGGCCGACTCGGCGCGCCCGGCACCACGGCCGCGGTGATGATGCTCAACGACGCCGTGAAGAAGGGCGGCTCGTTCGCGTCGTCGTCCGTGGGCGGCCTCTCCGGCGCGTTCATCCCCGTGATGGAGGACCACGCGATGAGCGAGGCCGTCACGGCCGGGACGCTCACGCTCGAGAAGCTCGAGGCGATGACGAGCGTCTGCTCCGTCGGGCTGGACATGATCCTCGTCCCGGGCGACACGCCCGCGGAGACGATCGCGGGGCTCTACCTCGACGAGGCCGCGATCGGCGTCACGAACCGCAAGACGACGGGCGTGCGCGTCATCCCGGTCCCGGGCGCCGGCCCGGGCGAGTTCGTCGACTTCGGCGGGCTCTTCGGCTACGGGACCGTCGTCGCCCCGGCCTGCCCCGAGGGCAGCGCGGGATTCGTCCGCCACGGCGGCCACATCCCCGCCCCGATCCACTCGCTCTCCAACTAGGCCCTTCGCGCGATGCCGCCCCCGCACCACCGCGACCTGCACGAGACGCCGCAGCGCGCCGACGCGCCGATGCGGACGCTCGCGCGGCTGCTGGGGCTGCTGCGCGGGCGCGGGCGGCGCGTCGCGTGGCTCCTGCCCGCGCAGATCGTCGTGACGGCGGCGGGTCTCGCCTGGCCGTGGATCCTCGGCCAGGCGACGAACGTCATCGTCGACTCGGGCGGGGCCGTCCCGTGGGGCCGCCTCGCGGCGCTGCTCCTCGGCGGGCTCGCGGCCTCGGCGCTCGGCGCGGCGGCGCAGGCGCTCAACGGCGTCGCGACGGTGCGGCTCTCCGTCGGGAGCGTAAAGGACATGCGCCGCGCGCTCTTCGCCGCGGTCGTGCGGCTGCCGGTCGCGCGCCACGACGGGACGCGCCACGGCGAGTTCATGAGCCGCCTCGCCAACGACACCGCGTCGGCGGGCGAGACGCTCGGGCAGGGCATCCTGCAGTTCATCGCCTCGTGCCTCTCGCTCGCGATGACCTTCGCGTTCATGCTGTGGCTCAACTGGCGCCTCGCGCTCGTCTCGTGCGCGACCGTCCCGCTCGCCTTCGCCGCGGGCCGGGCCATCGCCCGGATCTCGCGCCGGCTCTACCGCGCGCGCCAGGCGGCGATCGGCGAGATCAACGCGATGGCCGAGGAGATGATCTCCGGCCAGCACACCGTCCAGGCCTTCTGCCGCGAGCCCGCCGCCGAGGACGCCTTCGCGCGCCTCTCCGACCGCGTCCGCGCCCTCGCGCTGCGCGCGGACGTCGTCGGCGGCGCGATGGGCCCCGTGATGAACGCCGTCGGCAACCTCGGCTACCTGCTCGTCGCCGCCGCCGGCGGCTGGCTCGTGCTGCTCGGCCGCGCGGACGTCGGCCTCGTGATCGCGTTCCTGCTCTACGCGCGCCAGTTCGGCCGCCCCGTGAACGAGCTCGCCTCGCAGTTCACGCAGATCCAGAGCGCGATCGCCGGCGCGGAGCGCGTGTTCCGGACGATGGACGAGCCGCCCGAGGACGACGCCGGGCGCGCGCCGCTCGACCCCGCCGCCGTGCGCGGCGCGATCCGCTTCGAGAACGTCCGGTTCCGCTACGGCGAGGGCCCCGACGTCATCCGCGGCTTCTCGCTCGACATCCCCGCCGGCGCGCGCGTCGCGATCGTCGGCGAGACGGGCTCGGGCAAGACGACGCTCATCAGCCTCCTCGCGCGCTTCTACGACCCGCAGGAGGGGCGCATCCTGCTCGACGGCGTCGACATCCGCGACATCCCGAAGCCGGACCTGCGCCGGACGATCGCGATCGTCCTGCAGGACGTGCGGCTCTTCGGCGGGACGATCGCGGAGAACATCGCCTTCGGCTGCGAGGGGGCGACGCGCGAGCAAATCGAGGCGGCGGCCCGCCTCGCGGGCGCGGACGGCTTCGTCCGGCGCCTGCCGCGGGGCTACGACACGCCGATCGACCAGACCGACACCGCGCTCTCGCAGGGCCAGTGCCAGCTGCTCTCGATCGCGCGCGCCGCGCTCGCCGACCCGCGCATCCTCGTCCTCGACGAGGCCACGTCGAGCGTCGACACGCGCACCGAGCTTCGCATCCAGGAGGCGATGGCGCGGCTGCTGCGCGGGCGGACGAGCATCGTCATCGCGCACCGGCTCTCGACCGTGCGCGACGCGGACCGGATCGTCGTGCTCGACCGCGGCGAGATCGTCGGCGCCGGGACGCACGAGGAGCTGCTCCGCTCCAACGAGCCCTACCGCCGCCTCTGCGGCGTCGCCGACGCGAGGCCCGGCGCTACCGCCGGATCTTGACGAGCACGCGCGAGGTGCCGAGGCTGCGGGCTCCGAGGGCGCGGAGGATGCGCGAGGAGAGCAGCGTCGAGAAGTAGACGACCTTGTCGACCCTGATCCCCTTGGCGCGGCAGAGGTCGAGGAAGTCCTTCACGGTGCACAGGTGGATGTTCGGCGTGTCGTACCACTGCCAGGGCAGGCGCTTCGTGACCGGCATCCGCCCGCGGAAGACCAACTCCGCCGGGATCTTCCACATCCCGAAGTTCGGGAACGAGACGAGCCCCACCGGCGCGATGCGCAGCAGCTCCGAGAGGACGCGGTCCGGGCGCCGCATCACCTGCAGCGACTCGGAGAGGATCGCGCAGTCGAACGAGTCGTCCGGGATGCGCGCGAGGCCGCCGTCCACGTCCGCGCGGATGACGTTGTGCCCCGCCGCGAGCGTCTTCGCGCCGCTCTCGACCGAGACGTCGATCCCGGTGCAGTCCGCCCACGGGCGGCTCTCGGCGAAGTAGTTGAGCAGCGTCCCGTCGCCGCACGCGATGTCCAGCACCGTGCGCGCGCTCTGCGGGACGAGCCCCACGAGCGCGTCGTAGTCGCGGCGGTGGTCGGCGTCGATGTCCGCGGGCGGGCGCACCGGCAGGCGCGTGAGGAACCCCGCCACGACGCGGGAGAGCTCCTCGATGTGGATGAGGAACGAGTCGTGGCCGGACGGCGCGTCGAGGCAGAAGTAGGAGACGTCCTTGCGCGCGGTCGCGAGCGCGCGGACGATCGACTCGGACTGGCGCGGCAGGAAGAGCCAGTCGCCGTTGAGCGCGACGACGAGCACCTTCGCCTTCACCGGATCGAGCGCCTCGGCGAGCGAGCCGCGCCCGGCCGCGAGGTCGAACTCGTCCATCGCGCCGCTGATGCGCAGGTAGGAGTTGGCGTCGAAGCGCCCGATGAACTTGTGCCCCTGGTGGCGGAGGTAGGACTCCACCTCGAAGATCGAGTGGACGGGCCCCGGCGCCTTCGCGTCGCCGGCGGCGGACGCGGCGCGCTCCGCGGCCGCGAGCTCGCGGCGGCGGCGCCCGAACTTCTTCTTCATCATCTCGCCGGAGAGGTAGGTGATGTGCGCCAGCTCGCGCGCCTGCGCGAGGCCGGCGTCGGGGCGCGGGCCGCCGTAGAAGTCGCCGCCGTTGAAGGCCGGGTCCTGCTCGATCGCGTTGCGGCCGACGACGTCGAACGCGAGCGCCTGCGTGGAGAGCGAGGCGCCGGTCGCGATGCAGACGGCCTTGTCGACGAAGTCCGGGTGTCGGCGCGCCATCTCGAGCGCCTGCATGCCGCCGAACGAGCCGCCGACGACGGCGTAGATGCGCTCGAAGCCGAGCTGGCGCAGGAGCATGCGGTGCACGTCGACGATGTCCGCGACGGTGATCTCCGGGAAGCGCGAGCCGTAGGGCGCGCCGGTCTCCGGGTCGATCGACGAGGGGCCGGTCGTGCCCATGCAGCCGCCGAGGATGTTGGCGCAGACGACGAAGAAGCGGTCGGTGTCGATGCCGCCGCCGGGGCAGGCCATGCCGGCCCACCAGCCGGTGTCGCGGTCGTCGCCCTCGTGGCGGCCGGCGACATGGGCGTCGCCCGTGAGCGCGTGGCAGACGAACACGACGTTGTCGCGCTCGGGCGAGAGCTCGCCGCACGTCTCGTAGGCGACGTCCACCTGGCGGAGGACGCCGCCCTTCTCGAGGCGGAGCCCCCCGTCCGGCAGGTCGAGCCGGAGGAAGCGGGTTTCGGTGGCGGGCGTGGCGCTCATGGCGGCGGCGAATTCTAGCAGACCCCGCCGCGCCGCGCAAATCCGGAGGGGGCGGTGGCGCCGCGGACGCGCCTGTGGTATACTGGGGCCCGTGCCGACATGAAGACCTCCGCCTTCGCCGTCCTCGCCCTGATCGCCGCCGCCGCGCCGCTCCGCGCGGAGGAGGCGCCCGCCGCGCCGGACGCCGCGGAGATCCGCGCGCGGATCGAGCGGCTCCGCCGGGCCGTCGGCTCCGGCGCCGCCGAGACGGCCAACGCCGACCGGACCACCATCGTCTCCGGCGACCTCCTCCCCTACCCCGACCGCGTCGTGCTGCTCGGCTTCGTCGACGACCTCCGCACCGCCCTCGAGGGCCAGCTCGGCGCCCGCCGCGCCACGCCGGAGCTCGTCCCGGCCGTCTCCTTCCGCGGCCCCGACTTCCGCGTCGCCGTCCGCGCCCTCGCGGACCCCGACGGCACGAACGCCCCCGCCTCGGTCCGCACCTCCCTCCGCCCGCGCCGATCCGCCGACTCCGTCCTTCCCGCCGCCTCGCTCGACGTGCTCAACCCCGCCAACGGCCTCGATCCGCGCGAGTTCGCGGAGACGGTCGTCGACGACCTGCTCCGCCTCAAGGTCCTCTACGCCGCCCCCGCCCGCGGCGTCGCGCCCCGCCCCCCGCCCCGCTGGCTGGC
>CACWKU010000082.1 GCA_902761575.1 uncultured bacterium
GCGAGGGTACTGCGGCAATCGGCCGCGGGAGAGTAGCGCGCCGCCAAGGTTTTCTTCCGGGGCCGTCCGATCCGCGCGATCGGGCGGCCCCGTCCTTTTTGTTCCGCGGTGCAAGAATTCCGGTTGGCAACGCACCCGGATTTTTGGTATCCTCCGCCGCATGAACGGACATTCACTCCTTCCAGCGCTGGCCGCGGCGCTCGTCGCGGCGGGCGCCGCCGCGCAGGAGCCGTCGGCGGCGAAGGTCTTCGCCGTCCGGACGGCACGACCCGAGCGCCGCACGATCGCGCAGACGCTCGTCAAGACCGGCTCGCTCGCCACGCCCGCCGAGGTCTCGCTCTGCGCGAAGGTCCCGGGGCGCCTCGCCTCGACCGCGCTCGACGACGGCACGCCCGTCGAGGAGGGCACGCGCGTGCGGAAGGGCGACGCCGTCGCCCGCCTCGACGACCGCGAGTACCGCATCGCCCGCGACTCCGCCAAGGCCGCCGCCGAGGCGGCCCGCGCGCTCGCGGAGGACGCCGCGAGCGAGTTCGCCCGCACGGAGAAGCTCCGCGCGGCGAAGGTCTCCACGGAGCAGGAGTTCGATGTCGCCCGCTTCGCGCGCGACCGCACCGCCGCCTCCCTCGCCCAGGCCGAGGGAGGACTCGCGAAGGCGGAGCTGGACCTGGAGGAGTGCGTCGTGCGCGCGCCGATGGACGGCGTCGTCGCCGCCAAGCGCCTCCATCCCGGCGCGATGGTCACCGCCGCGAGCGAGATCTACACGGTCGTCGCGACCGATCCGCTGCGCGCGCTCTTCGAGGTGCCGACGACGGCGCTGCCGCTCCTCAGGCCCGGCGAGACGAAGGTCCGCGTGACGGTGGACGCCTATCCGGACGATCCCGCCGACCTCGTCGTCGACGAGGCCTATCCCGCGGCGGACCCCGCCACGCGAACCGTGACGGTCCGCGCGCTCCTCCCGAACCCCGACGGCAAGTTCCGCCCCGGGATGTATGCCACCGGCGCCTTCGCGCTCGACGAGCGCGCGGACGTGCTCGTCGTCCCGTTCGAGGCGGTGCTCCGCATCCGCGACCGCCGCTGCGTCTACAAGGTCGCAGGCGGCAAAGCGGTCCTCGCCGATGTTACGGTCGGCCTCCGCCACGACGACGTCGTGGAGATCGTCTCCGGCCTTTCCGAGGGCGACGAGATCGTCGTCGACGGCCTCCACCGCCTCGCCGACGGCGCCGCGGTCCGCGTCGTGGAGTAGCCCGCCATGAAGCTTTCCGAGACCGGCGTCAAACGGCCCGTGGCGACGCTCATGGCGTTCGTCGCGGTGTTCCTCCTCGGCGTCATCGCGTGGCAGCGCCTCGCGATCGACATGATGCCCGAGATCGAGAGCCCGTCGATCTCCGTCTTCACGCGCTGGGACGGCGCCTCGACCGAGGACGTCGAGCAGCAGATCACCCGCGTCATCGAGAGCGCGCTCGGCTCCGTCACGGACCTCGACGAGATCACCTCCACCACGAGCGAGGGCGTCTCGCGCGTCACGTGCAAGTTCAAGTGGGGCACGGAGCTGGGGGAGGCCGCGAACGACATGCGCGACCTGCTGGAGCGCGCCAAGCGCCGCCTGCCGGACGACGCCGACGACCCGGTGATGTTCAAGTTCAACACCGCCAACATGCCGATCCTCGGCTTCTCCGTCACCGCGACCGAGAACATCGAGAAGCTCGAGGACACGGTGAACGACGACATCGTCGACGTCCTCAAGCGCGTCCCCGGCGTCGGCACGGCGGAGGCGTTCGGCGGCCTGGAGCGCCAGATCAACGTCCACCTCGATCCCGCGAAGCTCTCGGCCCACGGCCTCTCGGTCGCCGCGATCGCGGCGGCGATCGACGCGGACAACCAGACGGAGCCGGCGGGCAACGTGAAGATCGGCACGGTCGACTACACGATCCGCGTGCCGGGCGAGTTCGCGACGCCGGAGGAGGTCGGTCTCGTCGTGGTGAAGCGCGACGGCGACAAGGTCGTGCGCGTCTCCGACGTGGCGCGCGTGGAGGACGGCTTCGCGGAGGAGACGCGCGTCGTGGAGCGCATGGGCCGCGCCGGCATGATGGTCGACGTGCAGAAGCGCTCGGGCGAGAACACGATGGCCGTCGCCCGCCGCGTGATGGACAAGCTCGAGGAGATCAAGCAGAACCTCCCGGCGGACTACTCGATCGACCTCGTGTTCGACACGAGCGACATGATCGGCAAGTCGATCCGCTCGGTCGGGAAGACCGTGCTGTGGGGCGGCCTCTTCGTCGTCCTGGTGACGCTCTTCTTCCTGCGCTCGGCGCGCACCTCGCTCGTCATCGCGCTCACGATCCCCTTCTCGCTCATCATCGCGTCGGTGTTCATGTTCCTCAAGGGCTGGACGATCAACCTGATGAGCCTCTCGGCGCTCGCGCTCGCGGTCGGCATGGTCGTCGACAACGCGGTCGTGGTGCTCGAGAACGTCATCTCGCACGTCTCGCGCGGCGCCGGCCGGCGCGAGGCCGCGATGTTCGGCGCGGACGAGGTCGGCACGGCGATCCTCGCCTCGACCCTGACGACGATCGTCGTGTTCGTGCCGCTCGTCTTCGTGGACGGCGTGACGGGCATCATGCTCGGGCAGCTCGGCGGCATCGTGACGGCGACGCTCGTCGCGTCGGTCGTCTGCTCGCTCCTCCTCACGCCGATGCTCGCCTCGAAGCTGCTGCGCCCGCCGCCGGCGGGCCGCGGCGCCTACGCGCGCTTCTACGCCTGGAGCGAGGGGCGCCTCGCCGCGCTCGAGCGCGGCTACGCGCGGCTGCTCTCCGGCGCGCTGCACGCGCGCTGGCTCGTCGTGCTCGCCGCCGTCGGCGTCGTCGCGCTCACGGTCTGGGGCTTCCGCTCGCTCGGCAGCGAGTTCATGGGCAAGGAGGACACCGGCCAGCTCTCGATCAGCTACCAGCTCCCGCTCAGCACGCGCTACGAGATCACGGCCGAGACCGGCCGCCGCATCCTCGAGGTCGTCCACCGCGTGTGCGGCGACGACAAGATCGTCTCCGAGATGCTCCGCGCCGGCGGCTCGGGCGGGTTCGGCGGCGGCGGCGGCTCGCACGCCGGCACGATCCGGCTGCGGCTCGTCGACGCGAAGTACCGCGACAGGACCGCCGACGAATACGGCGACGAGATCACTCGCGAGGTCTCGCAGTGGCCGGAGATCGTCAAGGTCTTCTCCAACTCCGGCAACTTCCTCAACCGCATCCTGATGGGCGGCGGCGCGAACCTGCTCGTCGAGGTCTACGGCTGGGACCTCGACGAGACGACCGCCATCGCCGAGCGCATCAAGCGGATCGCGCAGGAGACGCCCGGCTCGCGCGACGTGCGCGTCTCGCAGGACATGGGCAAGCCCGAGCTCTCGATCGCGATCGACCGCGCCAAGGCCTCCGCGATGGGGCTCACGATGCAGGAGATCACGGAGACCGTCTCCGCGCTCTTCCAGGGCGACGACGCCTCGCAGTACCGCGAGGGCGAGGACGAATACGACATCACGCTGCGCCTCGCCGCGCCCGACCGCGCATCGATCGAGGACATCCGGCGCACGGAGCTGCCGCTGCCCGGCGGCGGGCGCGTGCGGCTCGACGCCATCGCGCAGGTCGTCGAGGGCTCCGGGCCCGTCACCATCACGCGCAAGAACCAGCAGCGCGTCGTCAGCGTCGAGTTCGACGCCACCGACGCCCGCCCCGAGGGCGACGTGATGGCGGACGTGCGCCGGCGCGTCGCGGAGCAGATCGTGCTGCCGAACGGCGTCTCCGTGGAATACGGCGGCATGATCGAGGAGCAGGAGAAGAGCGAGAAGGCGCTCACGATGATGATCCTGCTCGGCATCGTGCTCGTCTACATGGTGATGGCGGCGCAGTTCGAGTCGCTGCTGCATCCGCTGCTCATCATGTTCAGCGTGCCGTTCGCCTTCTCGGGCGTCGTGGCGGTGCTGCACCTCACGGGGACGCCGCTCTCGATGTCGGCCTACATCGGCATGGTGCTGCTGGTGGGCGTCGTCGTGAACAACTCCATCGTCCTCGTGGACTACGTGAACCTCCTGCGGGCGCGCGGCCGGGCGCTGCGCGAGGCCATCGTCGAGGGCGGCCGCCAGCGCCTGCGCCCGGTGATGATCACCACCTGCACCACGGTGCTCGGCATGATGCCGATGGCGACGAGCCACGGCGACGGCTCCGCGACCTGGCGCCCGCTCGGGCTCGTCGTCGTGGGCGGCCTCGCCCTCGCCTCCGTCGTCTCCCTCGTCCTCGTCCCGACCCTCTACTACATCGCCGAACGCCGGCGCACGAAGGGAGAAACGACATGAAGCAGCTTTCCATAGCCAACGACGTCGCCGTCGACACCGACATCCGGGCGCTGCTCGCGAAGCTCGGAATCGAGTTCTGGACCCGGATTCCCCGCGCGGCGGGGCGGGGGCCGCGCACCGGCGCGCGGGAGGACGACCACGTGTGGCCCGGCTACAACGCGGTCACGATCGCCGTGGTGGACGACGCCCTCGCGGCGCGCGCCATCCAAGCGCTCCGCGCCTTCCGCGACGCGCACCCCAAGGCGGGCCTCTTCGCCTGGACGGTTTCCGTCGAAACCACACTTTAGCGGCCGCCGGAACGGCGGTTTGCCCCGCCCGCGGAAGCGGAATCATTTTTCCGTTGACGGACGGGGGGGATTGTGCCACACTAATGCGCGTTCGGAGCCACTCCGTCCTGCGGAGGCGCTCCCGAACCCGAAAACAACCAAACCCGAAACAACAACATGAAAAAGACCAACAAACTCTCGGCGTTCACGCTGATCGAGCTTCTGATCGTCATTGCCATCATCGGCATTCTGGCGACCCTCATGTTCCCCGCCATCCAGAGCGCGATGAACAAGGCCCAGGGCGTCAAGATCGGCAACAACGGCGCCAACATCGTCAAGGGCATCCTGTCCGCCAACATCGATCTCGAGGCCATGAGCCGCGCGTCGATCTGGCCGAACAGCAAGAAGTCCTCCGACTACGGTGGCGACAACGCCAACGCCTACTTCGGCTGGGCGATGGAGAACGAGTACCTCGACAGCATCTCCTACTCGTCCTTCGCGGGCGGCGGCGTCGGTGCCGTGAGCTCCGTCGACGACCTCAAGAACCCGCCCTCCGACGATGTGGGCAACATCTGGAGCATCCTCGCCGACATTGACAGCGCGGATGACGCGATTCCGTTCATGTGGACCCGCAACCTCGCGCTCGCGGACACCGACATCACGAGCGCCAAGGCGGACGGCGACACCAAATGGACGGGCAAGCTCAACTCCGACGTCAAGCCGTTCGGCAAAATCCAGGTCGTTCTCGTCCGCAAAGGCGGCGCGATGCAGACCATCCGCAGCAAGTACCTGATCGACTCCGAGTTCATGGGTGGCGTGACCAACGACTCGGCCAAGGTCTATTCGGCCAAGGGCGTCGGCTCCAGCGGCGGCGGCGGCGAGGGCTAACAAGCCTCCCGTGCGCTATGGCGCAACGATTCCGGACGGGCCGCGGATATCCGCGGCCCGTCCTCTTTTTTCCGTTCGCCGGAACGCAGTCTCTACCGCGCCAGGACGACGCGGATCGCGCGGACGGCGCAGTTCACCGGGTCGCCGCCGAGAAACGCCCGTACCTTTGGCAGCAGCAGGCGCGACGCCGTTCGCTTCAGCTCGGCATACCAGACCGACCCGCGCACCTGTACCACGAGCTCGCCGTTCTCGATTGAGCCCGGCGATGCGCGACGCGCGACGTCGGGGCCGACGATCTCCTCCCACGACTCGGCGATGCGTAGCGCGGCGGGGTCCGCCTCGGGCACGCCCAGCGCCTTTGCCACGCGGCTCGCGGCATCGCCCGCCGGCTCCGCGTCCTTGAACGGCGGCGGCGGAAAGGCGTCCGGCACGCGCAGGAACTCGCGGCGCACGCGCCACGAGCCGGGCGTGTAGTCCTTGGGGAGGGTTCGTCTCATGGTCGTGATAGTCGCGATGGTCTCGATAGTCGCGATGGTTTTGATGGTCTCGATGGTCGGACCATCCAGACCATCGGACCATCCAGACCACTAGACCAGATTCTCCAGCCGTGTCTTCCCCGTTCCCTTCGCGATCTGGCCGACGACGATCGGGGCGGCCTTGGCCTTCGCGAGGGCGGCCATGGTCCTGGCCAGATCCCGCGGACGGACGTCGAGGACGTAGCCGATGCCCATGTTGAAGACGCGATACATCTCCGCGGGGTCGACCTTGCCGACCTCCTGGAAGAACTTGAAGATCGGCGGAATCTCCCACGACCGGCAGTCGAACACCGCGTCGACGCCCTTTGGGAGCATGCGCGGAACGTTGTCCACGAGCCCGCCGCCCGTGATGTGCGCCATGCCGTGGATCTTCACGCCGGCCTTGCGAACCGCGAGGACGGGCTTCAGGAACGAGCCGTGGACGGCGAGGAGGGCGTCCTGGAAGGTCGTCCTCGTTCCGGGGACGAAGTCGGAGAGTTTCTTCTTCGCGACCTCGAAGACGAGTTTGCGCGCGAGCGAGTAGCCGTTCGTCTGAAGGCCGGTCGACGGGAGCCCGACGAGCATATCGCCGGGGCGGATTGTCTCGCCCGTGACGAGGTTCTTCCGCGAGACCTTGCCGACGATCGTGCCGCAGACGTCGTACTCGCCGTCCGCCGGGTAGAGGCCGGGCATCTCGGCGGTCTCGCCGCCGAGGAGCGCGAGTCCGTTGCGGCGGCACCCGCGGCAGAAGCCGGCGATTACCTTCGCGAAGACCTTGGCGTCGAGCTTCGCGGTTCCGAGGTAGTCGAGGAAGAAGAGCGGCGTGGCGCCCTGCGTGAGGATGTCGTTCACGCAGTGATTCACGAGGTCCTCGCCCACGGTGTCGTGGACGCCGGCCATGTGGGCGACCTTGAGCTTCGTGCCGACGCCGTCCGTGGAGGCGACGAGAATCTCGCCCGCGCCGGGCGAGCGGAAGAGGCCGCCGAAGCGGCCGATGTCGGAGAGGACGCCGGGCGTCTTGGTGCTCTTGACGTCGGCCTTGATCCTGGCGAGGCCGCGGTCCATCTCGTCGATGTCGACGCCGGCGGCGGCGTAGGCGGATTGCTTCTTCTTCATGGGCGTGAGGGGGGTGCGTTCGTTTGGGGCGGCATTCTAGACGATTGGCGCTGGCGTTTCAAGGCGCGTCCTGTCCCTGGTGGTCGAAGGCCTTCACGCCGTCGGGCATCGAGCGGGCGAAAAGGCCGCGCAGGAAGTTCCAGCCGTAGGCGTAGTGCGTCGCGACGATGCCGGCGAAGGTCCACGCCCAGACGCGGAGGCGCGTCGAGAAGGAGAAGAGCAGCGCGAGCGCGAGATAGAGCGCGAGGACGCCGCCTCCCGCCGCGGCGAGCGCGGCGGGGAGGCGGCCGAGCGGCGCGAGCGCCGCGCAGAGCGCGGTCCCGACCGTGCCGAGGAGCAGGAGCGACGGGACGAAGTAGGCGGGGCGGCGGGAGGTCTCCGGGAACCGCTTCGCGAAGTAGCCGCGGTGGCGCGCGTAGCGCGAGACCTGCCGCAGATGCGGGCCGAAGAGCGGGCGGCGGTGGTGCGCGGCGGCGACCCACGGGTCGTAGACGAGGCGCGCGCGGCGCGAGATCTCGAGGCAGAGGATCGTGTCCTCGCCCGGCCAGTGCGCGGTGTCGTAGCCGCCGATTTCGCGCAGGAGCGAGGCGCGGACGAGAAGGTTGCACGAGGGCAGGTCGTCCTCGTCCGTGACGCGCGTCGGGACGTAGCGGCGGCGCGCGCCGGCGGAGACGAGGGGGCTGGCGTAGACGCGGCCGGACATCTTCGCGGCGAAGGGGTCCTCGGGCGGCGTCACGGCGGGGCCGCCGACAGCCCCGATCGCCCGGTCGGAGAAATAGGGGATCGCGTGCTCCAGCCAGCCCTCGAGCGGGCGGGCGTCGTCGTCGAGGAACGCGACGATCTCGCCGCGCGCCTCGCGGATGCCGAGGTTGCGCTTGTCGGACGGAAGGACCTTTCCGGTCGGGATCTCGCGGACCCACTCCGGCCACGCCTCACCCGTGGTGGCGTCCGGGAGGACGATCGCGTCGAGCCGCGGATACGAGGCGCGCTGCGCGGCGAGCGCCTCGACGCACCTCCGGAGCATGTCGCTCGAGCCGGGGCAGGCGATCACGGCCGTGACGGCGGGCGGGCTCTCGGGCATCGGGCGCGGCTCGAGCGTCTTGTAGTAGCCGAGGAGGCGCGTCCGGTAGAAGATGGCGAGCGTGTCCCACATGACGTCGCGCACGTTGCGCAGCGTGAGCGAGCCGACCTTGTCGCCGAAGTCGAGCGTAATCGGCGCCTCGGCGATGCGGAAGCCGGCGTCGCGCAGGATCGAGAGCACCTCGAGGTCGAAGGCGAATCGCTTCGTGAGCATGCGGTCGAACGCATGGCCGAGCGCCGCGCGCGTGAAGAGCTTCATGCCGGTCTGGGTGTCGTGGACCGGCAGGCGCACGAGCGCGCGGACGATCGAGTAGTAGACGAAGCTCGCGAGGCGGCGCGACCACGGGTAGTCGATCGTCGACTCGGGGTGCATCTTCGAGCCGATGACGACGTCCGCGCCCTTCTCGCGCATGATCTCGAAGAAGCGCCAGATGCGGGCGGGATCGAGGTCGAGGTCGCCGTCGAGCAGCAGCACGTGCGAGCCGCGGCTCGCGCGGAACCCCGCCACGAGCGCGGCGCCCTTGCCGCCGTTGGCCGCGAGGAGGACGGGCCGGCAGCGCCCGGCGCCGATCTCCGCGGCGGCCTCCGCGATCGCCTCCGCCGTGCCGTCACCGGAGCCGTCGTCCACCGGGACGATCTCGAACGGGATCGGCGCCAGGAGCGCCGCGACGGTGCGGAGATTCGCGCCGATCGTCTTCGCGAGCCGGTAGCACGGCATCACGACCGAGAGCATCGTGAAGCCCGCCGGCGCGACGAAGGGCGACGGAGCTCCGGCGGCCTCCGTCGCCTTCGAATTCTCGTCCGCGGCGATCTGCATGGCCGCGGATTCTACCAAAACCCCCTCTTCCGCGCCACCTCGGCGCGCGCCTTGAACTGCGTGCGCGGATGGTGTACAATCGTGGCGTTCCCGATTCACCCGCCCTGTCCGCCACATTCCATGAAAAGCCCCGTCCTCCTTGCCGCCTTCGCGGCGGTCTCCGCCTTCGGAGCCGCCACCGAAACCGAGACCTTCTCCTGGAAGGACTGCCCCGACAACGTGAAGGGCTACGCGATCCAGGACTTCCTGGAGCTGGTCGAGAAGAACGACTTCGTCGCCTACAGCCTCCAGCCCGGGAAGTTCTCCGGCGTCTGTCCGCGGCTCGACGCGGCGGCCATGGAGCGGGACCTGGTGCTCGAGGAGGCCGAGCGCGTGGACCGCGAGAACGCGAGGCGCATCGCCGAGGCGAAGCGGAAGGGCGGCGGCGCCGGGGCGCCGGATCCGCGCGTCGCCGCCTCGAGCCGCTTCTCCTTCTCGCTGGAGAGGCTCATCTCGGAGGAGCGCGAAGTCTGGATCGTCCACCGCCTCGAGTTCATCGAGGGGCGCGAGGACGCCGACGAACTGGAGGAGGGCGCGAAGGCCGTCGTCTCCTTCGAGGGGACGGACCGGGCGGGCCGGCTCGTCGACGGGCAGCGCCTGAAGGGGCTGCTCCTGCCGGCCGGCGTCTTCACCGTGACGAACGTGCACTGGACGGCCGCCGGCGGCGGCGACGAGGAACCCGTGCGGGAGATCGACCGCCTCCGCCTCTTCGAATGGGTCGGCGACGGCAACGCCGCGATCCACGTCGAGGCCCCGAAGGTCGAGCTCGAGACGCCCCTGCCGGTCTACTTCCGAACCTACGGGATCGGCTACCTCAACGCCCCCACCATCCTTCCCCTCTGGATCCGGGCCAAGGGCGGACGCTTCGAGGTGACGCGCAACTTCCGCAAGACCTGCGAGCGGTGCGGCGGCAAGGGGAAGTGGATCGAGTGGAAGAAGGCGGCCCAGACCATCGTCTCGTGCCCCGCATGCGCCGGATCGGGCGCCATCGGCGTCGAAAAGACCTACGTGATCGTCGACGGGCCGCCCGGAACGAAGCGTTCCTCCGCCGTTTCGTTCGAATAGCGCCTCCCGCCGTGCCGCCGGACCGCTCCCCCTCCCGCCGCAGACGGCGCGCCTCCCGCGCGCCGCGCGGCGGCGTCGTCCTGGCGGTGGTCCTCATGCTGCTCCTTGCGATCTGCTTCGCCTCCGGATTGCTTTCGCGGTTCGCCGTCCGCTCCTCCGCGCTCGCGCGGAGGAAGCTCGTCGTGCAGCGGGCGTTCGTCGCGGCCGAGGCCGGGCTTGGCTACGGCGTGATGTCCGTGCGGGCCCTGCTCGCGGACGGCGGCATCCAGGGCTTCAACATCGGCCGCTACCGCATCGCCCAGCCCGAATCGCCAGACCCGGACCTCGAGCTGCGGCTCCTCATCGTGCCGCTTTCCGGATCGTTCCACGCCGGCGCCTCGACGACCGGGCGCCAGGAGATCGAGATCGTCGCCGGCGCGCGAGACCCGGAGACCGGCATCGCCTGCGTTCTGCGCGAGGTTCTCACCGTGCAGTGGACCTCGCTCGGCGACTACGCCGCGTTCTACGAGGGCGACCTGGAGGTCCACCCGGGGGCGACGATGTCCTTCACCGGCCGGGTCCACTCCAACGGCAGCGTCTACGCGGGCGGAAACGTCGTCTTCGGCCGCAACATCTCCTGCGCCGGCGCCTTCTACAACCGCCGCAAGGAGACCGGGGCCCGCAACGGAACCGGCGTCCAGGTCCGTTTCGGGGACGACGAGCGGCTCGATGCCTCCGAAAAGGATTCGCTCGCCCTCGTGAACACCTACGACTCCGCCTCGAAGAGCTACGTCGACTCCGAGCTCGGCCACCTGTGGCTTTCCCGCTCCTCGCTCCGCTACGGCGGAGCCGTCCAGACCGGCGACCACGGCATCCGGCCACTCAAGCCGCCGATCAGCGTCGAGGACGACAACCGCTCGATCATCGAGCGCCCCCTTTCCCCGATCGACATCGACTACAAGGAAAGCACCGAGTCGCAGAAGTTCGCCAACAAGGCCGCGCTGCGCCTCCGCGTCTACCCCGACGGCTCCTACGTCCTGCGCGACCGCGCCGGCAACGACCTCACCTCCCGCCTCAGGCGCGCCGCGCTCGCGACGGGCTGGACAGATGACGGCCGCGTCTACCACGACAAGGACTACTCCACCGGCGCCTACCGCTTCGCGACCGCGACCGGCGAGAACGGCGCCCCCGTCTCGCTCGCCGGCGGCATCCAGACCGACAACGCCTTCTACGACCAGCGCGAGTGCGCGGCGATGCAGGCCACCGACCTCTACCTCGACCAGATCCTCGGAGACCCCGTCCTGCGCACCGTCCTGCAGAACGCTCCGGGCGGCGACAGCGGCCTGGACAAGATCCTCTACGTCGAGATGGACGAGCCCCTCGGCCACCCCGTCGTCACCGAGCGCACCGAGAAGGTCAAGACCGGCGAGCGCTGGGTCGAGGAATACACCACCGACCCCGTCTACGCCTACGACTACACCGACTACGGCACCGACCGCTACGGACGCAAGGTCTACCGCTACTACGACCCCGTGACGCGGCGCTGGCGCACCACCACCTCGCCGATCGTCGCCATTCCGGGCGAGACCGTCCCGGGCCACTACGAGGACGTCTTCGAGGACGCCGTCGTCGCCGAAACGAACTTCGTCCCCGTCCGCCCCTGCGTCCGCATCCGCAACGCCGCCAGCCTCGGCGGCCTGGACCTGAGCGTCGTCTCCTCGCGCCCCGTCTACATCGAGGGATCCTTCAACACCGACGGCTCCTCGGGCTGGGCCGGCCAGGCGCCCTCGAGCAGCGCCCTCGTCGCGGGCGACGCCGTCACCGTCCTCTCGCGCAACTGGCACGACGCCTGGTGCCTCCCCGACTGGGCGGGCTACCGCACCGGCGGCGCCTCCGCCCTCGGCCGCACCGTCTACCCCCTCTCCAGGCGGACGCCCGCCGAGACCACGGTGAACGCCGTCATGATGACCGGCATCGTCCCGACCGCCGGCTCCTCCTACTCCGGCGGCCTGGAGAACGTCTTCCGCTTCCTGGAGAACTGGCGCGGACTGAACTGCAACTTCAACGGCTCGATCATCTGCATGTGGAACAGCGAGGAGTCGGCCGCGCAATGGCCGGGCACCGACGTCGTCTACAGCCCGCCCAACCGCAAGTGGGGCTACTCCCGGATGGAGCCGCCGGGAATCCCGAACCTCTTCGACGTCCGCGAGACCGAATGGTCGCGCGTCTCCTGGGGCGACGTCGACTGGGACTCCGCGGAATGGGAGTAGCGCGAGCCCTTCCGCCCTAGTACACGCGCCAGTGGATCGAGAGCTTGCCGGGGAATCCGGTGCGCGGGTTCGGGAGGCGGATGCCGTCCACCCGGACGCCGAGCATCCGCCCCTCGCCGTTCTGGAACACGATCACCTCGCCCTTGTGGACGGTGCGCGAGCCGGGCGCGAAGACGAGGTCGTCGAACGCGCGGGTCGTGTTCGGGAGGCGCTTGAAGCCACGCTTGCCGCCGATCTGGCGGACGAAGTCGGCGCCGGCGAAGACGACCTCCTCGCTCGGCCCGCGCATCCAGCGCATGACGAACTCGGTGCCGTCGGTCCGGATCGTGAACTTCCCGTCGTTCTGCGTGAAGTCGAAGTCCCAGTCGTCGTCCTTCTTCGTCGTCTCGAGCGTGTAGGGGTCGCCGCGCCGGGCGGCGTCGGCCTTCTCCTCGGCGCGCTTCTCGGAGGCGGTCTTTGCGAACTGGCAGCGCCGGCCCTCGGACGAGGCGCGGAAGGCCTCGGCGTCCTCCGCGGCGATCACGTAGGCCAGATACGTCACCGTGCCGGCGTTGTCGACGAGGTGCTCGAGGTCCTGCCCCGGGTCCTCGCCGATGCGCAGCCTCGCCTCGCCGCCGCTCTCGAGCGTGTAGACGAACGGCGCGGCGTCGGTGTGGCCCGGCACCTCCGTCGTCTCCTCGCCCTCGACCAGGACGAGCCGCTCGCGCGCGTCGACGCGCGGCACGTCGGGCTTCACCGGGAAGCGGCGGTTCTCCTCGCTCGTCCACTCGCCGGACTTGTAGCGCAGGACCAGCAGGTCGCCCTCCTCGAACGGGCCGATGCCGACGCCGGGCAGCGTCGAGTCGATCTCGACGACGTACGGGTCGGAGAGCCAGCCGCCGGCGGGCGCGGCGGGCGGCTGGGCG
>CACWKU010000083.1 GCA_902761575.1 uncultured bacterium
GGCGGGGGCGGGTGCCGGCGCGGCGGGGGCGGGCGGGGCCTTGCCCTCGGCGACGGCGTCCGTCGCGTCGGTGCCGGCCTTCTCGATCTTGGCCTGCGCCGCGGCGCCGAGGCCCTCGATCTTGCCCATCACGGACTTGGCGATGTTCTGGAACGGCGAGAGGATCGCCTCCTTGAGCGAGATCGGGTTCTCGATGATCGAGGTGATCTTGGCGTCGTACTCGTGGCCCTCGAGGTCGAAGAACACGCCGCGCTTGCCGACGGCGAGGTTGCCGCGCGTGCCGGCGGTGGCGGGGACGACCACGGTGAAGGAGGGCGGCCCGCCGACGGGCTCGACGAGGACGTACATCGTGTAGAGGCCGCCGTTCTTGGCGACCGCGGCGTGCGCGGCGGCGTCCGGCACCTCGATGGCGAGGTTGAACCAGCGGCCGTCGATGAGCAGGCGCCCGCGCTCGAAGAGCGAGGTCTCGTTCGGCCGGTAGAACTCGGTGAGCGAGACGTAGTTGTTGAGGAAGCGCGGGAGGCGGCGGTGGAAGAGCAGCAGCTTCTCCAGGTCCGAGAACGCGGCGACGCGCTTGGCGACGACCTCGTCCTCCTCCTGCAGCTTGCGCGCGGCCGCGTCGAACGGACCGTCCGCCCAGCCCTGGAGCTTGTCGGCGGGAAGGTTCTCGACGATGGCGCCCTTCTTGGCGCCGAGCCAGGCCTCGTGGCCGGCGAGCGCGGCCTTGACCTTCTTCCAGTCGTCCTCGCTCACGGACGCCGGGGCCTCGCGCCCGAGCACGCGGCCGAAGAGGCCGTCGCGCAGCGCGGCGACGACGTCGCGGCGGAGGGGGTTCACGTTCGGGCCGTCGAGCGGCAGGGCGCCGTCCGGCAGCGGGCGGGCGAGCGGCGCGGACTCGAGCGCGGCGGCGGCGGTGGCGCCGGCGGGGTCGGAGGAGAGGAACTTCTCCGCGCCGGCCGGGTCGTAGCGCTGGAAGTCGGCGATGAAGAAGAAGCGGTCGATCGCGTCCCTGTGGCGCGCGAAGAGGTTGTGGACCGCGGGCGTGTCCGCGCCGAAGGGCATCGTGTCCCTGTTGTCCGCGGCGCCCTGCGCCTTCCAGGCGAGGAAGTCCTTGAGGGCGGCGGCGAAGTCCGCGAGCTGGGCGGAGTTGACGCCCTTCGCGCCGGAGATGTCGTCCGAGCCGCCTGTCGCGGCGATGGCGGCCTCGATGTACTCCTTCAGGGCCGCGTCGTCGCCGGCGGCGGCGGGGACGAGGACGCCGTCGCCGTTGAGGGGCTTGCCGCGGAGCTCGGCCATCGCGGCGCGGACGTCGGCGAGGCGGACGTCGGGGGCGTCCTTGCGGCCGGCCTGCTCGTTCACGTAGGCGGCGGTGACGAGGAGGCCGGGGCCGGCGGCGGAGGCCTTGTCGACGGCGTCGAGGAGGACCTCGTCCGCGTCGGAGCCGACGCGGGAGGCGTCGGCGAGCGTGTCGAGGAGCCAGCGGAGGGCGGCGCGGACCTCGTCGGAGCGCATGCGGCCGTTGCCGTCGGAGTCGATGTATTTGAGGAACGCGGCGTCCTCGTGGAAGGCGGCGGTGGGGGCGGAGGTGGCGGCCCAGAAGGAATCGTCGAGCGCGAGCACGTCGCGCAGGTCGGCGGGGGTGGCGATGTCGAGGTGGTAGGCCTTGGCGAACTTGTTGAACTTCATGGCGTTTTCTGCTCCCGTGGCGGGGTGGTTTCGATGGCGATGGGCGGGCATTCTAGCACGGCGTTCCGGTGCGGTAAAGCGCCGCGAGGCGAGACGGCGGGCAACTAGATCCAGCCGAACTCGACGGGCAGCGCGACGGGCGCGAGCGCGCCCCAGCCGCAGAAGTCCTCGCCGGCCCAGGTCTTCTGCTTCTCGCACTGCTCCGGCGACGAGTTCTCCCAGACGGTGCCGGTCTTCTCGTAGATCGCGGCGACGCCGTTGTAGTAGCGCCGCGCGGCGTCCTCGGCGAACGCGGACTCGCCGCAGTCGAGGAGGCCCCGGAAGGCGATGTAGTCCGTCGGCGGCCACACGACGCCGCGCCAGTACGCGGTCTCGGGCTGGTAGTCCTCGGGGTCGTCCGCCGAGACGGCCGGGAACGGAATCGGGCGGTTGAACTGCGCGGGATCCTTGAGCGCGGCGACGACGCGCGCGGCGTGCTCGCCGGTCGCGACGCGCGAGGCGAGCACCCAGAACGCGGCGGCGGTCTTGCGCAGGATCGGGCCCTTCTCCCACGCGTCGTAGTAGAAGCCGGTCCTCTCGTCCCAGCACGCCGCGTTGATCGCGGCGGCGAGCTCCGCGTGCTCGGCGCGCCATGCGGCGGCGTCGGCGGCGAGGCCGAGCGCGTCCGCGATCGCGGCGAGCTGGAGCGCGTCGAACGCCATCTGCGACGAGGCGTCGATCCACGCCATCTGGCGGTTCCAGGAGTAGTGCGGGGCGCAGCCGGCGAGCCAGCCCCAGATGCGCTCGCGCACCTCGGGGTGGACGCATTCGGCGGTCATCGGGATGCCGCCGCGGGCCATCTCCTCGTCGGACATGCCGCGCGGCGCGCGGGGGATGTCGTCCATGCCGCAGCCGAGGCCGTCGCAGAAGTAGAGCCCGTCATCGCGGCGGAAGCGCGCGCGGCAGGCCGCGTGGTGGCGCCTGAGCTTCGGATAGACCGACGCCAGGCGGCCGGCGGGCGACTTGCCCTCGTCGGCGAGGACACGCTCCGCCCACGAGAGGAGCGGCGGCGCGAACGCGACCGGGTGGTGCGAGGACCAGACGGGCGTGCCGCGCGGGGTGAACTCGCGGGCGATGAAGCCGTCGGGCTCGGCGACCGCGTAGAAGTTGTCGAGCGCGGAGAGATAGGGCCAGTCGCCGGGCGCGTGGCGCGCCCACATCACCGCGAAGACGGTGTCCCAGAGGAAGAAGCCGCCGAAGTGGCCGCCCGTGGCCATGCGGGGGCCGAGCGGGACGACGGTCTCGATCTCGGCCTGATGGCGGGCGACGTCGTCCATCTTGCGGCGGGCGATATCGAGGGCGCCGTCGCGGAAGCGGCGGACGAAGTCCTTGTCGGATGCGTAGTCTTTCATGGCGGTTCGCTCCGTGGATCGGGGGAAGTCTAGCAGATGGGCGTGCGTCGCGAAAGCGGGGGGAAGGTCAGGCGAAGACGTCGTCGCCCGTCTTTCCGGCGCGCGGCGCGGCGCGCGGGGCGCGGCCGAGGGGCGGATTCTCGTCGGAGATCGCGAGGAGGAGGCCGACGGCGACGAGCGTCGCGACGAGCGACGAGCCGCCGTGCGAGAGGAGCGGCAGCGGGATGCCCGTGAGAGGGATCGCCTTCACGACGCCCCCGACGTTGAGCAGCGTCTGCAGCCCGAGGCACGCCGCGAGGCCGGTCGCGACGCACGAGGCGTAGGCGCTCTTCGCGCGGGAGGCGATGCGGAACCCGCCGAAGACGAGCGCGCCGTAGAGCAGCAGCGCCGCCGCGCAGCCGGCGAGCCCGAGCTCCTCGGCGACGACCGCCCAGACGAAGTCCGACTCGACGATCGGCACGGCGTTCGGGGAGCCGGCGCCGAGCCCGACGCCCCAGACCCCGCCCGTGTAGTAGGCGACGAGCGCCTGCAGGACCTGCCAGCCCGTCGAGGTCGCGTTGGAGAACGGGTCGAGCCACGCGTCGAGCCTCGCGCGGCCGCGCGAGGTCATCGGGATCGCGACGGCGGCGACGGCGAAGAGCGCCGCGAAGCCGCCGACGAAGTAGAGCGAGCGGTTCGTGACGGCGTAGAGCATCACCAGCAGCGTCGCGTTGAGCAGCGCGAACATCCCGAGGTCTCCCTGCGCGATGAGAAGCAGCATCGGCGGCGCCCACAGCAGGCCGACCGTGACGAGGATGTTGAGCGGCGGGAGCGGCACGCCGAGGAAGCCGCGCCGCAGCAGCCTGCGGTGGCCCGAGAGGATCGACGCGACGAAGACGACGAGCAGCGGCTTCACGATCTCCACCGGGTTCATCCCGCCCGAGAGGTACTTCGCGCCGCGGAAGCCGTGGCCCGCGACGAGCACGCCCGCGATGACGGCGATCGACGCGCCGAGGAAGACGCCCCACCAGGGCTCCAGCCGGTCGATCCGGCGGCGCCGCAGCAGCAGCCAGACCGCGAGCATCGAGACGATCCCGATCGGCAGCGCGAGCTGCGAGGGCGACTGCAGCTCGACGGTGCGGAACGTCCCGACGCGGAACTGCAGCGCGATGCCGGCGCCGAGGAGCGCCATCGCCGCCGAGGGCACCGCGGGCGATCCGGAGTAGCGCCCGATCCGCAGCGCGCCCCATACGATCAGCAGCGCGGCGAGGAAGATCGCCGCCGGCGCCAGCTCCGGCCATCCCAGCGAGGGCGCGTTCGAGAGCCGCACCGCGAGCACCGAGAGGTGCATGGGCGCGAAGACCAGGAAGGGAAGGAGGACGAGGTGGACGAACAAGGAGGGGTTGAAAGGTTGAAAGGTTGAAAGGTTGAAAGGTCGAAGGGGTCAGGGAGCGCGGAAGAATTCCTCGAGGATGCCGACGGCGACGGGGAGCGCGGCGGCGGAGCCGAAGCCGGCGTTCTCGACGACGACGGCGACGGCGATCGAGGGCTCCTCGCCGGGGCGCGAGGCGAAGCAGACGAACCACGCGTGGTCCTCGCCGCCGGGGTTCTGCGCGGTGCCGGTCTTGCCGCGGACCTCGAGGCCCGGCAGGTCCGCCTTGCGCGCGGTGCCGGTCTTCACGACGCCCCGCATCGCGGCGGCGACGCGGTCCGCCGCGCGCGCCGAGAAGACGCGACCGAGCGCCTCCGGCTCCGAGCCGAGCGCGAGGCGCGGCGCCATCATCACGCCGTGGTTCGCGATGGCGGAGACGAGCAGCGCCAGGTGGAGCGGCGTCGCGAGGAGGCGCCCCTGGCCGATCGAGCACTGCGCCAGCTCGCGCTTCTCGGCGCGGCCGAGGCGCGGGAGGTTGCCGCGCTGGGAGGAGACGCGGTGCGCGCCGTTGGTGTAGAGCGGGATGCGCTCGTTGAAGCGGAGCCTCTCCGCGAGGGCGTTGAACGCGTCGACGCCGCAGAGCACGCCGGCGTGGGCGAAGTAGACGTTGCTCGACTTGGAGAGCGCCTGGTCGAGGCCGAGCGCGCCGAAGCCGGGCCACGCCAGGCCCTTCTTCTCGTAGGCGTAGTACTCGTGGTCGCGGATCGGCCGGCGCGCGCCGGGGGCGCGGTAGCCGTCGGCCGGGCAGTCGAGCGTCAGGGGGACGCCGCGGTCGACCATCAGGCCCGCGATCGCGGTCTTGAACGTCGAGCCGGAGGGGTAGCGGCCGTGGAGCGCGCGGTTGAGGAGGGGCGAGGCGGGGTCGATGTTGAGGCGGCGGTCGTAGCGGTTGGGGTCGAAGGAGGGGGATGAGCAGAGCAGGAGGACTTCGCCCGAGCGCGGGTCGAGGGCGACGGCGGCGCCGCGTCGGCCGGCGAGGAGCGTGTGGGCGCGCAGCTGGAGGCGGGCGTCGACCGTGAGCGTCAGGTTCGTCCCGATGTGGCGATCGGCGCCCTGCAGCGCGGTGCGGCCGGCCTCGCGGACGTCCTGCGCCGTCGCGAGCTCGCGCCAGCCGGAGAGCAGGTCGTCGGCCGCGCCCTCCATTCCGGTGAGGCCCTCGGAGGGGTGGCGGAAGCCGACGACGTGCGCCGCCGCGGCCTCGTAGGGGTAGACGCGGCGGCCGGAGCCGTCCGGGTCCGTGTAGGCGAGCGGCCGGCCGGCGCGGTCGAGCAGCGATCCGCGGAAGAGGTGGTGCGCGGCGTTGTCGGGGCGGACGTTGTGCCGCTCCATGTAGGCGACGAAGCGCCGGTCCGTGAACCCGAGCAGCTGCCAGCGCGCCTGGTAGGCGAGGGTCGCGGCGGCGGCGGCGCAGAAGAGCAGCGGGAAGAGCATCAGCCGGACGCGGTGGCCGATGCGGTAGGGGGCGAAGTGGAAGCAGGCGCGCAGGACGAGCGCGACGGCGGCGACGTAGAAGACCCAGCGCAGGAACGCGAGGACCTGTTGCACGCGCGGGGGCGCGAGGAACTCCGAGAGCGATTCGAGCATGGCGTCAGGCCCCGGAGACGGAGAGCAGCCCGCGCGCGAGGCGCGGGAGCGCGGGGTCGCGCGCGCCGAGCGTGGCGAGGATGTCGCCCGGGCGCGCCCAGTGCGCGGCGAGGCGGCGGGCGGCGGCCGGCGAGTCGACGCACTCGGCGTGGAGGCCGAGGTCGTCGAGGTCGGAGGCGAGGTCCGCCGAGCGGACGGAGCGGTCCGCCGTGCCGCCCGCGTCGAAGACCGGCAGCAGGACGAGCAGGTCGTGCGGCCGGAGCTCTGCGGCGAACATCGCCGCGAGGTCCGCCCGCATCGCGCGGAGCGGGCCGTAGCCGTGCGGGCGCCAGATCGCGCAGAGCCGCTCGCTGCGCTCGCGCAGGGCGCGAATCGTCGCGCGGAGCTTCTCGGTGTTGTGCGCGTAGTCGTCGACGATGCGGACGCCGTCCGGCCGTGAGCCCACCAGCTCCATGCGCCGCGCGAGGCCGCGGAACGAGGCGAGCGCGGGCGCGAGCGCGGCGCGCGGGGCGCCGAGCGCGAGCGCCATCCGGCAGGCGAGGAGCGCGTCCTGCGCGTGGTGCAGGCCGGGCAGCGGAATCGCGAGGCGCTCGCCCTCGAAGGGGAACGAGACCGACCAGTCGCCCTCCTCGGCGCCCTCGGGCGGCGGCTCGCCGCGGGCGTCGAGGACGGGCCCGGAGACCTGCGAGAGGAAGCGGTCGAAGAGCGCGTTCGTCTCGTCGAGCGGAAAGTGGTCGGCCGAGGCGTTGAGCAGGAGCGCGGCGTCGGGGCGGAAGGCGAGGATCTGGCGCGAGCTCTCGTCGACCTCCGCGACGCAGAGCGCGCCGTCGCCGCGCAGGACGGCGCCCGTGCGCGCGGGGCCGGCCCAGTTGAGGCAGGGGGCGCCGTTCACGACCGTCGGGGCGAGGCCGGCGCAGGCGAGCAGGTGGCCGAGGATCGCGGTCGTCGTCGACTTGCCGCAGGTGCCGGCGACGGCGACGAGCCGCTTGCGCGAGAGCAGCGCGGAGAGCTCGTCCGCGCGGCGCGCGACGGGGACGCCGAGGCGGCGCGCGGCGGCAAGGTCGGGGTTGTCGTCCTCGACCGCGACGGAGGCGACGACGCGCGCCGTGGCGGGGGTGACGCCGGAGCCGTCCTGCGGGAAGAGCGCGACGCCCTGCGCGCGGAGCGCGGCGAGGGCGGGGACGGGCTCCTCGGCGTCGAGGAACCGGTCGGATCCGGTGACGGCCTCGCCCGCGTCGAGGAGGGCCTCGGCGAGGGCGGACATGCCGGTGCCGGCGATGCCGACGAGGTGGACGGGGCGTTGCAAGGGGCGGGGGAGGGGAGGACGGAATGCGCGCGAGTATACCGCATCGCCCGTCCCCGGACAAGCGCGCCCGCGCGCGTGTTGCCGGTCGCTCCGCTTTTCTGGTAGACTCCACCGCATCCGAAACGACATGACCCGACTTCCCCGACACATCCTCTTCGACTGGAACGGCACGTTGCAGGACGACGTCCGCGCGGCGGTCGCCGGCACCAACGCGCTCCTGCGCGACCAGGGCAGCCCGGAGATCACGCTCGAACGATACCGGGAGGTCTTCTCCTTCCCGGCGCGATCCTCCTACGCGGCGCTCGGCATCGACCTGGAGCACCACGACTGGGACGCGCTCTGCGACCGGTTCTTCTCCGTCTTCGCCTCGCATCCCGTCGATCTCTTCCCCGGCGCGGCCGGTGCGCTGCGCGCGCTCCGCGCGGCCGGCGTCTCGCTCTCGATCGTGACGTCCTCCGAGCAGCGCTCGGTCGAGCGCGCGCTGGAGCGCTACGGCATCCGCGACGCCTTCGGCGCCGTGAGCGGGCAGTCGGACGCGGCCGCCGGCTCCAAGGTCGGCCAGGCCCTCGCGCTCTTCCGCTCGCTCGGCATCGCGCCGGACGAGGCGTGCATGGTGGGCGACACGGGCCACGACAAGGAGGTCGCGGACGAGATCGGCTGCGCCTGCGTCCTGTTTGCGTCGGGCTACGAGTCCCGCGCACGGCTCGCCGCGCGCGGCGCGCCGGTGCTCGAATCGGTGGCCGACCTGCCCGCCCACTTCGGACTTGGCGGTTCGCCCGGAACGCCCTCGACGGATTCGGTGACGGCTCGCCGGGTTTGACTTTCGCGCGGCCGCGGTCGTAGAATGCCGAGCGTTCCGACGCCCGCTTCACGACCATGGACCTCGCCCGCCGCATCGCCGCCCTTCGCCGCCGCAAGGAGGCCGCCTTTCGCTGGCTCAACGCCACGCAGTTCCTCGGCGCGTTCAACGACAACCTCTTCAAGGGGTTCGTCACGATGTTCCTCATCCTCCTCATCCCGGAGTGGAAGGGGTTCCTTCTCGGCGGCGCCACGATCCTCTTCGCGATCCCGTTCCTCTGCTTCACCGCCTACGCCGGCTTCCTCGCCGACCGCTTCCCCAAGAACCGCGTCACGGTCGCGCTCAAGTACGCCGAGCTCGCGGTGATGTCCCTGGCGGTCCCGCTCTTCTGGCTCTCGGCGCCGTGGCTGCTCTTCGCGGTGCTCTTCCTGATGTCGCTCCAGAGCGCGCTCTTCTCGCCCACCAAATACGGCATCGTGCCGGAGCTCGTGAAGAAGGAGCGCCTCACCGAGGCCAACTCGGTCCTCGTGATGTGGAGCTACCTGGCGATCATCCTCGGATCCGCGGCGGCGCCCGGCGCGGCGTGGCTGCTGCGCGCGAAGATCGGCCTCGCCCCGAACGGCGCCTACACGGTCTCGCAGCTGCTCTGCGTGCTCGTCGCGGTCGCGGGCGTGCTCACGTCGACGCGCGTCTGGCGCCTTCCGCCCGCGAACCCGCGCCTGCACCCGGACCTGCTCTTCGTGCGCCGGCTCTGGCGGACGACGGCCTGGGTGCGGCGCGACCGCGAGCTGCTGCTCGCGATCGCCGGGACGGGGCTCTTCTCGCTCGTGGCGTCGTTCCTGCAGATCGACCTCGTGGCCTACGGCGTCAATACGCTGGGGCTCTCGACGGAGGGCGCGCAGTTCCAGTTCTTCTACGCGGCGATCGGCATCGCCGTGGGCGCGTGGATCGCCGGGCGCCTCTCGCGCCGCAACGTGGAGATGGGCCTCATGCCGATCGGCGCGGGGCTGCTCGCGCTCGGGACGTTCGGGCTCGCGCTGCGCGCCTCGCCCGCGCCGGTCGCCGTCGCGGCGCTCGTCTTCAGCGCCGGCGTCGGCGCGGGGATGTTCGTCGTGCCGCTCGACACGTTCCTGCAGATGCGCCTGCCGGCCGACCGCCGCGGCGAGGGGCTCGCGCTCAACTCCTTCGTCTCGTGGATCGGCGTGCTGCTCGCGGGCCTGCTGATGGTCGGCGGCTCGGCGCTGCGGCTCACGGCGCGGCAGGGCGTCTGGGCGATGTTCGCCGCCTCGACGCTGCTCTTTCTCGGCGCGCTCTGGACGCTGCGCGACTTCTTCGTGCGGATGCTCGTCACGATCGCCGTGAAGAGCCTCTACCGCGTCCGGACGATCGGCATCGAGAACCTGCCGGTGGACGGCCCCGCGCTGCTGCTCGCGAACCACAGCAGCTACTTCGACGCGCTGCTGCTGTGCGCGACGACGCGCCGCCGCATCCGCTTCCTGATGGACCCGGCGATGATCGAGCGCTTCCGCTGGCTCAAGCCCTTCCTGCGGCTCTACCGCGTGATCCCGGTGTCGTCCAGGAGCTCGCCCTCGCAGGTCGCCCGCGCGCTCAAGGAGGCGCGCCGCGCGCTCGACGAGGGCTACATGGTGTGCGTGTTCCCGGAGGGCGGCGTCACGCGCACCGGGACGATCCGCGCGTTCCACCGCGGCTACGAGCGGATCGTGCGCGGCTCGGACTACCCCCTCGTGCCGATCTATATGGGCGGCTCGTGGGGGACGATGTACGCCTACTACGGCGGGCAGTTCCTCAACGACTTCCACCGCCCGCGCCTGACGCGCTACCCGGTGACGGTCGTCTTCGGAAAGCCGCTCCCGACGCACACCGACGCCTTCCGCGTCCGCCGCGCGGTGATGGAGCTCTCCTGCGACTGGTTCAACTCGCGCAAGGACGAGCACGCCTCGCTCGGCGAGACGACGGTGCGCACCTGCCGCCGCTACTGGCGCCAGCCGTTCGCGGACGACACGAACGGCGTGAAGCTCACCTGGGGCCGCTCGCTCGTCGGCGGCCTCGTGATCGCGCGCGAGATCGAGCGCCGCACGCGCGGCTCGGAGCACGTCGGCATCCTGCTGCCGAGCTGCTGCCCGGCGATGCTGTGCAACGTCGCCGTCGCCCTCCTCGGCAAGAGCGCCGTGAACCTCAACTTCACCGTCGGCACCGCCGCCTTCGCCTCCGCGATCAGGCAGTGCAACCTCACGACGATCCTCACGAGCCGCAAGTTCGTCGAGCGCTTCCCGGACCTGCCGGTGCCCGAGGGGACCTACGTCTTCCTCGAGGACCTGATGAAGGGCGTCCCGACCGCCGCCAAGCTCGGCGCGCTGCTGCGCGCCAAGTTCCTCCCGCTGCGCGCGATGGTCCGCACCGCGCGCACCGCGCCCGACTCGATCGCGATGGTGCTCTTCTCGTCCGGCTCCACGGGCGAGCCGAAGGGCGTGATGCTCTCGCACCACAACGTCCTCTCCGAGGTCGAGGCGCTGCGGATGCTCCTCGCGACCTCGACGGCGGACCACATGTGCGCCGTGCTGCCGTTCTTCCACTCGTTCGGGCTCGTGGGGTGCCTGTGGTACCCGCTCCTCACGCACGTGCGCGCCACCTACCACCCGAACCCGCTCGACGCGCAGACCGTCATCGACATCGTGCGGAGGAACAGGTCCACGCTGATCTGGGGCACGCCCACGTTCCTGCAGCTCTACCAGCGCCGCGCCCGGCCGGAGGACTTCGCCACGCTGCGCGTCGTCCTCGCCGGCGGCGAGAAGCTCAAGGACTCGCTCATCCAGGGCTACGTCGAGAAGTTCGGCGTGCGCCCGCTCGAGGCCTACGGCGCCACCGAGATGGCGCCCGGCATCGCGGTGTCCGTCCCGCCCGGCACCGGCGGCGGCGTCGTGCAGGCCGGCTACAAGGAGGGGCGCACCGGCGTGCCGTGCCCGGGCATCGCGATGAAGATCGTCGACCCCGACACCGGCGCCGAGCTGGGGCCCAACGAGCCCGGCCTGCTCTACCTGCGCGGCCCGAACGTCATGCTCGGCTACCTCGGGCGGCAGGACCTCACCGACGAGGTGATCGACAAGGACGGCTGGTACTGCACGGGCGACATCGCGTTCGTGGACGAGGACGGCTTCGTCGCGCTCACGGACCGCCTCTCGCGCTTCAGCAAGATCGGCGGCGAGATGGTGCCGCACCAGGGCGTCGAGGAGGCGATCGTCTCGGCGGCGGGGCTCGAGGAGGGCAAGCTCGCGGTGACGGGCCTTCCGGACGAGCGCAAGGGCGAGAAGCTCGTCGTGCTCTACACGCCGGACTGCGGCGACCCGGAGTGGCTGCAGCAGGCGCTCGACGGCGTCGAGGGCATCCCGAACCTGTGGAAGCCCGCGAAGGCCGACTGGCACCGCGTCGACGCGATCCCGCTCCTGGGCACCGGCAAGATCGACCTCGCGGCCGTGAAGCGCCTCGCCCGCACGTTCTACGCCTAGCCCTCCGCTGGCACTGCCCGCCCGTTCCCGATTCGCCATGCCACAGATCAATTCCGACCTCTACGCCGAGGCGCCCGTCCTGCGGGCGCGGATGGAGGTGCCGCCCGAGGCGCTCGATCCGCTCCTCGACGCCCTCTGGGGCCTCGAGCCGCCCGTCGGCTCGTTCGAGGACCTCGAGACCGGCCGCGCGTTCGTCGACTGCTACGCCGTCGATCGCGACGCCCTCGCCCGCACCGCCGACGCGATGCGCGAGGCGGCCGCCGCGCAGGGGCTCGGCGAGCGCGGGATCCGCGTCGACGAGCTTCCGCGCGAGGACTGGGCCGAGAGCTGGAAGAGGTTCTTCCACGTCATCCGCGTCTCCCCGCGCGTCACGGTCCGCCCGCCGTGGGAGGACTTCGCGCCCGACCGCCCGGACGGCGTCGTGGTGACGATCGAGCCGGGCATGAGCTTCGGCACGGGCCTGCACGGCACGACGCAGGCCTGCCTCCGCTTCCTCGAGCGCCTCGCGGACGAGGCCCCGGCCGGCGCGCCGCCGCGCTCGCTCGCGGACCTGGGCTGCGGCTCGGGCATCCTCTCCATCGCCGCGCGCAAGCTCGGCTACGCGCCCGTGCGCGGCGTCGACTACGACGCGGCCGCGGTCCGCGTCTCCGCCGAGAACGCCGCCCTCAACGGCGTGCCGGACGTCTCCTTCGCCCTCTGCGACGTCACCGCCGACCCGATCCCCGGCGCGGAGGTCGTCGTCGCCAACATCCTCGCGCCGATCCTCCTCGCCGCCGCACCGCGCATCGCACGCGCCGTCGCGCCCGGCCCCGGCGCGGCGCTCGTCCTCTCCGGCATCCTCGGCGAGCAGTATCCCCGCGTGCGCGCCGCCTACGAGGCGTTCGGCTTCCGCGAGGAGGCCTCGCTCGCGATCGGCGAATGGACCTCGGGCCTCCTCCGCCGCGCATGAAACCCTTCTTCGAGCGCTTCTGCCCCGCCGCCGCGGCCGCCGGACGACCCGCCGCCATGGGCATCGTGAACGCCACGCCGGACTCGTTCTCCGACGGCGGCGCGCATGCGACGCCCGAGGCGGCGGTCGCGTGGGCGCGCGGGCTGGTCGAGGCCGGCGCGGACCTGCTCGACGTCGGCGCCGAGTCGACGCGCCCCGGCTACTCGCCCGTCCCGGCGGACGAGGAGGAGCGGCGGCTCGTCCCCGTCGTCGCCGCGCTGCGCGCCGCGCTGCCGGACGTCCCGATTTCGGCCGACACGCGCAAGGCATCCGTTGCGCGCGCCGCGCTCGACGCCGGCGCGGACATCGTGAACGACGTCTCTTCGCTCGAAGACCCGGCGATGGCGGCGCTCGTGCGCGAGCGCGGCGCGGGCCTCGTCCTGATGAACGGCTGGCCGGAGCACAACGGCGCCCCGCGCGACGCGGCGCCGGGCGGGCTCGCGGCGTGGGTCCTGCGCGGCCT
>CACWKU010000084.1 GCA_902761575.1 uncultured bacterium
GTCGACCTCGCGGCGGCGCTCGCCGCGGGGCGCCTCGGCGCGCGCGCGGCGGAGGAGGGGCCCGCGCTCGGCGCGGTCGACGCGTCCCAGCCCTTCAAGGAGGAGAAGGCGCGGCTCGTCGACGCCTTCGAGCGCCGCTACCTCGCCGCGCTGCTGGAGCGCAACGGCGGCAACGTCTCCCGCTCGGCCCGCGAGGCCGGCATCGAGCGGGCCTACCTGCAGCGCCTCGTGAAGAAGTTCGGCCTCCGCGCCGACCCCCGGGACCCCGCCACATGACCATCGACCTTCCGTTCTTCCTCGACCTGCTCCGCATCCCGTCCGTGACGGACGACGTCCCGCAGGTGAACCGCGCCGTCGCCGCGATGCGCGGCTGGCTCGAGGCGCGCGGCGTCTTCTGCGAGACCGAGTCGATGCCCGACGGGCGCGAGTTCCTCTACGCGTCCGTCCGCCGGGGCGAGCGCACGCCGAAGCTGCTCCTCAACGCGCACCTCGACGTCGTGCCCGCCTCCCCGGCGCTCTTCGAGCCCGTGGTCGACGGCGACAAGGTCCGCGGCCGCGGGACGCAGGACTGCAAGGGCAACGCGGTGGCGATGGCGACCGCGCTCGCCGCGCTCGCCGGAAGCGGCGCGAGCGTCGGCGCGGTCTTCTCCACCGACGAGGAGGAGGGCGGCGAGACCTCCGGCGAGGCCGTGCGGCGCGGCTGCCGCGCCACCGGGCTCACGGCCGTCCTCGACGGCGGCGCCTGGTCGATCACCTGCGCGCAGAAGGGCATCGCCTCGTTCCGGCTCGTCGCAAAGGGCAGGGGAGGGCACTCCTCCTCGCCCTGGTGCTTCGACAACCCGATCGACAAGCTCCTCGACGGCTGGGCGCGCGTGCGCGCCGCCTGGCCCGCGATCCCGGAGGACGAATGGCACTGGGGCGACTCCATCGCCGCGACGGTCGTCCGCGCCGGCTCCGTCCACAACCAGATCCCCGACGAGGCGGAGATGGTCGCCAACGTCCGCTACGTGAATCCCGGCGACGAGCCGCGCATCGAGGCGATGATCCGCGAGACGTCCGGCCTCGAGGTCGAGCTCCTCGCGTCGTGCGAGCCCGTCTTCTGCGACGAGAACGCGCCGGCCCTCGCCGCTCTGCGCGGCGCGATGGCGGCCGCGTTCGGCCGCGAGATCCCCATGCAGCGCATGCAGGGCGCGACGGATGCGCGGCACTTCGCCGGCCCCGGCGCGGCGCCGGTGGCGATCATCGGGGTCGAGGGGGCGGCCTGCCACGAGGATCGCGAGTGGGCCAGGCTCTCCACGGTCCAGGCCTACGCCGACCTGCTCGAATCCTTCGGCCGCTCGTTCGCGGGGGAGGGCGCGCGGTGAGCGGGGCCGGCCGCCACCGGCCCATCGTCGGGACGCTCGGGTTCATCCTGTCGCCCGACCGCGAGCGCGTGCTGATGGTCCACCGCACCTACCGGAGGACCGACGAGAACCTCGGCAAGTACAACGGCGTCGGCGGCCACCTCGAGCGCGGCGAGGACGTCGCCGCGTGCATGGTGCGCGAGATCCGGGAGGAGACGGGCCTCGAGGTCCTCTCGATGTCGCTGCGCGGGACGGTCTGCTGGTCCGACTTCGGCCCGGCGAAGGAGGAGTGGCTCGGCTTCGTCTTCCTCGTCGACGGCTGGCGCGGCGAGCCCTTCGCGGACAACGAGGAGGGGACGCTCTCGTGGGAGCGGATCGAGCGCCTCGGCGAGCTCCCGATGTGGAAGGGCGACCGGCTCTTCCTGCCGCTCGTCTTCGACGGCGACCCGCGCCCGTTCCACGGCTGGATGCGCTACGACGGCGAGGAGCCGGCCGACTGGCGCGTCTCGCGGTTCTAGCCCCCTGCGGAGCGAGACCGCCGAAACGGAGACGGCGGCCGCCGTCCCCGCGGTCGTGCATGCCGCGGAATCGCGCCTAGCCGAAGCGGCCGAAGCGGGCGGGGGCGCGGCGCTCGTAGCGGACCTTGGGCTCCTCGAGGAAGAGGGCGTACCACTGGTCGGCGAAGGCGGCGTTGGAGAACTGCTTCACGCGGTTGTTCGCGAGGGCGTCGCGGTTGCGGACGAGGGACGCGCCCGGCTCCTCCTCGGTGTTGTTGTCCTTGCACGCCTGGTCGAGGAGCCTGTGGGCCTCGTCGAGCCGGTCGCGCTTCACGTAGATCCACGCCATCACGGACGAGAGGAACGCGCTCTGGTTGTAGCGCAGGCGCAGGCGCGCCTTGCGGTAGGTCTTCTCGATCTCCTCGACGGCGGCGCCGTTCGAATACTGGCGCGCGAGCTTCATCGCGGCGGAGATCGGATCGAGGACGAGGCACTGCGGCAGCAGCGCGTCGACCTCCTTGAAGCGCTTGAGCTGGTACAGCAGCTGCATCCGCGTCGTCGCGATCTGGCGCCCGAAGAACGGGACCCAGGCGCGGAAGGGCTCGAGCGCCTTCGTGGCCTCGAGCGCCTTGTCGACGAGCGCGGCCTGGTCCTTCTCGAAGGCGGCCTGGACCCGGCGCGGGTCGCCGCGCGGGTTGTTCTGCCAGGCGAGGATCCTCCGCTTGAGCGCCTCCTGGCCGGCGAGCATGTCCTCCTGCATCGCGTTCATGACGCGCGCCACGCGGCGGCGGACGATCCAGCCGACGGCGGCGAAGGCGGCGACGAAGGCGACGAGCCCCCAGACGACGGCCCACGGGACAGACGAGGTTTCGGAAAGGGCGAGCGCGGTGCCGGCGGCGGCGCCGGCGACGAGGGCGAGGAGGAGGGCGAGCATGGCGGGAGGGTAGGGGAGGGAAGTCGGAGGCCGCGGTCCTTTCGGCCGGACGGGCGGCAAGGCCCGGGAGAATACCACAACCTCCCGTCCGCCGCAACGCGCTGGCGCGGCGCGGGCTTCCGTGGTAGACTGGACGGCGATGGACGCGAACAGGCCAGTTCGGCGCCGCCATGGGCCGGAAGCCGCGCCGCTCGACCGCGAGGAATCGTGGTGGGCGGCCCATCCCGGCGCGCGGCTCGCGGGCGTCGACGAGGCGGGGCGCGGTCCGCTGGCGGGCCCGGTCGCCGCGGGCGCGGTCTGCATGCCGCCCGAGGTCGCGCGGGAGCTCCGAGCCGGCGCCCTTTCGCGCCTGACGGACAGCAAGGCCCTCCCGGAGGCCGCCCGGGAGGAGCTCTACGAGGCGCTCGTCGCGTCGCCGGGCGTCCAGTGGGCGCTCGGCCTCGCCTCGCCGCAGGAGATCGACCGCCTGAACATCCTCCGCGCGACCCATCTCGCGATGGCCCGCGCGCTCGCGGCGCTGCCGGGCGGCGCGCCGGACTTCGCGCTCGTGGACGGGCTCCCCGTCCGCGGCCTGCCGTGCCCCCACGAGGCCGTCGTGAAGGGCGACGCGAGGTGCTTCCTCGTCGCGGCGGCGAGCATCGTGGCGAAGGTCTCCCGCGACCGCATCCTGCGCGCGCTCGACGCGGAGTATCCCGGCTACGGCTTCGCGGAGCACAAGGGCTATCCGACGGAATCCCACCTCGCGGCGATCGCCCGCCTCGGCGTCTCGCCCGCGCACCGCCGCTCGTTCGGTCCCGTCCGCGACGCCCTCAACCCGCCCATGCTCTAGCGCCCGTTCCGGGGGAGGGGGCAATCCTGGCACGGGTGACGGTCGCCATCCGTGCGATCACGTGTTTTGTTTCCACGCTCCAGGTCTGCGTTATTCGTTTATCCCATGAAGAGCCATTCTTTTGCTTGACATCCGGACCCGACTTTGGTATAAGACCCGCTTTCCCCACACCAGCGCACGCGCAAGGCCGCCCGTCGGCCCGCCGCCGGTCGCACGATGCAATCCATCCTTTCCCGAAACCAACCGACGCACCGAACCATGAACACACCGCGCCGCATTCCCATGAAACAATTCTTCTCCGCCGGGCTCCTCGCCGCGGCGCTCTGCCTGGCCGCCGGCCCGGCGAGGGCCGCCGACAACCTGACGATGGCCGACTTCGGCCATTCGATCAAGCTCTCCGTCGAGGGCTACACCGGCACGGAGACGCTCACGAACTTCCCGGTGCTCGTACGCGTGTCGGAAGCCGGCATTACCGGGTTCCGCTACGAGGACACTTCTTCGTGGAACAAGAACCACGATACAACCTATGGCTACGATCTGGCCTTCTTTGCCGAGGACGGCACCCGCCTCGCATCCGAAGTCGATACTTGGATCCACGAAGGCGAATCTCTTGCCTGGGTCAAGCTGCCGCAATTGAATAACGGCGTAAAATTCTACATGTGCTACAACGTCGCGGACGGCGTTTACGTCACGAACGACAATCCCTGGGACGACTACGTCGGTGTCTGGCACCTCAAGGAAACGGGCGGCTCCGGCAAAGTCGTCAACGATTCGTCGCCCAACGGAATGCAAGGCAAGACGTATGGCGGTGCAACCTACGCAAGCAGCCCCATTGGCGCCGGCCGCAAAATCGCTGGGGATAAAAACCACGCCTGGGGCATTGTCGTCGATGCGACGAACGGGACGCAGAAAGCCGCTGCCGATTCGCTCGGCACCGACTTTTCGGCGTCCTTCTGGATGAAGCCGGATGCAAGCGACAAACAGAATGGGGATTTCAGCTATGGCTTCCTTATCGACCGGCGTAAGGGCGAATACAACAATCCGGGTGGATGGGGCGTACGATTTCATGCCAATAACAGTAATCAGCTTCAGTTTTACGCGGCCGATGAATTACTTCCCGGACTCCCCGCCAACGATAAGTACAATGGGACGCTGACATCCGCCTATTTTGCCAGCTTGTACACGCGCGGTACATGGCGCAAGGTTGACATCCGCTGGTACGCAACTAACGAAAATGCCGGCGCCGCTGACATTTATGTGGACGGCGTGTTCGTTGAGACAGTGGCTCTACCAAAAGCACCCAAGCAGGACGGTACGACCAACATCGGCATCGGCGGTTCGACGGCGGATACGCCCGCCAACAACGAGAAGGGCAAGGGCCGCCGCTTCAACGGCTACATGGACGAGGTGCGCCTTCGTTCCGGCGGCTTGAGCGCCGACTGGGTGAAGGCCGACTATGACACGGTGAACGACCAGAGCTTCGTCATCGTTGCGCCGCCTGAGACCCTCACGGTCGACTGGGCGAACGGCTCCAGTGCCACGCCCGGCGTGGAGGAGATGCACCACAACCGTGCCGTTTTTGCCGGCACGGTGACGAAGCTCGGCGAAGGCGGGGCCGAATCCTGCGCGATCGAGGCCAAGGTCTGGGAGCACGGCGCGGCCGAGCCCGAAAACTGGACGGCCCTCGCGAACGGTCTTGTCGTGGACGACGCCTTCTCGGCCTCCTGGCCGGGGCTTTCGGCGGAAACGCCTTACGACTACGTCCTCCGCGCCGTCGGGAACAACGGCGCGGAGACGAATTCCGTCGCCGGCACGTTCACAACCCTGCCGGCGCTGGGAATCGCCTGGGCGACGGGTTCCGGCACGACCGGCTTCTCGAAGGTTTCCAGCACGTTCGCCACCATCGGCGGCACGGTCGCAACGCTCGGCGACGCGACTTCCTGCGACGTCCGATACAAGATCTGGCTCTCGGACGACGAGGAGCCGTCGCGCTGGACGACCTTCGCGGAGGGGCTTGCGGCTGGCGATTCCTTCTCCACGACCGTCACCGATACCGCCGTCGGCGCGGCCATCCTCCCCGGCACGGCCTACGCCTATGCCCTGCTCGCCGTCGGAAGCGATGGAGAGGAGGCATCCGTCTCCGGCACGTTCACGACGTCCGGCGATCCCGGCGAGACGGTTGGCTCGGAATACACGCACTTCTTCGACGACGGCACGAACGCGTGCTGGGTCGTGGACGGCTTCGAGCGCTACCTGCCCTTCACCGTGACGGGCTACACGGGCACCGAGACGCTCACGAACTTCCCGGTTCTCGTCGACGTCCGCGATTCGGATACGAACGGCTTCCGCTACAGTGATTTCTACCACTACGACGGAAGCGACATGGCCTTCGTGGACGACACAGGCCACATCATCCCGCACGAGATCGACACCTGGAACAAGAACGGCATGTCGCTCATCTGGGTGCGGCTTCCCCGGATGAACAACGGGACGACGTTCACGATGTGCTACCGCAGCCCGCTCATCGACCCGCTGCCCGACGTCGGAAACACGTTCGAGAAATACGTCGGCGTCTGGCACATGAACGAAACGCAGAACGGCGTTACCAGCATCAAGGATTCAACGGCCAACAACCTCGCGGGAGAATCGCACGCCAAGTCGCTCGCCGGCATCAACCAGGGCCAGATGATCGGCGGCAACGCCCGGCGCGTCGCGCAGGAGACGGGCACGTCGTCCTCCAACGGCCGCATCATGGTCTACGACCACGACGATATCCTGCGCAATGGCGTCGGCAACGTGTTCACTTTCTCCGGCTGGTACAAGACGGCCGACGCCAAGCCGAACTGGGCGTATCTCGTGGCGCGCAAGGGCGACGACTATTCGAAGGGCTGGGGCGTCCAGTACGCGGACGACAATGCCGTCGACAAACTCCGCGTTTGGTCCGACCCGCTCGGCTCGAAGGCGGTGCATAGCAACAGCAATCCTGGTGGATACTACCACTTCGGCATCACGACCTACAGCACGGACAAGGCTGTCGGCTACAAGCATACCGATTGGGCCTACTGGACGTTCGTCTTCAGCAACAACACCTTCCACGCCTACCACAATGGCACGGAGCTGTCGAGCACGGTTGGCGGATTCACGCTCGAGCAGCCGTTCGCGAACGACGAGACCGCCGATTTCGACTATCTTGTCATCGGCGGCATGGAGTTCGGCACGGGCGCGTTCAACGGCTATGTGGACGAGGCGCGCTACTCGAAGGGTGTTCGCAGCGCCGACTGGATCAAGGCGGAATACGATTCGACGCGACAGAAGGACGCCCCCTTCGTGACGAAGGGGACGGTAAGCACCGGCCAGGATTCGCCCGTGCCGGTCGTCGTCTGGGAGCAGGGGGCGAATCTGCCGCTCTCGATCATCGACGTGAGCTACGCCTACGTCCAGTTCGCCGGCATGGTGACGTTCTGCGGTGTCGGGGCGTACTCGTGCCGCGTCGAATACCAGCTCTGGGCGGATGGCGAGGAGGACCCGACCGTCGATGGCGCCTGGACGACGCTGGGCGATCTGGCCGAGGTCACGGCCGGGACGTCCTTCTCGGTTCCCGTCACGGGTCTCAAGCAGGACATGCCCTATAACTTCCGCATCCGCGCTGTCAATACGATCGCAGGTGGCGTGGAGCAGGCGAACCGCGAGATCACCGGATCCTTCCGCACGAGCGGAAACATCAGCGAGTCTGGCGAAGGCGACTTGCTGCGTGTCGACAATCGCTTCGTCCATCGCTATCCGGCGGGATCCTACACCTTCACGACGCCGGACTACGTCACGAGCGTCGAGATCCTGGTCGTCGGCGGCGGCGGCGCGGGCGGCTACAAGATCGGCGGCGGCGGCGGCGGCGGCGGCCTCTTCTACAGCGCGTCGTACCCGGTGGAGACGAACACGACCTACCACATTCAGGTCGGCGAGGGCGGAAACGCCGCGTCGAACCTCGATGCGCGCGGCGAAAACGGACAGCTCTCCTATTTTGCCCGCAAAGACGGCGACAACGAGGGTGACGAGACGATTCTGATCTCCGTTCCCGGCGGTGGCGCGGGCGGCAGCTATGCCAACATCGCAGACATCGCCACGGGCGCCGATGGCGGGTCCGGCGGCGGCGGCACTTCCGCGCTGGCCGGTGGCCAGCCCGTTTCGAACGAGGTCGATGGCGTCTGGGTCGCCTATGGCTATGAAGGCGGGCAGGGCAACGACAGCAAGACAGGCGGCAATCAGTCCGGCAAGACGGCGGCCGGCGGCGGCGGCGGCGCGGGCCGCGAGGGCGTCACCGCTTCGTTCGACAGCTGGTACGGCGGCGGCGCGGGCGGCGCCGGTCTCGCCAATTCAATGACTGGTGAACGGCTCTTCTACGGCGCCGGCGGCGGAGGCGGCTACGCCTACAAGTTCGACAACAAAGGAAACTATTCAAAGCCGGGCGCCGGCGGTTCGGGCATCGGCGGCAACGCGGCGGACGTCCGCAACGGCACGCCGGCGACGTCCGGCGTCGAGAACACCGGCGCGGGCGGCGGCGGCGGTTCCATGATCCTCAACAACCAGACCGACCAGACCTACTGGCAGGGCGGCCACGGCGGTGACGGCGTGGTCCTGATCGCCTACGAGATCCACGGCCGCGAACCGATCTCCGACGATCCGTGCGTGACTCTGATGCGCTGTTCGTACGATCCGGAAGGCGGCGACACGTCCACGGGCGAGGCCGAGATCGACTTCCGCGTCTACTGGGCTGGCGTCCAGACCTACACGAACGATGTCTATGTCCTGTACAGCACCGTCGGCGAGGAGGATCTCGCCGAAGGGAACGGGGAACGGGTGAAGATCGCCTCCGGCGCGGTTGGCATCGGGACGGCGACGTTCGTACCGCCCGAGGTCGGCCATACCTACTGGATACGGCTGATGGCTCGCAAGGACGCGAACTCCGTCACTTACTCCGACGAGATCGCTTCGTTCTACGTCCCGGCCGTCACTCTCAAGGCTACGACCTGGAAGAAGCAGAACAGCGCATCGGCAGACTACGCGATCGTCGACTACAAGCTCCACGACCTGGACGAGGCGACGCACCTCTATTGCTACTGGAGCGAGTCGCGAGAGGCGCTCGAGGGCGACGATCCGCCGTCCGGCGACGGCGTCCGCCTGCTAGACCTCGGAACCGGAAAGGCCAACGCCTCCACGTTCAATCTCCTGGCCTCCGAAGGGCTCTCCCGGAACCGCCTCTACTACCTCCGCCTCGCGGCGGGCGACGCGAAGGGGCTGAAGCTCAACCTCTCCCGGGATATCCTGCCGCTCGACACGTCGGACAACCCGGCCGTCGCGCTGCTCGGCCACGAATGGAACGACAACGTCGCGACGTTGCAGTTCCGGACCACCCTATCCTTCCTCGATCCGGCCGACACGACGCTCTTCGCATATTATTCGACCATCAAGACCGACGTCGAAAACAACAATCTTATACCGACCAATTCCGCACGATTCTCGTTCGCGAATCTGGGCCTCTGCTCTGCAATCCTCGACGAGAAGGACACGACCGCCTCGTTCCCGCTCTGGGCGACTGAATCCACGAACTATTACGTGAAGATTGCACTCTATTCTGCTTCGAATAAGGCTTGGTACCGTTCCGGATCGACGCGAACGATCACGATCACGACGCCCATCGCGGCCAACACGCTGCTGATCATTGCCAACGCCAACCCGAAGATGGGTTGCTATGGCGACGCGCCGCAGGCGCTCGACTGCATGGTTAGCTACGGCGGCCTCACCGACGGTCCGGGCTTTGAGCACAAGCCGCCCGTGGTCGGCGAGCCAGCGTGCGCTGTTACGGCGACGTCGAAGACCGGCCAATACGACATCACGCAGGGGACGATCGAGCTCTCAAACGCCGATCCCTGGGTCGACCCGGCGACGGAGACGACCTACCAGTACAAGCTGGTTTTCGCGGGCGCGAAATACGCCATCACGAACGTCGTCTTCACAGCGGTGGTGGCGGATGTCGAGAAGGACTACTCGGGCGATTCGCTTTCCGTGGGCGATCTGACGAAATCCGAAACGGGGGTCCGCAACAGCCAGACCGTGACGTATTCCTTCCGCGAGGGTTCGGGCGAATGGTTGCCCACGCCGCCGGACTCCTACGTCGACGCCGGCACCTACACGGTGCAGTTCAAGGCGTCGGCGCAGAATCACGACAGCACCTACGGCACGTTCCAGGTCGTCGTGAAGCCAGCGCCGCTCAAGGCCGAGATTTCGGCCGCGAATCTGGTCTACACCGGCGAGGCCCAGACGCCTGTGGTGACGACGAACGTGTCCGGACTCGTCCGCGGCGACCTCAACCCGCTCACGTGCGAGTTCCGCGACGAGGCGGGCGAGTGGCAGGCCGAGGTGCCGACCTTCACGCAGCCCGGCACCTACACGCTCTGGTTCCGCGCGTCGGCGCCGAACCACACGACGGCCGTCACGAACTGCACGTTCACGATCTCGGGCTGGGACTTCCGGGTCAACATGGACGGCCAGAGCGGCTACCCGACGACGATCCGCGTGACCGATCCGGCCTGGTTCATCCGCAATTCGGGACACACGGGCGAGGAGCTCGCGGACGACGACACCCGCAACGCGGCGCTGGACGCGAGGTGCGCGAACGGCCTCAAGCTCTGGCAGAACTACGTGCTCGAGCGCGAGATTGACGACGCGCTC
The DNA here is from genome assembly GCA_902761575.1 of uncultured bacterium. Classification (GTDB taxonomy): domain Bacteria; phylum Verrucomicrobiota; class Kiritimatiellia; order RFP12; family UBA3636; genus UBA3636. Next base: position 10,330 of record CACWKU010000084.1, read on the forward strand.
GTCGCGGCGATCCATCAGGCCTGCCCGCGCGTGGCCACGAACCACTTCGAGCTCCGGTTCCCGAACGTGAACCCGCTGGGCAACACCGGGCTCGCCGTGGACTACCGCCTCGACCGGAGGCTCGCGGGCGAAGCCGCCTTCTCCGAGGGCCCGCGTTCCGACAAGTACGAGATGAACGTGCCGCTCGGGCCGTCCGACCCGACCGGCCTCTACGTCTTCAACATCGTGCTTTCGACGACGAACGATCCCGTCGCCCGGGCCGTCCTCCCGTCCTGCGCGACCGTCGGCGTCCTGCGCGTGTCGAGCCCCGCGACGAACGTCGTCGCGGCGGTGCCGTGGATGTCGATGGCGTCCACCAAACCCGAGAACGAGCCCGTCGAGGTCGCCGAGACGGTCAATCCGAACGGCCTCTCCGTCGGCGACCGGATCCTCGCCTACAGCACGGCGTCGAACTTCCAGGGCTGGGCGCATCTGTCGCGTCTGGGCACGGACTGGGGCGCGCTCGAGGCCGGCGAGACCGACGGCGTCGCGGTCGTCACGACCAACACGACGCGGTTCGCGCGCGGCGGCGCCTTCTGGCTCGTGCGGACGAATCCCGGCGACTGCTTCTATCTCCTCGGCCGCTACACGGGCGACGAGTACACGACCGAGATCGCGGGCGGCACGGCGGCCGCTCCCGCCTACACGCTCGTCGCGAACCCGACGATGGCCGGCGTCAACCTGAACGCCCTCGTCTTCGTCGACGGCTCCGGAGACCCCGCCACGCCGGCGGCCGGCGACCGGATCGTCGTCCAGGACGCGGCCGGGTTCCAGAAGTTCTACGTCCGCAACGCCGCCAACACGGAATGGGGCCGCTACGTCTCCGGCATGTCCGACGGCCGCGTGACCCAGTCGTGGGAGTCCGGCGCCGCGGTCGCGGTTCCGTCCGGCACCGGCTTCTGGTACGTCCGAACGGATCCAGGTCCGCTCGCGATACGGTTCGGAGGCGCGCAATGAGAAACCGGAACGAAGAAAGGAGAACCTACGAAATGAAGAACAAGATTCTCTCGTTCGCACTGCCGCTGCTTCTGCTGGCCGCGACGCCCGCCGTCGCCGACGACGCCCGTCTCCTGTGGGTGGATGTCAAGGGTTCCGCCACGGTCAAGGATGGCGACACGAATCCGACCGTCGGCGAGTACCGCTCGTCCGGGACCGGGCATTCGATCAACGCCTTCCGGGTGTCCGTTCCGGACGCGGAGGCGTCGGGCGGGACCAACCGCCTCGTCTTCGCGTACGAGGAGAACGGCTCGATGGTCGTCGGCGGGTCGGAGCCCGTCGTCCGGTCGCTGGACTTCGCGGACGGCGGCGCCCTCTGGGCGCCCCTCGACCTCGCCGCCTACGCCGACCGGAACCTGGTCGTCACGATGGAGCTGGGCTACGTCGACCCCGCCAACGACTCGTCGTTCGAGAAGCTGGCCTTCGCGACGGAGCACCTCGGCAGCCTGCTGGACGCGCCCCACGTCTCCATCCAGTCCGACCTGAATCCGCCGGCGCTGACGCCGTGGGCACCCGAGACGTTCACGGTCACGGTGCCCTGGGCGATCGCGTACGACCTCGCCGGCGGCACGAACAACGCGGCGAACCCCGAGTTCTACACCGAGGGCCAGCTCCCGATCGCGCTGCTCGCGCCCGGACGCGATGGCTACACGTTCGCCGGCTGGACGAACGAGCTCGGCGTCGTCACGAACGGGCTCGGCGTCGGCTCGACCGGCGACCGCTCCTTCGGCGCCATGTGGCTCGAGAACGTCGAGCCGCCGGTCCTTGAATCGAAGGTGTACACGGGCTCGGCCCAGACCGCGACCGTTCCGTCGCACGCGGGCTACACCGTCTCCGAAAACGTCGGCGGCACGGACGTCGACACCTACGACGTCGTCCTCGCGCTCGCCGCCGGTTACGCCTGGTCCGACGGAACCACCGCGAACAGGACCGTGACCTGGTCGATCACGCCAGCCGCGATGACGGTCTTGTCGGAGGACTGGACCGGCGTCTACGATGCGGAGGGCCACTCGCCGTCCGCCACGGCGTCCGTGGTCGAGGGCACGACGTTCGAATACAGCCTGGACGGGACGGCCTGGTCCGCCACGGCGCCGGCGTTCACCAACGTCGTGGCGACGAACGTCCACATCCGCGCGACCAACCCCAACTACACGACCGCGTCGACCAACGTCGCGCTGACGGTCACCAACCGCATCGTCACGCTGACCGGCGCCTCCGGCAGCGAGACCTACACCGGTTCCGCGCAGACGCTCGACACGTTCGAGACCGACGGCCTCATCCAGGACCACGTCCTCTCCGGCGTGACCTACGCCGCCACGGGCACCGCCGTCGGCACCTACCCGGGCGCCTTCTCCGGCACCCCCGCCGTCACCGCGCCCGGCGACGTCGACGTCACGGCGAACTACGCCTTCGAATACGTCCCCGGCGCCCTGACGATCACGAAGGCGGAGATTGCTGTCCCGACGGGCACGGACTACACCTACGACGGTTCGGCGAAAACCGGCGTCGCGGAAGGTACGGGCTACTCGCTCACGGGCGACTGCACCGCGACGGTCGCGGGTTCGTACACGGCGACGGCGACGCTGGACGGCAACCACGTCTGGGTCGGCGGCGGCACCGATCCGGCGACCGTGACGTGGTCGATTGCGGCGAAGGCCGTGACGGTGACCGTCGAGTCCACGACGGCGACGAAGACCTACACGGGCGCGGAACAGAGCTATACGCCGACGCTCACCTACACGAGCGACGATGACCGAGGTCGGAACGACGAACCAGAACCTGGCGGCGTCGCAGTTCGGCTACACGGACGGCAACTTGGCGGTGACGTTCCAGATAGCCGAGGGCAAGGACGGCGTGCTGACGATCGAGCAGAAGGCCGTGACGGTGACCGTCGAGTCCACGACGGCGACGAAGACCTACACGGGCGCGGAGCAGAGCTACACGCCGGTTCTCACCTACACGAGCGACGAAGAGGCCGGTTCGGTTCTCTTCGACGAATCGAAGGTGACGTTCTCCGGCGTTGCGACGCTGACCCTGACCGA
>CACWKU010000085.1 GCA_902761575.1 uncultured bacterium
GTTCCCTGCTCCAGCAGGAAGACACGACCATCGACGTCAAGACCGACCCCGCCGCGGAGAAGTCCGCGCAGGCGTGGATCAACCTCTTCCGGCAGGCGCTCGCCCCGGACTTCGCGGCGGAGGACTTCGCCGCCGCCGGCCCGCCCCCGGACGGCCTCCCGCCGCCGCCCGCGTCCTGCCCCGCCCTGCCCGTCCTCTCGCTGCGCGTCCCGTTCGGGCGCCTCCGCGGCGCCCATGCATCCCCGCGCCAGTACCGCGAAATCGGCCAGCGCGTCGCACGCGCGATCCTCTCGCGCTGGTAGCGCGAGGTCCGCGCGACCGGTTGCGGCACGGAGCGCGGTTTGGTAGAATGCCGTCCGCCACAGTCCCCGGAGTCCTCCCATGAAAAACACCATACGCCGTTCCGGCTTCACGCTGATCGAACTGCTCATCGTCGTCGCCATCATCCTCATCCTCGCGGGCATCCTGATCCCCGTCGCCGGCCATATGCAGGAAAAGGCCCGCAGGGACGAATGCCTCAACAACGTCCGCCAGTGGGGCGTCGCGCTGATGGCCTACCTCGACGACCACCGCGGCCGCTTCCCATCCTGCGGTTCGGCGATCGGCGATCCGGACGCCTGGTTCAACAAGCTCCCACCCTACCTCGGCGCCGACCCCCTCAAGGACATGAAGAAGCTGCCCCGCCCTGGAAACGGCGTCAAGAGCGTCTTCATCTGTTCCAGCGAAAAGGAGGATCCCTCCCTTCCGAAGGAGGGGCGCACCTACTACTCCAGCTACGCCTTCAACTCCTGGATCGACAAGGGCTTCGCCAAGGAGGGGGGCACGGGCGGCCGCCTTCTGCACAGCCAGCTCAGCCTCAAGCACAATCCGCCGGTCCTCCCCGCCTCGTTCGTTGTCTTGGCCGAAACCTGCACGGGGCTGGATCCGAGCGTGAACCTCTCGAAGCTCGACGCCACCGCCTTCCGCCACAACCACAGCTTCAACGTCTGTTTCGCGGACGGGCATGCCGAGAATCTGCTCCAGATCGCGGCCTGGAAGCCCGGTCTGGCCGAATCCGACAACTTCGGCGGATTCCAGTGGAACCCCAACAACGAGAAGCTGGACGGCCCCGCCCAGTAGCCATGCCGGCCCCCGCCGCCTTCGCCGCGCCGCGCCCCGCCCCCGGCTCCGACCCGGACGGCGTCCTGCTCGTCGACAAGCCCGCCGGCGTCACGTCGAGCGACGTCGTCGTCGCCGTCCGGCGGATGTTCCGGCTGAAGAAGGTCGGACACGGCGGCACGCTCGACCCGCAGGCGACAGGACTCCTGGTCCTGCTCGTCGGCCGCGGCACGAAGCTCTCCTCCGCCGCGATGTCGGGCGACAAGACCTACGAGGGCACGCTCCGCCTCGGAGCCGCCACGAACACGCAGGACGCCGAGGGCGAGGTCGTCTCCCGCGGCGACCCCTCCGGCGTCACGCGGGAATCGCTCGAGGCCCTGGTCGCCTCCGACTTCACCGGAGACATCTTCCAGGTTCCGCCGATGGTCTCCGCGATCAAGGTCGACGGCGTCCCGCTCTACCGGATGGCCCGCAAGGGCGAGGAGGTCGAGCGCGAGCCGCGCCTCGTCCACGTCTTCTCCCTCCGCATCGACGAGTTCGGCGTCCCCGACACGCGCTTCACCGTCCGCTGCTCCAAGGGCACCTACGTCCGCACGCTCTGCCACGACATCGGCGCGAAGCTCGGCTGCGGCGGCCACCTCGCCTCGCTGCGCCGCATCCGGTCCGGCCGCTTCGACGTCGCGGACGCCATCCCGCTCGACGCGCTCCGGAGCCTCCCCCGCGCCGACCTCCCCTCCCGCCTTCTCCCCCTATCCGTCCTCCTCTGACCGATCACGCATTCTGCATTCAGCAATCAGCATTCAGCATTCCATGAAGCGCGTCCTCCCCCTCCTTCTTCTCCTCGCCCTCTCCTCCTCCGCCGCGGAGTTCAAGTCGTTCTGGCTCACCGAGGCCGTCTCCGGCCGCACCGTCGGCCCCGTCGTGAACAAGCCGGGCAACCGCTTCTCGCTCGGCGGCCGCGAGTGGATCGTCCTGCAGTCCCGTTCCGGCGAGATCAACTTCGCCGATGCCGCCACGCTCGCCCCCGAAGGCCCCTACGACCTCGTCGAGCAGCGCATGATCGACCTCGGCCCCGCCTCCTACGTCTTCACGCGCATCGAAGACTTCTCGGGCTCCGATCCGGAGGCGGACCGCTCCGTCGTCTCGCAGGCCAGCCGCGCCCCCGCCGAGAAGGGCCGCCACCCGTGGAGCCAGGACCTTCCCGAACGCTGGGTCCTCGGCCCCGTCCCGACCACGAACCCCGGCGCCTACAAGGAGATGGCCGAGCCCTGGTCGCTCGAGCCGCTCGAGCTCTCCCCCGAGATCGTCGCCTTCGTCGAGCCCTTCCGCCGCGTGCAGTACGACTGGAAGCTCGACCGCCGCTCCGGCAACAAGGAGGCGATCAAGATGATGCGCGCCGGCGTCGCCGGCGAATGGCACGGCTTCTCGGGCGAGGCCGGCCTCTCCACCGGCGGCAAGACCTCGGGCACGCTCGTCGACGACACCCTTGCGCTCTCCGGCCTCAAGCTCGACGGAGGCCGGGGCCTCTTCCTCGCCGCCGCCTACGACTACCGCTTCCGCATCGACGGCGGCTGGAGCGCCTCCGTCGGCGGTTACGGCGCCTACGAACGCGTCTCCCTCGACGTCTCCGCCCGCGCCGCATGGGCCGAGGCCAAGAAGCCAAAGGACGAGCCCGTCGTCGTCGAGCTCGAGTCCGAGGGCATCGCACCGGACGCCGTCATAGCCGACTACGGATTCTACCCCTGGGGCTCCGACGTCACGCTCTCGGAAGCCCGCCTCGGTGCGGCCGTCTCGATCCGCTACGACGAGTGGTACTGGGGACTCGGCGCGACGTTTCGCATCGAGTGCCTCGACTCGGTCTCGGCCGACGCCTCCGTTCCCGTCATCGACGAGCGCCAGGAGCTCGACGCCGACCGCTCACAGCCCGTCACGCTTCTCTTCACCGGCTGGTACTCGCCGGCGGACAACTGGGTGATCGAGGGTCACCTCGCCTTCGGCGGGGAGACCACCCTCCGCATCGGCGCCGGACTCTTCTTCTAGCCCCGCGCCGAAGAACGGAGCCCCGGGGCGCATCGCGTACCCGGGGCTCCGAAGCATTGGGGCGGGATGCGGGGCACGATCCCGCATATTTTGCAATATTCTCGTGAAGTCGTGAATGTGTGGGGGTGATTTGGTGGTGATTTTGCTTGCTTTCGAGGTGGTCGGCGTGGTAGAGTGCGCGCAACGCGGCACGGTGCGGAAAGTTGCGGAAGGTTTGGCACGGCCGCCGGAGGAATGCAATGCAAAAGGAAGAGAAGCACGGGAAGGGCGGCGGAACGCTCTACAAGCGAGGCGGCACCTGGTACGCCGAGTGGACGGTCGCCGGAGTCCGGCACAAGCGCACGACCGGCAAGACGGACCGCGCGGCCGCGGAACGCGTGCTGCGCGGCTTCGTCGCACCCTGGCGCCTCCGCGACGCGGCGCGCAAGGCCGTCCGCGACAGCGCCGGCGCCGATGACGCCGGGCTCGCCGTCCCCGCTGCCGTCCTCCGAGCACAAGCGCGCGAGCTGCGCGACGAGGCCGACCGCCGCACCGCCCTGCCACTCTCCGACGTCTGGACGGCGTGGGACGGTTCGCTCTACCACCGACCGTGGGCCGAGTCCACCCGCCGGACGGTCGCCGGCCGCGTCCGGGCGTTCCTCGACTGGGCCGCGCGCGAGCGCCCGAACCTGCGCGCCGCGCGCGACGTCGACGCCGAGGCCGCCGCCGCCTATCTCACAGAAGTTCGCCGGCGCGCGACCGGAAAGACCTTCAACGACGTGCGCGCGCTGCTCGCGCAGGCGTGGGACGGCCTGGCGCGGATCCCCGGCTCCGGAGTCCGCGACAATCCCTTCCGCGCGATCGAGCGCGCGGAGCGCCGCTCGCACTCCCGCCGCGAGCTCACGCTCGAAGAGCTCGCCCGCGTCGTCGCGTCCACCAAGGGCGAAATGCGCACGCTCTTCGCGATCGGCATCTACACCGGGCTCAGACTCGGCGACGCCGTCCACCTCCCGTGGCACGCCGTGGACCTGGACCGCGGCTGGATCGACACGACGCCGGCCAAGACGCAGCGCCACGGCACGCGCGTCCGCATCCCGGTTTCGCCCGTGCTGCGTCGAGTTCTCGAGGAGACGCCGGCGAAGCGACGCCGTGGTCCGATCGTTCCCGCACTCGCCGCGCTCTACGACGCGCACGGCAGCGGCATGGACCTCGTCCGGAAGGTGCAGGCGGTCTTCCGCGCGGCCGGGATCGAAACGACCTCCGAGGGCGAACACCGCCGGGCCGTCGACGTCGGCTTCCACTCTCTGCGGCATACCTATGTCTCGCTCTGTGCCAACGCGGGCGTGCCGCTCGCGATCGTCCAGGCCATCGTCGGCCACACGAGCGTCGCGATGACGGAGCACTACTTCCACGCCGAGGACGCCGCACTGCGCGGCGCCGCCGCCGCGCTCCCGGACGTCACCGGCGGCAAGGCGCTCCCGCCGCCGGACGGCCTCGCCGCGTTCCGCGCGGCCGTCGCTGCGCTCAAGCCGGAGCAGATGAAGGAGGCGAAGCGGATCCTGCGGGAGGCGAGCAGGGGGGCTTGACACGGGCACGCCCCCCCGTGCTAGAATCCGCCCCGTTCCCGACACACCGGGTTCCCACATGAAACGCACTTCCCGCCGCTCCGCCTTCGTCCGAGGATTCTTCTCGGTCTTCGACCTGTCGGTCCTCGCCGTCCCGATGACGTCCGCGGACCTTCCGCGTCCGCTCACTCCCGCGGAGGCGTGGAGCAAGGATCGCTCCGCCATGCGCGGAGACTGGATGAAGATCGGCGGAGACTTCTCCACGGCCTTCGAACACGGGAGGAAGCGTGTCGAACAAGCCGTATAGACCGCCGGCCAAGGCGTCGCCCCAGCAGGGCGGGCAGATGGTCGCCGTGGCACACGAGCAGGTGTGGCAGGGGCCGCTTCCGCCTCCCGAAGAACTGGTGGCGTTCAACCAGGCGGTTCCAGGCCTCGCGGAGACCATCGTCGAAATGGCGAAGCAGGAGGCGGAGCACCGGAGGCATCTTGACGACGTCCGCGTCGCGGAAGCCATCGACATCCGAAAGGGCGACCACGCCGCCCGCACGCGCGGCCAATGGCTCGCCTTTCTCGTCGTTGCCGTGTTCACGGCCGGCGGCGTCGTAAGCGCCTACCTCAAGGCGCCGTGGACGAGCGCCATCTTCGCCGTCTCCGGACTCGGCACGATCGTGCGCGCGTTTCTCTCGTCCGCCGAGAAGCTGCCGAAGGGCGAAAAGTAGGCGCAAGGGCGTCGCCGCGTTCCGCGCGGCCGTCGCCGCGCTCAAGCCGGACCAGCTCGCCGCGGCCGCGCGGATCCTCGCCGAGGCGCGCAAGGGCGGACGCGGCAAGACCCGCGCTTGACGGCGGAGCCCGGCTTGTGGCAGTATCACGGGCGAGGGAAGACAAACCATGAAACTCGATTGCATCGTGACCCGCGACGAGAACGGCGTCTACTGCGCCGAGGTCCCAGCCATGCCGGGACTCGTCACCGACGGACGCACCCTCGCCGAACTGCGCACGCGCCTCGCGGAGGCGGTCGGCCTCTATCTGGAGGACCTCGCCGAGGAACAGGCCGAGAAGGCGCGCGCCGCGTCGCCCTCCGACGCCTGGCGCGCGTTCTCCTTCGACATCGTGCCCGGCACGCTCTCGCCGGCGCGCAGGCGCCGCTCCCGCGCAGCCCTCGCATGAAGCCGCTCACGTTCGACGAGGCGGTCCGCCTCGCGGAGGAGCGCGGGTTCTCGTTCCGGCGCGCGAAGGGAAGCCACCGCATCTACCGCAACGCGAGCGGAGCCCGCGTCGTCATCCCCTTCCACCGCGGCAACATCCCGATCGGCACGGAGCGCGCCATCCTTCGCGCCATCGGCATCGATCCGGCGACCTACCGCTAGCGGTCTGCGAGCGGTTGTCCGAAACGGGCGCTGGGGAAGCGGGAAATAATTTTTTTTAAAAAATCTTCAAAACCGCTTGACAACGGATATACACCGTGCTAGACTACGCCCCGTCAAGAGCACACAAGGCAACACGCAACACCCCCCACCCCCCCACCCACCGTGCCAAGTCAACACGCCCAGAACAAGAAACTCGTGACGAACTGGTTCACGACCGCCGAGATTGCGCAAGAACGAAGGGATCAAAATCGATGAGCAAGCCCAAGCCGACAAACATTGAACTGACGGAGGCCGAGCAGCGCGCCGTCGAAGAGCTCTGCGAGAAACGGGGCTTGACTGGAAGAGACCTCGCCGTCCTTTTTTTAAACGCCGTGGGTGTATATCCACCCGCGGCCAAGAAAGCGTCGTAAAGCCGGAATCTTTCTGCAACGCAAGTTTCACATCGGGTGTATATCCGACCGCGCCGACCACTTTTCAAAAATAGTTTCAAAAAGTTCTTGACTTTCCGCGCCGGAAGAAGCGGGAAGAAGGGACGAAGGACAAGGGACGAAGGAAGATGGAAGATGGAAGAGAAGGAGCTAGTCAGCCTTGCGCTCTCGGTCGCCGCGCTCGCCGGCGCGATCGGTTCGCTCGTCGCCGAGTGGCGGCGGCGGAGAAGGCTGCGCCTGGAGGACGAAGAGGCCGGCCTCGATCCGGCCCGGCTTCCGGCCAACGTCGACGTGATCGACCCCAGGTGCGTGTCACTTCTCGACGAGCGGGTCTTCGCTCTTGACGTCGATCTTCCGGTGGTAGTCGAAGTGTTCGTCCGGTCGTTCCACGACGGGACCCAGAAAGCGTTTCTGCGTTGCAAGCCGGACGACCGGACGAACGGGCTCCTTGCCGAGAAGGTCGGCGGGAAGGACCCGGAAGCGGAGAATCCTGCCGGGCTCGAGGACGGCGGGCAGTCCGGGTGCCTCGAAGGGCCCGTTGCCGTATCGGATCGAGGAAACGTTGTGTATCCCGTTCCTGCGATAGGGCGCCCGAGCGAACCCGACGAACGTGATGCAGACGGCACGTCGGCCAAGGTTGACGACTTCGAGGACAAACGCTTTCGGGCGACCGTGTCCGTCGTCGACCGGCCGCAGACGGGACTGGACGTGGTCGTGGTCGTTGATCCAGTTGCGGACAAGCGCAAGGACGCCGGTTGCGCCGCCTACGATGCCGACAAGTCCGCCGACGATGCCGATCCAGGTGGAGAAGGTTTGAAGTGCGGTTTGGGTTTCCATGCCGCGGATTCTAGCACGGGGGCGACAGGGTGTCACCCCAGGGCGAAACGGGAGCACGACGCATAGGAGAAGAACGATGGCGAAGACTACCATTCACGCAGGCGGCCAGCGCTACGAGGCGATCCCGCAATCGGACGGGACGTTCGCCGTCTGCAAGCGCCAGAAGCGCTACGACTACATCCTCGACACGGTCTGCTGGTGCAAGTCGCTCACGGCGGCCAAGCGCCTCGCCTTCCGGCTCCAGAAGCTCGACGAGATCGAGGAGTTCGCGCGGCGCGCCGCGCGGCCGAGGAAATAGGAGAAACACGATGCCGCTCTTCAACACGACCATTCCCGCGGTGCTCTTCCTCGAAGGGCCGGAGGGGAAGCGCTATTCGCCGATCCGGCTGCGCCGCGAGCCGCGCGTCGCGCTCACGGTTCGCCAGCTCGAACGCGCCCGCAAGCTCACCGGCGCCGGCGAGGGCGACCTCGCGCTCGGCGTTTGGCAGTGCTACCGCTCCTGTCTGCCGATCCACGGCGGCTGCCCCGTCCTCGACCGCAACGGAAACGTCTTCCGCTACATCCGGATCAAAATCTGGGAGGGAACGATATGAAAGACACGACCCGCACCGCGATCGCCGCGATCCTCGCGGCCGACGACTCGGTCCCGCCCCAGGCGGCGGCCGACGCGCTGGCGCTGCTCGCGCGGGGAGGAGCGCCCGCGACGGAGCGCCGCGTCGTCCCGTTCGACGAGGCGGCGCGCCGGCTCGGCGGCGTCACGACCCGCACGCTGCGCAACCTGCGCGAGCGAGGCCGGCTCACGTTCGTCTATTCGACGGACGCGGCCCGGCGCGCGCTCGGCGTCGAGGAGACGTCGCTGCTGCGCGCCGTCGGAGGATAACGATGGAACAGCCGAAGCTCATACAGATGCAGGAGGAGGACGACGCGCCGCCCGCGGGCGTCTACGTCGTCATCGACCAGAAGGGAAAGCCCCATTTCGGCGGGATGGGCAAGGCGGCCGACTACCTCGGCTGCGACGAGTGGACTCTTCGCAACCTCGTCCTGGCGGCGCTCATCTCGCCGGAGAGCTACGTCGGCAAGCCGCCGGACGACCTGATCAACCGCACGGCGCGGGCGTTCCCGCGCCTCTTCGTCGACCCGTTCCGGATGGCCGACGGCTCGCGTCGCATTCCGGAAGGGCTCGCCGCGCGCGCGGCGGCCCGGTAGCCATGCCAGAAGTCCAGGAAGACTTGCCCGCCATGAAACGCAATGCCCAGATTCCGCAAGGAGGCCTCCGACGAGGAGGTCGCGCGCCGGCTCCGCTTCTCGCGGGACGCGGCGGCCAGGGCGCGGGAGACCTACGAGGGCAAGTCTCTCTCCCCGCTCTTCGAGATCACGTATCTCAATCCCTGCGACTGGCGCTCGCGCCTCCGGACGGTCGTGCAGGCGCACGACGCCGAGTCCGCGGTCGACGCCTTCCTGCGGCGCGAGCCGGCGATCTCGCGCCGGGAGATCGTCGCGACGCGCGACGTCTCGCTGCCCGCCTGGCTCCGCAACTGCGCCTTCGCGCACGGGGGGCGACAGGCTGTCGCCCCTCCCCCGCCCTGCCCCGAACTTGCCGACAGCCTGTCGGAAACTTGAACACAAAAACCGGAGAACATCACCGATGAACACAGACCCCGCCACGCCGGACGTGGACGAGCAGCCACGCCAGGTGCGCCTGCTCGACCCCGCCTCGATCCGCAAGTCCCCCTACCAGGTCCGCGCCGACGAGGCGCCGGACGACGGCCTCGCCGCCAGCATCGCGACGCACGGGCTGCTCAATCCAGTCACCGTCCGCGAGGTCGGGGCCGGGCGCTACGAGCTTCTGGCCGGCCACCGCCGGCTCGCCGCGTGGATCCTCTCGCGCGGGTCGCAGCCGATCCCGGCGATCGTCCTCGCCGCCGACGACATGGCGGCCGAGGATCTGCTCGTCGCAGAGAACTTCGTGCGGCGGGACCTCACGCCGATCGAGCAGGCGCTCACGGTGAAGCAGCTCCGCGACCACGGCCGCACCGTGGACCAGACGGCGGCGGTCGTGCGGAAGTCGACGCGCTGGGTGCAGCGCTTCTCGGCGATCGCCGGCATCGGCCAGCCCTGGGCGCGGCACCTCGCGGAGTCGCGCGCGTCCTATCCGCGGTGCCTCGCGGTGGCGCAGCTCCCGCCGGCGCTGCGCGAGCAGGCGTGGGACTCCTTCTGCTCGGTCATCCACGACGGGAAGAAGGACGAGGCGTGGTGGTCGGACCAGGACAAGGGAATGCCGTTCTGGACGGCGCGGCTGCGGATCCTCGACGCGGCGCACTGCCCCTTCAAGATCGCCAAGGTCTGCAAGAACTGCCCGAAGCGCTCCGACCACTCGCCGGAACTCTGGGACGAGATCGAGGACGTGGCGCGCACGCCGCGCTGCCTCGACCCGAAGTGCTACGACAAGCACGCGGCGGCCGCAACGGAAGCGGCCGCGCTGCGCGCGCAAACCTCTTCTTCCCCCGGTGAGCCCGAAGGGGCGCCTGGACGGGGGAAGGAGAATCCCGGAGCGGTTGTGCGACCCCCGTCCTCGCAGGACGGGGCCACTGGAGCCGCTAGGACAGTCGACGGGGAGGCGGCGTCCGGGAACCTCCCCGCTTCTTCCGTCCCGCCGCTTTCCGACGCGGATCTCGCGGTGCGGATGGGCGTCGTCTGGACGGTCTCGCAGCTGCTGCACGGCGACAAGCTCGAAGACATCCTGCCGGCGATCGGCAACCTGCGCGCCGACGCGGTGCGGCGCGGCGGATGGTTCGCGCATGTCCGCGATAACGCGCTGCCGCGCCTCTCGCGCAACCAGGAGGAGGCGCGCGCCGCGCTCCGCACCGTGGAAGGGATGTGGTAGGATGAAGCTCGTCGCGAAAGGCAAGTCGCAGGAGCGTTGCCTGCGCTGGATCGAGGCGAACGCGTCCGACGCGCTCAAGTCGAAGATCGCCTCCCTTCCGGACGGCGACACCTACAACCTCGGCGCGATGATGGAGTTCATGCGCTCCGAGGCGCTGAAGCTTTGCAAGGGGACGGGCGGAGACTGCTCGATCCCGGACGAGGACGGCTTCGGCGTCCTCGTCCACTACTACGAGGACGTCGCGCCGGCCGCCGCCGCGAAGGCGGCCGAGGCACGGGCAAAACAAGAGGAGGCGAAAACCAAAGGAGCCCGCAAGGGCGCCGTCGTTCGAAACCGCCAACCGGCCGCGGCGGCCGGCTCCTCGAAGCGCCGCACGAAGAAGGAGGGACGCTTGGTTTCCGCCCGCAAGGGCGCCTCGCCTGGAACCCTCTCCACCGCGCAAGGAGAGGCGCGTCCTTCTTCGCTCTCCGCTTCTTCTGCACCGCCGCCGGCCGAGTCCACGGACTCGGCGCGTAGGACCGGCGGCGGCGCGGTTTCTTCACCGGACCCCGCCACGCGGCCTAGCACGGATGCTGCAGCGGAAAGTCCGCGTCCGGGGGAATCGACCCCAGGCGTGGCGGAGTCCGGCTTCTCTTTCGTCCTCTTCGACGGAGGCGCGCAATGATACGGCTCACGAAGGAAGAGGAGAACGCGGTCGCGCTGGCGCAGCTCGGCGCGGCGGCGGACAGTTTCGACTTCCCGTATTCGCCGCACAAGTGGCGGACGCGGCGCTGGTCGTTGCTGCGGCCGCTTCCGGGCGGTGGGCTTCGGCTTCTCGTCGCGGTCGCGCGCAAGGTCGGCGAGGTGCGCGGCGTGGCGTCGTGGCGCGTCGGCGACCGCTACTGGGCGCTCGAATCCTGCCACGAATGGCACTACGTCGCCGGCTGGCTGACGCGGTGGGACATGCCGCCGGACAAGGGCGCGCCGGGGACGGTGCGCTGCATCGAAGACCGCGGCGCCGAGGTCCCGCGCTGGGGCTGGCCGCCGCTCGTCAACGCGACGGCCGCGGCGGACACGCCGTGGGAATGGCTCGCGCGGGCCGCGGACGCGGGGCGCGTCGATCCGACCGCGCTGCCACGCTACTTCCTGATTTCGCGGCGGTTCCCGCGCGTGGAACTGCTGGCGAAGGCCGGATTCCCGGACGAGTGGATCTCGGAGCGCATCCTCGCGAGGATGGAGCTCGACGCGGACTACGCGCGGTTCGTCGCCGCGAACGCGGAAACGATCCGCGACCGCCGGCTGCTGCCGCGGGACGCGTTTCGCGCCTGGTCGAACGGCTGGGGCGCGGAGCGGATGGCCGAGGAGGCCGAAGTGCGGACGCGGTGGCACGGCATCGGGCTCTACGGCGTGAACATCCGCGCAGCGGAGAAATACGTCGCGAAGCTCGAAGAGGCGGCGGAAGCATTCTCGGCCGGCTGCTGCGGGCGCGCCCTGCTCACGGTGACGCGGACGGACTACTCCCGCTATCTTCGGACGGCGCGCGCGGTCGGACTGGACACGCTCGACCACGGCGTCGCGTTCCCGCGGGACTTCTTCGCGGCGAAGGAGCGCGTCGAGGCCGAGCACGAACGGCGCGAGGCGGCGCGTCTCGCGGCTCTCCGGAAGGAGGAGTCGGCAAGGGCGCGCGAGGCGGCGGCGCGGGCGCGCGAGGAGTCGCGGAGGCGGATGAAGGAGGGGCGCGAGCGGATCGCGGCCATCGTCCCTCTCGTCGCGAAGCTGGCGCTGCCGAAGGGCTGGCGCGTGGTGCCGCTCCTGGAGCAAGCCGACCTGCGCGCCGAGGGCAAGATCATGCACAACTGCATCGGGAGCGGCGGCTACCGTGGCGCGACGGAGCGCGGCGAATGCCTTTGCTTCTCGGTCCAAGGGCCGGATGGGCTCCGCTCCGACCTAGAGCTCGGCGTGGCCGGCCAAGTCGCCGTCCGCCAGCTCTACGACGCATTCAACAAGCCGCCGAGCGAAACGGCGGTGCGGATCGCGGAGGAGATCGTCCGCACGGTCCGCAGACACCTGAAACGCAAAGAAGAGAAGAAAGAGAGGAAAACGGCGTGAAGAACAACGTCGAAAACGACGACACCTTCGACCTGGCCTGCACGGTCGTCGCCGTCGGTCCCGCGCGGACGACGGACAAGGGCTTCCGGTTCCGCGAGCTGCTGGTTGCCACGAACAACAAGCGCTTTCCCCAGACGGTGCCGGTGCAGCTCTCCGGGCCGCGCGTGGACGCGGCGGGGACGCTGCACGAGGGCGAGGAGATCGTCCTCACGTTCTCGCTGCGCGGCCGCGAGTACAACGGCAAGCACTACGTCGCCGTCGACGGCTGGAAGATCCAGCGCTACGACGCGGCGGGGAACCTCTACGTCGTCGCGCCGCCGGACGCCACGCAACCGACGCTCTTCCCGACCGCGCCGGCGCGTCCGGCCGCGGCGACGCCGCCGGCGCCGCCGCCCGCGCCCTACGACGCGACGCGCACCTACCGCGACGGCGACCGCGCGATCTTCGACGGCAAGGTGATGGTCTACCACGACCGGCCGAACACGGCGCCCTGGACGCTCGCGCCCGGCGAGCCGGCCAACACCACGCCCGCGGGCGAACTGGACGAACTGCCGTTCTAGGAGGCGAGGCCGTGTCGAAGACCTGCAAGGCCGCGCCCAGACGCGGACCACCCCATTTTGCGCCCGGCGCCAGCGCGCCGCGGCGCGTCACAACCGGAGAAAGTCACAGATGAGAGGAAACGCCAAGAACCTCAAGCCGATGCTCACGCCGACGGTGGAGCGCTGCCTGAGGGAAGTGCAGCCCGCGGACGGCTACGCGCTCGTCCTGTGGTTCGCAGACCAGTACCGCACGATGCTCGACGTCCTGGAGAGCGTCTACGACACCGTCCAGACGCCGCGGGACATGGCCGACGCGCTGGACCGCGCGCCGGAACCGCCACGGCCGCCCGTGGCGCCGACGGCGGCATCCTACTTCGCGATCCTTCGAGGCGAGGCGCAGGACCTCGTCGAAAGCAACATCCTCGGGAAGCTCGCCGACCGCGAGCGCAAGCGGAAGAAGGCGGCCGAGAAGAAGCGTGTCGCGCCGCTTTCCGCGGATTCCGCGGAAACACCCCTTTCCGCGGATTCCGCGGAAAGTGCGGAAAACCCGGAATCCGCGGAAAGTGCGGATTCCGCGGAAAACGCGGATTCCTTCTCTCCTTTGGAATCCTCTCTTTCCAAATCAGGTCAGTCAGTCAGTCAATCAACGCGCGCGCACGAACGCACGCACGAGATTTTCAGCTCCGAGGACTACCGTCGCGCCGGAGAAGCGGAAGGATACGGAAAGGAGGAGTTGAGCCGTTTTGTCGCAAAGAACGAGCGGGGCGTGCTCTCGCCGGCCGAGGCGGTCAAGCGCTGGAACGAGCGCAGGACGCCGACGGAGCGGGCGGGCGGCGCGTCTGCGGTCGAAGCGGCGAGGCAGGCCGAGTCCTCGCGAGCGGCGCGCGAGCGCGAGGCGCGGAGGCGCGCGGAGGAGGAGGACCGGCACAAGCGGGCCGTCTTCGCGATCCTCGCACGCGCCGAGGCCGATGGCGTGACGGACGAGGCCGGCGTGCGCGCCGTTGGCGTGATGCTCAATGCGTTTTGCGGCGACGTCGAGGCGGCCGTCGAGGCCTGGCACATCCGCCACTCGGCGGGGGGCGACAGCCCGTCACCCTCCCAAACTGTCGATAACTTATCAACAGGCGAGGGGTCGGGCACCCCCCGGGTCGGGTCCTGTGGACCCGGCCTGGAAAGCCGCCCGCAGACGACGGGGTCGCGCGGGGCGCGTGACTAACGCGGAGACGAAGCGGACGCCACGATGGAAACGGACGAAACCAGCGGACGAATCGGCCCGGCGCACGCCGTGCAAGCCGGTCTGTTCGGCGAGGACTACCCCGCCGAACCGGCGGGGCCGCTGTCGAACGCCGAGCGCCAAGCGCGGCACGCCGCTCGGCGCGGCGACATCGGCGAACTGCCGCCCGTGGCCGATCCGGAGCGCGTGGAGCGCTGCCGGCGCTCGCTGGTCGAGTTCGGCGTCACTTACTGCCTCGGCGGCACCACGGCGCTGCTGAAGCGCCCGCCATCGCCTCGGATGCGCGCCTACGCCGAGGAGCTGCAGCGCGCCATCGAAGGAACGGGGATGCTGCACATCCGCTTCCCCCGCGGTGCGGGGAAGACGACGTGGATCAAGATCGCGATCGCGTGGGCCGTGACATACGGGCTGCTCAAGTTCGTGGTCGTGGTCGGCGCGACGGGCGAACACGCGGAAGGCATCATCGCGGACATCTGGGCGCTCTTCGAGCACTGCGACCTCTATGCGGCGGACTTCCCGGCCGTCTCCTGGCCGATCCGGCGCGCGGAGGGCCTGCAGCAGCGGTTCGCTTCGCAGAAGTACCACGGGAAGAACACGCGGATGTCGAAGGACGCGACGGAGTTCCGCCTGCCGATCATCGAGGGAGCGCCGTCGTCCGGCGCGGTCGTGAAGGGCCGCGGCGCGAGCGGTGCCGTCCGCGGCCTCGCCATCGGGGCGCAGCGGCCCGACTTCGTTCTCCTGGACGACTTGCAAACCGCCGAGGCGGCCAAGTCGCAGACGAAGCTCAAGAAGCTCGCCAAGCTCATCCAGAAGGACGTCCTCGGCCTCGGCGGCGAGCGCATGCTCAACGTCGTGATGACGAGCACGCCGATCGAGCCGGGCGACCTCTCGGAGCAGTTCGCGGACGAGTCGCTGCATCCGGAGTGGCGTCTCGTGTCGTTCCCGCTCGTGAACGCGTGGCCGAAGGCCGAGGGGCTGTGGACGCGCTACGACGAACTGTGGCGCGCGGCGAAGCGCGAGGGCGACCCGACGTTCTCGGCGGCGACGGCGTTCTACGAGGAGAACCGCGCGGCGATGGACGAGGGCGCGGACATCCTCGATCCGGGGGCGTTCGACGAGCGGCTCGAGCGCTCCGGCATCCAGCACGCGAGAAACCTGCTGCTCGCGCAGGGGCGCGAGGCCTTCAACGCGGAATACCAGCTCAAGGTCCACCGCGAGGACGGCGTGGTGCAGGTCACGCAGAAGAACGTCGCCGGGCGCGTGAACGGCTGGCCGCGCGGCCGGCTCCCGCGCGGGACGAGCAAGGTGGTCGGCTTCCTCGACGTGAACGCGGTCGCCGGCATCACCTGGGCGGAGGTGGCGTTCGGCCGCGGCAACGTCGCGGCGGTCGTGGGCTACGGGCGGTATCCGGGAAACGGCCGGCGGCTCGTGCCGGAGGGCTCGACGGAGGAGCAGGAGAAGACCTGCATCGCGCGCGGCGTGACCGAGGTCGTGCGGGCGATGTTCGCCCACCGGTTTCTCGACGAGGCCGGCGCGGAGAAGCGCGTGGAGGCGGTCTGGATCGACGACGGCTTCCAGACGAAGGTCGTGCGGACGGTCGCGGCCGTGCTGCGGCGCAAGGGCTTCGCGAACGTCTACACGATGAAGGGCGTCGACCACTTCGGCTACCGCAACGACGGCAAGCACGTGGTCGGCGTCCCGAAGGAGTTCGTCGACTTCCGCCAGGCGGAGGCGGACGAGTGGTTCATGGCGGACGCCGACCATTGGAAGGAGACGGCGCAGCGGGCGTTCCTCGGCGAAGCGCTGCAGCCGGGCTCCGCGTCGCTCTGGGGAACGGATCCGCTCGAGCACTGGGACTTTGCCGGGGAGATCGCCGTCGAATCGCTCGTCGCGAAGGCGCCGGACCGGCCCGGCGCCCGCGAGCGCTACCGGTGGAGTCTGCCGCCGGGCGCCGCCAACCACTACCTCGACGCCGTGTCCGGATGCTTCGCGATGGCGTCGTGGTACAACCTCCTAGACGACGCGGCGCCGGTCCGCCAGACCTTCCGGCGCGTCGCGGGGGCGAGCGCGCCCGTCGCGGTCCCGGCCGCGCCGGCCGCGCCGAGGCGCGCGGCGCTCCGGCGCCGCCACGCGCGCTCGGCGTTCGCGGCAACGATTTGAACCAACCGAACCAACCAAAGGAAGAGAAAATGCCAAACGACAAGAAAAGGAAGCAACCGGAACCGGATCCGCGGATGACCTACGGCGAGGCGGCGCAGGAGCTCGGCGTGACGACGACGACGGTCTGCCGCTACGCCAAGCGCGGCCTGCTCGAGCGCGTCAAGGTGACGCGACGCAACGTCTTCGTGACGGAGCGATCCGTGTGGAACCTGCTGCGCGTCCGACAGAAGCAGGAATAGGGCGCGCGCCGGCTTCCTCCGCTCCGCCCCGCGTCCGCGGGGCGGAGCGGTCGTTTTTTGATTGACGATTATTGACGATGGTTGACGATTGTTGACGATGATTGCGCGACCCCCTTGTATTGCTTGACGGCCTGTGCTTTATTGCGTATCGCCGGGCGCGCCACGCGCCACGCAACGCAGAACCCCGCCAACGATGCCGATCCGAGTCACCAATCCCACGCGCTACGCCGAACTCTACAAGGAGCGCGACGCCCTCGACGCGGCGCTGCTCGCGCTCGAGTCCGGTGCGAAGTCGGTCACGATCTCGACGGCGGGCAACTCCCAGTCGGTGACGCAGCATGACCTCGCGGCGCTCCAGGCACGCCGCGACCGCGTGAACAACGAAATGCTCTCGCTCGTCGGCGGCGCACGTCCTCTCCGCTCCTTCTACCTGAACCCGACCTAACCCCATGCTCGACCGTTTCGCCAAGTTCGCCGTGAAGCGCCTCGCCACGAAGGCGGGCTATCGCGTCGTCGACCAGCCGATCACGCGCGGCGGAGGTCAGAAGCGTCCGTTCGGGCGCATCGAGACGGTCGGCGAGGAGGGCATCCTCACGCCGTACAAGCGCCAGCGCGTGATCTCGCTCGCCCGGGACATGCTCCGCAACTCGCCCCAGGCGCGCGGGATGGCCAAGACGCTCCGCGTGAACGTGATCGGCGACCGCGGCAAGCTCCGCTTCTACGAGCACGGCAAGTGGTACAAGGACGCGCGCTCCCTCTTCAAGCGGTGGGCGCGCCACGCGGACTTCCGCGACCATTCGACCTTCCGCGAGTGCCTGCAGCTGGCGGTCGTCACCATCGCCTTCGAGGGCGACTTCGTCGTGATCTTCGACGACGGCTGCCTCACGGGCGGCAACGGGACGGGCAGGCTCGCGTTCTTCACCTCCGACCAGATCTGCAACCTCGACGAGGCCGGCTTCGCGCCGTTCAGGGCGATGGGCTTCTCGCAGGACTCAGGCGTCATCTGCGACCGGTTCGGCCGAAAGGCCGGCGTCGTCGTGTCGCGCCACCACGGGAGGACCGAGACGCCGCGCGAGGACGCGTTCGTGCTCCTGATGGATCCGGACGACCCGGACGCGGCGAGCTGGCGGCACGTGACGCGCAAGTTCCGCCTCGTGCAGAAGCGCGGCGTCGCGGACGCCGTGACGACGCAGGAGACGGTCCTCGACTCCTCGATGATGCTGGACTACGAGCTCCAGACGGCGAAGGCCGCCGCGGCGAACTACATGCTGCTCGTCGACCCGCCGGAGGCGCCGAAGCCCGAGGCGCCGTCGCTCGAGGAGATCGGCATCGACGAGAACGGCGCCGAGAAGCCCGGCGAGGAATCCGACAAGGCCATCCTCGACCCGTCCGACTTCGAGGGCGGCATCGACTACGCCGCCGGACGCCTGGACACGGCTCCGAACGGCACCACCGCGATCTTCCCGCCCGGCAACCGCCCGAACGTGAACCTGCCCGCGTTCATCGACTGGACGAACGACCTTGCCGGCCTCGCCCACGGTCTCACGCACTCCTGGAGCCGCGGCCGCGCGGAGGGTTCGTACACGGCCTTCCGCGGTGACCTCGTGATGGCGCAGGGCACGTTCGCCGACCTGCAGCAGTTCATCGAGGACGCCTTCTCCGACGCCGTCGCGGCGTGGGTGATCGAGCGCGCCGTCCGCCTCGGCCAGCTCGCCGAGGCGCCGGAGGACTGGAAGGAGTACATCGCCTGGCAGTATCCGGAGCTCCCGGAGGTGGACGAAGGGAAGGCGGAGTCCGCCTTCTGCGCGGGCTACCGCAACGGCGGACGGACGCTCCTGGAGCGCGTCGGCCCCGACTGGCCCGACGTCCTCGAACAGCAGGGCCGCGAGCGCAAGAAGGCGGAGCAGGAGGGCGTTGGCGACCTCGCGATCTTCCAGTCGACGCCCGGCGCGAAGACCGGCGGCGAAAACGAAAAGGACGACAAGAAAGGTTCCGAAGAATGAAACGGACGATCAAGATTTCCGGCATCATCGTCGGCGTGCTGTACGACGACGAGTGGTGGTACGGCTCCGCGATCCGGACGGGCCGCATCACGCCCTGCTCGCGCTTCCGGCGCGCGCTCGACGAGGCGGCGGCGGCCGGCGACGAGGTCGAGGTCTACGTGAACAGCTACGGCGGAGACGTCTTCGCCGGCAACGACATGATCGCCGCGTTCCAGGCGTTCAAGGGGCGCAAGAGCGTCGTCGTGGGCGGACTGGCCGCCTCGATGGCGGCGAACTTCGTCCTGCTCTGCGGCGCGCCGGTCACCGTCCACGCCAACTCGATCCTGCTCTACCACTCCGCCACGAACGACACGGACGGCGGCGCCGCCGCGCACCGCGACTCCGCGGCGCTCATCGACCAGGTGAACAGCCCCGTCGCCAAGGCGCTCAAGGCGAAGGGCGTCCCCGCCAAGCTCGTCGACGAGGCGATGTCCGAGGGCCGCCAGCTCACGCTCACGGGCGCCGACGCCAAGCGCTACGGCATCGCCGCCGAGCTCGTCGGCGACGATGCCGAGAAGCCCGCACCCCTTTCGGACGACGCGACATACCGCGCGATGTCCGAACTTCCGAAACTCGCCGCCCAGGCGGCACAACTCATGCACACAGCCATGCCGAATCCCACCCAGACCGCGGACGCCGCCACCAAGCCGGCCGCGCCCGCCCCGGTTCCGGCCGCCTCCGCCGCCGAACCCACGCCCGCCGCGTCCGCTCCCGCGCCCGCGGCTCCCGCCGCCGCGGCCCCCGCCGCCGGCCAGTCCGACCCGCCCGCCGCT
>CACWKU010000086.1 GCA_902761575.1 uncultured bacterium
GGTTCGGCGAGAGCGTCCTCGCCCCGCGCCGCCGCGCGCCGGCCGGGCGCAGGTCCCGCGCCGAGAAGACCGGCCGCGAGAGCGCCCCCGGCCACACCCCGCCGCGCCCCGTCGAGGGCCGCGGCGAGCATCCGGACGCCCACGACGTCGTCCCGGAGTCGATCCAGCGTCTCGGCGCCTCCTTCCTCAAGCGGTAGCGCGAGCGCGCCCGCGCGACGGGACGCCGGCGGCGGCAGGCGAAAATTACTAAAGCACTCTTGACTTTCAAGGGGGCTTTTGCTAGTGTCCCGGGCCGTTCTGCGAGAACCGACCATGAAAGACAGCAAGACAGCCCCCGCGAAGACCGCGCCCGACCTCGAGATCTGGCGCCGGACGCTGAACGTCTCCGACCTCTTCCGAATCGTCGCGAAGAAGGGCGCCGAGAGCGAGCGCATGAGCCGCATCACGGTGAACCAGGCCCGCATCTTCGGCTACATCTTCTCCCGCGGCGACGAAGGGACGATCCGCATCTCCGCGCTCGCGCACGACCTGGACGTCACGCCCGCCGCCGCCGGCCAGGCCGTCGACCGCCTCGTCCGCGCCGGGATGGTCGACCGCAGGACCGACCCCACCGACCGCCGCGCCTTCGTCATCTCCATCTCGAAGAAGGGCCGCGCGCACCTGAACCAATACCAGAGGCGCTGCCGCGAGCTCTCCGCCGAGCTCCTCGCCGACGTCCCCCCCGCAGACATCGCCGCCTTCGACCGCGTCCTCTCCGCCGTCTACCACGGCCTCGACGCCAAATGGCGGGAGATCCTCGCCGCGCGCGACAAGTCCCGCTCCGAGGCCTGATCCCGCCGCGAAACGAACCGATTTCAAAACCAAACAACACACCAGCCATGAATCACTCGTCACTCGTCACCCGTCACTCGTCACTCGTCACTGCGGCCGCCGCGGCGGTCGCGATCGCGACCGCCGGCGCGGCCGCCGCGCAGGAGCCCGCCCCCGCGGGCGAGGGGCCGAAGCCCTCGATGTTCCTCGTCGGCGTCGGCAAGGCCGGCAGCGTCGACCACAACCCCGTCCGCACGTTCAGCGGACGCGTGCTTTCGCCCGAGACGGTCGCCGTCGTCGCGCAGGTCGCGGGCGAGGTGAAGGAGGTCTGCTTCGAGGAGGGCGCCCTGCTGAAGAAGGGAGACGTCCTTTACCGGATCGACCCCGTGAAGTACGAGGCCGCGGCCGCGAGCGCGCGGGCGCAGGTCGCGCAGGCGGAGGCCAGCGCGGACTATGCGCGCAAGACGTTCGACCGCGCGACCGCGCTCTTCGAGAAGAAGGTCGCGAGCGCCGACGACCTCGACTCCGCCACGAGCGGGAAGGCCGCCGCGGAGGCCGCGCTCGACGCGGCGAAGGCGGCGCTCGTCGCGGCCGAGGACAACCTCGCGCACTGCACGGTCGTCGCGCCCGTCGACGGCAAGGTCGGCCTCAACGCCGCCACGGCCGGCAACTACGTGACGACCGCGTCCGGCCCGCTTTGCACGATCGTGCGGCAGGACCCGGTCCGCGTCGCCTTCGCGCCCGGCTCGCGCGACTACCTCTCGTTCTTCGGCGGCGAGAAGGGGCTGCGCGAGCTCTTCGACGTGCGCGTCCGCCTCGCGGACGGCTCGGCCTACGACGGCGAGGGCGCGGTGGAGTTCGTCGGCAACGCGGTGAACGCCGCGACGGACACGATGCCGGTCTACGCGCGCTTCGCGAACGCGGACGGCCTGCTCGTCCCGGGCGCGACGGTGAAGGTCGAGGTGAAGGCCAAGGAGGCGAAGCGCTACGTCTCGCTCCCGCTCACGGCGGTCGTGCACGACGGCGACAAGGACTTCGTCTGGATGGTCGGCGAGAACAACATGCCCGTCCGCCGCGACGTCGTGACCGGTCCCTCCACGGCCACCTACCAGACGATCCTCTCCGGCCTCGAGGAGGGCGAGGAGGTCATCGTCCGCGGCACGCACAAGGTCATCCCGAACGTCCCCGTCGAGCCCGTCGCCCTCTGAAACGCGCCGATGTCGTAATAAATGTCGCAATAAATCCGCCCGATGTCGCAATAAATCGCCGAATTACTTGGATTGGCAACATTGGAATTGGCAACACTTCCACATTGGCAACATTCATCAAGACCGTTTGAACCCCGCCACGCCGTGAAACGCCGCGTCCTCCTTCTTGTCCTCCTCCCGATCCTCGCCCTCGTCGCGTGGTTCGTCGCGAGCCAGCCGCCCGTCCTCGAGCGCCGGGTGGTCCGCTCGGTGAGGAACTGGAGGTGCCCGAACGGACGGTCGGTCGACGAGAACATCGTCGACCATTTCACGCGGGCCGGACGCCCGCCCGTCCGCCTGGACTGGTCGGCCCAGCTTTGCGAGGACGTTCCGTTCGACTGGGAGGTTCGCTGCGCCCTGTGCGCCGTCGTCCTCTCGAAGAAATTCGCGGCGGAGCACCCCGCGCCGATCTCCTACGACGAGGCGAGCAGCGGGGCGTTCGGGGAGACGGGGGCCGTGCGCGTCCTGTCGTTCTGGCCGGGGAGTTTCTTCGGCGACAGCGTCGAGGGGTTCGGGTGGGACGCCGTCGAGGCCTGCCCCGGTATCGAGCCCTCGGCGAACCTCCTCTACTTCGCGAAGGAGGACTTCTATTGGAAGTGGGCGCGGTTCGGGCGTGATTATTCTCTGTCGATCATCCATCCCGAGTGCTTCCGCTGGCAGAAGCGCCACGGCTTCGACGACGCCGGCCGGATGTCGTTCGAGCCGGAGACGGGCGTCGACCCCGAGTTCGTCCGCCAGGCGATTTCCGTCGCGCGGGACGGTTCCCGCCCCGAGGAGCGCGACCACGCCCTCGAGGAACTGCGCGCCCTGCCGGAAATCCCCGATGACCTCGCTCCCGACGTGGCTCGTCTGCTCTCCGCTCCGGAAGCTCACGCGGAAAGCGCGGAAACCGCCCCTCCCGCGGACCCCGCCACGAACGCGCTGACGAACTCGCTTGACAGCGGGACTTCTTGCGTGGATAATTCGCCACATCTGGATAATTAAACTGAAAAATCAGACTTAATTCGCCAAATCTGACAACTTATGAAATTCAGCGTGCTCCTCAGCAACGAAGAAATCCTCGCCGAACTCGGGCATCGCCTTGCGGTGGCCCGGATTCGCAGCCGGATCACGCAGAAGGAGCTTGCGGCCAAGGCCGGCATTTCCGCAAGCACCTACCGTCGGCTGGAGAACGGCGCCGGGCTCGGGAGCGTGGAGGCGTTCGTCGCGGTGCTCCGCGCGCTCCGGATCGTGGACCGGCTGGAGATCGTGCTTCCGCCGGACCGGCCGTCGCCGCGCGAAATCTTCGAGCAGGAGTCGCGGCGCAAGCCCCTGCCCAGGCGCGTCCGCAAGGCGCGCGAGCCGAAGGCGGACGCGAACGCGACGTGGGGCGACGGGGTCCCCGCCGGGCGTCCCGCGAAACGGAAGGGAGGCGCGGAATGAACCACGCGGCCGAAGTGCGGCTCTGGGATCTCCGCGTCGGAAGCGTCGCCCTGGAGGACGACGCCCGGGCGGCCCGTTTCGAATACGATCCCGCGTTTCTGGCGGCCGGGCTCGACGTCGCCCCGGTCGAGATGCCGCTGAAGCCCGAGGTCTACTTCTTCCCCGACCTGCCCCTGCCGTCCTTCCACGGGCTTCCCGGAATGCTCGCGGACTCGCTCCCGGACAAGTTCGGCAACGCCGTCCTGAACGCATGGATGAAATCGCGCGGCGGGGACCCCGGAAGCCTCACGCCCATCGAACGGCTCTGCTACACCGGCACGCGCGGGATGGGCGCGCTCGAGTTCCGTCCGGCGCTCTTCCGGGAAGGCGACGAGGCGGAGGCCGTGCGCGTGGACGACCTCGCGCGCCTCGCCGCCGAGGTGCTTCGGCGGCGCACCGAGGCGCGCGCGACGCTCGTGCCGGGGATGACCGACTTCGCCCCGATCCTCAAGGCCGGCTCGTCCGCGGGCGGCGCGCGCGCGAAGGCGCTGATCGGCTGGAACGAGGCGACGGGCGAGGTTCGCTCCGGCCAGACGCGCTTGCCGGAGGGGTTCGGCTACTGGCTCCTCAAGTTCGACGGTCTCGACGGAAACGGCGACAAGGAGGGCTCCGACCGCAGCGGCTACGGCCGCGTGGAATACGCCTACCACCTGATGGCGCGCGAGGCGGGGCTCGAGATGGCCGAGTGCCGGCTCTGGGACGGACGCCACTTCATGACGCGCCGCTTCGACCGACTCCCCGGCGGCGGCAAGCTGCACATGCAGTCGCTCGCCGCCCTCGCGCACCTGGACTTCAACGACCCCGTCGCCAACAGCTACGAGCAGGCCTTCCGCGTCGCGCGCGCCGTGACCGCGGACGCCCGCGCCGAGGACCAGCTCTTCCGCCGGATGTGCTTCAACGTGCTGGCGTGGAACTGCGACGACCACGTGAAGAACGTCGCGTTCCTGATGGACCGCGCCGGCGTCTGGTCGCTCGCGCCGGCGTTCGACGTCACCTACGCCTGGAATCCCGAAGGCGCGTGGACCGGCGCGCACCAGATGTCCGTGAACGGCAAGCGCCGCGACATCGCGGACGACGACCTCCTCGCCGCCGCGCGCGCCGCCGGCCTCAAGCCGCGCCGCGCCCGCGAAGCTCTCGACCGCGTCCGCGCCGCCGTCGCCCGCTGGCCCGACTTCGCCGTCGCCGCCGGCGTCCGCGACGACTTCGCGGAGGAGATCGGGCGGAGGCTCAATTCGTAATGCACAATGCACAATGCACAATGCACAATGCACAATGCTCAATGCACAATGCACAATGCACAATGCTCAATGAACAATGAACAAGGGTCCGGCTAAGAGGAGACGGAGACGATGAAAACGGAAAACCCGGTCGCCGACAAGAGCAAGGCGTTCGCGATTGCCGCCGTTCGACTGTATCAGCGGCTCGTCGAGGAACGCCGCGAATACGTCCTGTCCAAGCAGTTCGTCCGCAGCGGGACGAGCATCGGCGCCAACGTCCACGAGGCCATTCGCGCCCAGAGCCACCCCGATTTCGTTTCCAAGATGTCCATCGCCCTCAAGGAATGTCAGGAAACCGAATATTGGCTCGATCTTCTGCATGAGACCGGATACGTCGACGACACTGCGTTCCATCCGATTCAAAGGCAGAACAAGGAGCTTCTTCGTCTTCTGACATCCATCTGCAAAACCGCCAACGCAAAATAGTTTCCCCTCTCTTTTCCCCATTGTGCATTGTGCATTCTGCATTGTGCATTCAACATTCAATCCCGAAACCGAAAATGTTCTCCAAGATCTTCATCGACCGCCCCCGCCTCGCCTTCGTCTGCTCGCTCGTGCTGATGCTCGCGGGCGCGATCTGCATCACCAAGCTCCCCGTCGAAGAGTACCCCGACATCGCCCCGCCGCAGATCTACGTGATGTGCAACTACCCCGGCGCCACGTCGCAGACCGTCCTCGACACGGTCGGCACCGCCATCGAGGCCCAGATCAACGGCGTCGACGACCTGCTCTACTACTCGGCCAACGCCGAGGACAACGGCAACTTCTTCGCCCAGATCTACTTCAAGCCCGGCACCGACACCGACATCGCGCAGGTCAACGTCCAGAACGCCGTCAAGCGCGCCGAGCCCTCGCTGCCGGGGGAGGTGACGCGCCAGGGCGTCGACGTGCGCAAGCAGTCCTCCGACATGCTCTGCTTCTTCGCGTTCATGACGGACGGCTCGCACATGAGCTCGATGGAGCTCAACAACTACGTCTCGAAGAACGTCGCCGACGCGATCGCGCGCGTGGACGGCGTCGGCTCCGTGACGGTCATGGGCGACACCTACGCGATGCGCCTCTGGCTCGATCCCGTCCGCATGGAGGGCCTCGGCGTCACGGCGGCCGAGATCAACGCCGCGGTCGCCTCGCAGAACATCCAGGCGACCGCCGGCTCCGTCGGCGGCGAAGGCGCGAACCCGTTCGTCCAGTACCGCATCGACACGCTCGGGCGCCTGCAGACGCCGGAGCAGTTCGAGAACATCGTCGTCCGCACGGACGCGGAGGGCAACGCGCTGCGCATCCGCGACGTCGGCCGCGCCGAGCTGGGCGCGCGAGAGACGGGCTTCATCGGCGAGTACAACGGGAAGAACGCCGTCGGCATGATGGTCTACCGCGACACCGGCGCGAACGCCGTCGCCGCCGTGAAGCGCGTCAAGGCCGAGCTGGAGAAGTGGCGGGAGCGCCTCCCGGAGGGCGTCGACTACAAGATCGCCTACGACCCGACCGAGTCGGTCGTCGTCTCGCTCGAGGAGACGGCCTTCACGCTCGTCCTCACGCTCGCGCTCGTCATCCTCATCACCTACCTCTTCCTCCAGGACTGGCGTGCGACGATCGTCCCGTCGGTCGCGATCCCGGTCTCGCTCCTCGGCGCGTTCCCGTTCGTCTACGCGCTCGGCTTCTCGCTCAACACGCTCACGCTCTTCGGCCTCGTGCTCGTGATCGGCTCGCTCGTCGACGACGCGATCGTCGTCGTCGAGAACTGCCAGTCGCTCATGCAGCGCGAGAGGCTCTCCGCCCGCCAGGCGGCCATCAAGTGCATGGAGCAGATCACCGGAGCGATCATCGCCACGACGCTCGTCACCGTCGCCTGCTACGTCCCGCTCGCCTTCTACGGCGGCATGGTCGGCACGATCTACGTGCAGTTCGCCGTCACGATGTGCGTGTCGCTGTGCCTCTCGACGTTCGTCGCGATGACGCTCTCGCCGGCGCTCTGCTCGCTCGTGCTGCGCCCGCCGCGCGAGAGGCCGCTGAAGATCTTCGCGCCGTTCAACGCGCTCGTCGACGGCTCGCGCCGCTTCTCCAACGTCTTCGTCGGCTTCCTCGTCCGCCGCTCGTTCTTCGCGGTCCTCGTCCTCGCGCTCTTCGGCCTCGGCATCTGGTCCGTCTCGAAGGTCGTCCCGGGCTCGTTCATCCCGGACGAGGACAAGGGCATCGTCTTCTGCGACGTGGGCCTGCCCGAGGGCGCCTCGCTCGAGCGCTCGATGTCCTCCGTCCGCGCCCTTCGCGACAAGATCCAGGGCCTGCCCGAGCTCCAGCAGACGATGGCCATCGCCGGCTTCGGCATGATCAACGGCGCCGGCGAATCGAGCGGCATGCTCATGGCCGGCCTCAAGCACTGGGACGAGCGCAAGGGCAAGGGCCAGGACTCCTTCTCGATCAAGAACAAGATCCAGGGCATGGGCATCATGGCGCTCGGCCGGGACCCCGCCACGCGCGCCGCCGAGACCGACGCCCGCGTCATCTGCTTCACGCCGCCCTCCATCCAGGGCCTCGGCATGACCGGCGGCCTCTCGTTCTACCTCACGAGCGACGGCTCGCTCTCCCACGCCGAGCTGGCCGCCGCCGCCGACAAGCTCGCCGTCGACATCCAGAACCTCACGGACGCGGCCGGCAACAAGCTCGCCTCGTCGGCCAACAACTCCTTCGTCGCCAACACCCCGAAGCTCTTCCTCGACCTCGACCGCGAGAAGGCGATGGCGCTCGGCGTGAACCTCGCGTCGCTCTTCTTCACGCTCCAGTCGCAGCTCGCCTCCTACTACATCAACGACTTCAACATGATGGGCGAGGCGTTCTACGTCAAGATGCAGGCCGAGGAGGACGTCCGCCGCGCCTCCGAGGAGGTGCTCTCGCTGCAGGTCCCGACCGCCTCCGGCGGGTCCGTCCCGCTCTCCACGATCGCCACGCTGCGCTACGAGATCGGCAGCCGCGTCCTGCAGCGCTACAACAAGATGGACGCCGCCCGGATGTCCGCGCAGTGCGCCGACCGCGTCCCCACCAAGACGCTCATGGACGCCATCGAGGGGATCGAGATCCCGAAGGGCTGCGCCATCGAGTGGACCGACATGTCCTACCAGGAGAAGCAGAACCAAGGGCAGATCGTGGGCCTGATGGCCCTCGCGATGATCTTCGCCTACCTCTTCCTCGTCGCGCAGTACGAGAGCTGGAGCATCCCGGTCCCGGTGATGATGACCGTCTCGACCGCCGTCTTCGGCGCGCTGCTCGGCAACTGGGCCTGCACCTCCAAGTGGGCGGCCGACCACGGCTTCGGCGCCGCGGGCTCGCTCTCCATCTACGCGCAGCTCGGCCTCGTCATGCTCATCGGCCTCTCCGCCAAGAACGCGATCCTGATGGTCGAGTTCTCCAAGCAGGCGCGCGAGGCGGGGCACAGCATCGTCGAGGCCGGCATCCAGGGCTTCAACATGCGCTACCGCGCCGTGCTCATGACCGCCTGGTCGTTCATCTTCGGCGTCATCCCGCTCGTCTTCGCGACGGGCGCCGGCGCCAACTCCCGCACGGCGATCGGCGTCACGACCGGCTGCGGCATGCTGATGGCGACGCTCGTCGGCATCATGCTCACGCCGGGCCTCTACTCGGCGATGCAGCACGTGCGCGAGGGCGTGAAGCACGCGATCGGGATGAAGACGGCGCTCGAGATCGCCGAGGCGCGCCGCGCCGAGGACGCCGCCTCCCGCGCCGCCGCGGAGAAGGAGGCCGCCGAGGCCGCCGCCCGCCACGCGGCGGAAGCCGAAAGGAAGGCGGCGCAGTCCTAGCCGCCCGCGCGGACTCCGCGGACGTACCTCACGCGAAGTCCGCGGAGTCCGTAAAGAAGGGAAACACGCAATGAAACGCCATGTTACCGTTTGGGCCATCGTGCTTCTGGTAGTTGGTTGCATCTGCGCGCTGCCATGGACGCCCTTGTGGAATGTCGTGCTCGACGTCGGCTACGTGCCGCTTTGCCTGTTGGGCGTCGACCATTGGTTTTCCGCCGAAGAAACGCTCGTCCTTTCGGACGGAACCGGCGCCGACCTGTCCGCCGCGAGCGATCCGGCCCGGCAAAAGGAAGTTGAGCGTGCGGAATGGCTCTGCGGGAAATACCGTTTCTCGTCCGACTTCAATCTCTGGGTCGACGATTCCGGAAGCGGCTCGTCCGTCCGCATCCGCGCCGAGGCGTGGAGTCCGGACGGGGCTCGCGACCTCGTCCGGAATGTCATTGACAAGTATCACGCGGGCGAAGGACCGTCCGCCGTTACGAACGCGCCCCCCGTCTCCGAACCTCACGCGGAGTCCGCGGAGGGCGCGGAGTCTGGCTCCCCCGCTGGGGGAGCTGGCGAGCGAAGCGAGCCTGAGGGGGTCACGCACGCAGAAACCGCAGAGCCGAAATCCCGCGCGGAGTCCGCGGAGAGTAATCTTTCAAATTAACTTGCAGTTTATTGAAGATAGCGCTAGAATACTTGCAACTTTACAGAGATTGACCCGATGAGACCGAAAGGCACGCCGTCCACGAAGACCCTCGACGCGCTCGCGCGTCTGGGCGAACGCATCCGCCTCGCGCGGGTGCGGCGGCGCGTCACGTCCGCGCTCCTCGCCGAGCGCATCGGCGTGAGCCACGCGACGATGACCGCGATCGAGCGCGGCGCGCCCGGCGTCGC
Source organism: uncultured bacterium (assembly GCA_902761575.1). Taxonomy (GTDB): domain Bacteria; phylum Verrucomicrobiota; class Kiritimatiellia; order RFP12; family UBA3636; genus UBA3636. Next base: position 9,487 of record CACWKU010000086.1, read on the forward strand.
GGCGGGGCACTACGCCTCCGCGCTCTTCTGCCTCGGCCTCCTCGCCGATCTGGAGCGCGTCGCCGCGGACGACGAGCTCGGCCGCCGCCTCCAGGACCTGGGCCTCCCGAAGCGCGTCAACCTCCCCAAGACGAGAAGGGAGCCCCGCCGTGGCTGACCTGCTCGTCTATTCCGACTGGCACGGCGCGCGCGGCCCGCGGAAGCTCGGCACGCTCTCCGTGGAGACCGTGCGCGGGCGGGAGACGTTCTCGTTCGCGTTCGACGAAGCGCGCCTCCGCGAAGGCGGGGACGTCGCCCTGGTCGACCCCGACCTCTCCCTCTTCGCCGGGCGCCAGTTCCCCGCGCGGACGAACTTCGGCTTCTTCCTCGACTCCTGCCCCGACCGCTGGGGCCGGCGCCTCGTCCGCCGCCGCGAGGCGCTCCGCGCCGCCGCGGAGGGTCGCGCCCCGCGCCGCCTGCGCGAAACCGACTTCCTGCTCGGCGTCTACGACCGCACCCGCCTCGGCGCGCTGCGCTTCAAGGCCGCGCCGGACGGCCCCTTCCTCGACGACGACGCGCTCCTCCCGACCCCGCCCTGGGCGACCCTCCGCCGCCTCGAGGCCGCCGCGCGCCGCCTCTCCTCCGACGAGGACGTCCCCGCCTCCGACGAGGAGCGCTGGCTCTCGCTGCTCCTCGCGCCCGGCTCCTCGCTCGGCGGCGCGCGTCCCAAGGCGAACGTTCTCGCGCCCGACGGCTCGCTCTGGATCGCCAAGTTCCCCGCCAAGTCCGACGAGGCCGACGTCGGCGCGTGGGAGGGCGTCGCCGCCGCGCTCGCCCGCGCGGCCGGCGTCCGCGCCGCCGAAAGCCGGACCGAGCGCCTTTCGCGCGGCGGCACGACCTTCCTCTCGCGGCGCTTCGACCGCGACGGCGCCGCGCGCGTCCACTTCGCCTCCGCGATGACGATGCTCGGCGCGTCCGACGGAGAAAGCGGAGAGCGAAGCTACCTCGACCTCGCGGACTTCCTCGCGTGCCGCGGCGAGGCGCCCGCCGAGGACCTGCCGGAGCTCTGGCGGCGCATCGTCCTCTCCATCGCGATCGGCAACACCGACGACCACCTCCGCAACCACGGCTTCCTGCTCGGCGCGCGCGGCTGGCGCCTCGCCCCGGCCTTCGACCTCAACCCGAACCCCGCCACGCAGGGCGCGCTCTCGCTCTGCATCGACCGCGACGACGCGACCGCCGACTACGCCGTCGCGCTCCGCGTCGCACGCGACTTCCGCCTCTCCCCGCGCGAAGCGGACGCCGCGCTCGCCCGCGTCCGCGAAGCCGTCGCACCGTGGCGCTCCGTCGCCGCCTCCTTCGGCATCCCCGCCCGCCAGATCGAATCCTACCGCACCGCCTTCAATCCCTGACCCCGCCACGCCGCAGCCCGCTCCGCCCCTTTCCACTTTACCCTTTCAACCTCTTCAACCTCTTCAACCCTTTCACCCCTTCAACCCGTGAAACGCCTCGCCCTCCTCCTTCTTCTTGCGTTCCTCGCGCTCGCCGTCTGGCTCGCCGCGCGCGGGTGCGGCGCGGACGCGGATGCGGGCGACCCGGTGGAGAGGCTCGTCGCGGACATTGTGCCGATTCCCGGGCGGGATTTCCGGATGGGCAAATACGAGGTCACGCAGGCGCAGTGGGAGGCGGTGATGGGGGAGAATCCGTCGTATTTCAAGGGCGCCGACCATCCCGTGGAATGCCGCCGCGCGCGCGTCGGGCCTCGTCTTCCGTCTGCCGACGGAGGAGGAATGGAAAACCGCCTGCCGCGCGGGCTCGACGAACGACTTCTGCCGCCTCGCGGACGGAACCGAAATCACGGAAGCGACGCTTGGCCGCGTGGCGTGGTATGTCGAAAACGCCGCGACGCGTCCCCGCTGGCTCGCTCGCTTCCTCGCCATTGCCGAGCGGCTCGTCGACCGCGTCCACGAAGTCGACTGGAGCGAAACCGAGTCGCACAAGCCCGTGGGACGCAAGGAGCCGAACGCGTGGGGGCTCCACGATCTGCACGGCAACGTGTGGGAGTGGACCGAAACGCCGGTTGGCGTGAACCGCGTCTGTCGCGGCGGCTGCTGGTACAACTCGGCCGGGGACTGCGGGTCCTCCTACCGGTACAGGCTCTCGCCCTCCTACCGGTTCAGCTTCCTCGGCTTCCGCCTCTGCGCCACGCAGCGCCCCGCCGCGGAAGAAACTCACGCAGAGAACGCAGAGAGCGCAGAGCCCCGTCCCGGCGAAGCCGGCTCCCCCGCTGGGGGAACTGGCGAGCGAAGCGAGCCTGAGGGGGTCTCGCATGAAGAGAATCACTTGACCTTAAAAGGCATATTGACTAAAATATCTGCCATCAACTGACCCTATAAGGAATAAAATGATCTACCAGACCACAGCCGAAATGCTTGCGACGATCGGGGACGGACTCCGGGCGGCGCGGCTCGCGGAGAACCTGTCGCAGACGACGGCGGCGGCGCGCAGCGGCATTTCGCTCAAGGCGGTGCGGAACCTGGAGGGCGGGAAGAACGCCTCCACGGCGTCGCTCGTCGCGCTGTGCAAGACGCTGCGGCGCGTCGACTGGATCGCGAACTTCGCGCCGCCCGAGCTCCCGGATTCGCTCTTCGACCGGCCGCCCGGCGCGCCGCCGCGCCGCCGCGCCTCGCCGGCGGGCGGAAGGAGGAAGCGCCGTGGCTAGCTTCGTCCGCGCGGAGCGCGTCTTCGTCTCGCTCTGGGGGCGGCGCGTCGGGACGATCGTCCCGTCGCCGCACCGCGGCGTCTACGCCTTCCGCTACGACCCGGCGTTCGCCGCATCGGGCGTGGAGATCTCCCCGCTCTCGATGCCGCTGCGGCGCGAGCCCTACGCCTTCCCGGACCTCCCCGCGGACGCCTTCTCGGGCCTCCCCCCCGTCTTCGCCGATTCGCTGCCGGACGCGTTCGGCGCGGGGCTCGTCGACCTCTGGCTCGCCGAACGCGGCCTCTCGCGCCGCGAAATCACGCCGCTCGACCGCCTCGCCTACGTCGGGCGGCGCGGGATGGGCGCGCTCTGCTACGAACCCGACCGCGGCCCGCGCGCGACGCCCTCCGCGCTCGAGATGCGCGCCCTCGTCGAGTCCGCCCGGCGCGCCGCGGACGGGGAGCTCGCGGACCTGCCGGGCGACGACGCCCTGCGCGCCATCATCCGCCTCGGCTCGTCCGCGGGCGGCGCGCAGGCCAAGGCCGTCGTCGGCTGGAACCGCGCGGAGGACCGCTACGTCTTCGGCGACGGCGACCTGCCGGACGGCTTCGAGCACTGGATCGTGAAATTCACGCCGAAGGAGTATCCGTGGCGCGGCGAAACCGAGATGGCGATGCACGATGCGGCCGCGGCGGCCGGGGTCGCCGTGCCGGAGGCGCGGCTCGTCGAGGTCGACAGGCTCCGCCACTTCGCCACGCGCCGCTTCGACCGCGACGGCGGCCGCCGCCACCACCTGCTCACCTTCGCCGCGCTCGCGCACGTTCCGCCCGGGATGCCGTGCGCCTACGAGCAGCTCTTCCTCGCCGCGGACGCCCTCGACCTCCCATGGGAGGACCGCGAGGAGCTCTTCCGCCGGATGGCGTTCAACGTCCTCGCCGGCGAATGCGACGACCACGTCAAGAACGTCTCGTTCCTCCTCCGCGAGGGCGGACGCTGGGAGCTCGCGCCCGCCTACGACCTCACCGGCTCGCGCATTCCGTCCGCCGACCCGTGGAGCGCGCACGCGGGCGTCCACCAGCTCTCCGTGAACGGCAGGACCGCCGGCATCGGCGAGGGCGACCTGCTCGCCGTCGCCGACCGCTTCGGCGTCGGCACCGCGCGCGCCGTCCTCGCCCGCGCGAAGGACGCCGTCGCCCGCCTTCCTTCCCCCTGACCCCGCCGCGCTTGACACGATTTCGAAAAACAAACAGAATCCAACGCCATGAAAGACACCAAACTCATCCTTCTCCTGTCCGCCGCCGCGCTGCTCGCCGGCTGTACGACGGTCCGCGAGGCGCGGCGCGCGCAGCGCGAGGACGCCGAGCGCACGGTCCGCTGGGCCGAGACGCCGTTCGCCGCGCGCGAGGGCGACCTCGCGATGGAGGAGCTCGCCGCGTGGGCGCGCACCAACGCGCCCGCCGTCGTCCAGGCCCGCCAGGACGTCGTCCAGGCGCAGATCGCGCTGCGCTCCGTCAAGGCCGCGTTCATCCCCGTGGTCGACGGCTCGATCGCCTACACCTACGCCTCGAAGAACATCGACCCGCACGACACGAAGTGGGACGGCGACGGCACGTGGGGCGGCAACGTCTCGCTCAACTGGCTGCTCTACGACTTCGGCCGCACGCGCGCCTCGACGCGCCGCGCCGTCGCCGCGCTCGCCGCGGCCGACCAGGCCGAGCGCGCCGCCGAGAACGGCGCCGTCTACGGCGTCCGCGCCGCGTGCTTCGCGCTGCGACGCGCCGAGGAGCTGCACCGCGTCGCCGTCGAAACCTCGGAGAGCTACCGGCTGCACCGCGACCAGACGAAGGACCGCTTCGACGTCGGCGCCACGATGAACTACGAGGTCTCCAAGGCCGAGGTCGACTACCAGAACGCGCTGCTCTCCGAGATCTCCGCCTCGAACGCCGTCGAGACCGCCCGCGCCTCGCTCGCGCTCGCGCTCGGCCTCGCCGAGAGCCCGCGCATCGCGCTGGGGGACTGCTCGTTCCCCGAGATGACGAACGACGTCGGCGCGCTGATGGCCGTCGCCGCCACGAACGCGCCCGCGCTCGCCGCGCTGCGCGCCGCGGCCGACGCCGCGAAGGACTACGTCGACTGGACGATCTGCGACCTCTACCCGAACCTCTCCTTCCGCCTCTCGTTCGACGCGAAGGGCGACAGCTCGCCGCTGCTGTGGAACTACGCCGCCGTCCCGGCCGTCGCGCAGACGCTCTTCAGCGCGGGCGCGAAGAACCGCCAGATCGAGACGGCCGTCGCGCAGCTGCGCGCCGCCCGGAGCAAGCTGGCGGAGGCCGAGCAGCAGCTCTTCAACCAGGTCCTGACGGCGACGCTCTCCGCCGACCGCGCGCGCAAGTCGCTCGCCGTCGCGGAGGCCGCGCTCGCGGCGTCGAAGGAGAACTTCGACGTCGTCTCGAGCCGCTACGACGTGGGCAAGGCCAGCGCTCTGGAGCGCACGGACGCGCAGGTCGCGCTCTCCTCGGCCGAGGCCGCGGTCGTCACCGCGCGCTACGACCTGCTGGACACGCAGATCCTCCTCGCCCGCCTGATCGGCGAATAGCCCGTGAAGCCCCTCGCCCCGCAGCCCCCGGCCGCGCCCGCCGCGCCGTTCGTCTCGCCCGCCGCGGGCGGGGCGCGGCTGCGCGTGCACGTCGTGCCGCGCGCCTCGAAAACCGAGGTCTGCGGGCTGCAGGGCGACGCGCTCAAGGTCCGGCTCCAGGCGCCGCCCGTCGACGGCAGAGCCAACGCCGCGCTCTGCGAATTCGTCGCGGACGCCGCCGGGCTGCCGAAGCGCGCCGTGTCCGTCGTCGCGGGCGAGACCTCCCGCCAGAAGACCCTCTTCGCCGCCGGCGCGGACCCCGCCGCGCTCGCGGCCGCACTCCAACCCCCGAAACCATGAAGATCGCACCCCGCTCCAAGTTCCTCCTCATCGGCGACAGCGTCACCGACATGGGCCGCAAGCAGCCCGTCGGCGAGGGTCTGTTCAACCCGCACGGCAACGGCTACCCGAACGTCGTCCAGGGCCTCCTCACGAGCGTCTACCCGGACTACTTCGTGAACGTCGTGAACATGGGAATCTCCGGCAACACCGTGCGCGACCTCAAGGCGCGCTGGCAGACGGACGTCCTCGACAAGAAGCCCGACTGGGTCTCCGTCATGATCGGCGTGAACGACGTCTGGCGGCAGTTCGACGTGCCGCAGCTGCCCGAGTGCGCCGTCCTGCCGGACGAATACCGCGCCACGCTCGGCGAGCTCGTCGACCGCACGAAGCCCGTCGTGACGGGCATGGTCCTGATGACGCCCGTCTACTGGGAGCCCAGCGCGGCCGACGCGATGTCCGCCCGCGTCCGGCAGTACGGCGCGATCTGCCGCGAGATTGCCGCGGAGAAGGGCGTGCTCTTCTGCGACGCGCAGGCCTACGCCGACCGCGTCCTCGCCCACTGCCACTCCAGCTACATCGCGTGGGACCGCGTCCACCCGAACATCCCCGGCGCCAACGTCCTCGCCCACGCCCTGCTCGACACGATCGAGTTCGACTGGAACCGGCAGATCCCGTAGGAACCATCGGCGCCCGCCGACGTCCATTCAGCATCCAGCATTCAGCATTGAATACCGCATCCTCCAACCTTTTCTCCGGCGTCCGGACCGTCGTGTTCGACCTCGACGACACGCTCTACGCGTTCGACGGCGGCGCGGCGCCAAACGCCGACGCCCTGCGCGCGCTGGCGGCAGTCGCCGCGCCGGCCCTCGGCGTCTCCGAGGACGCGTTCCTCGCCGAGGTCGCCGCGTCGCTCCGCGCGCAGAAGGAGCGGGTCGGCCCCGACAGCCCCGGCTACCACAGCCGAGCCGCCCGCTACGCGCGCATCCTCGAGGCTCACGGCCTGCCGCTGCGGCTCTCGCTCGAATGGACGGAGCGCTACTGGAGGGAGCTCTTCGCGCGCATCCGGCCCGCGCCCGGCGCGGCGGACGTCCTCCGCGCCTGCCGCGCGCGCGGGCTCCGCGTCGGCATCGGGACCGACATGAGCGCGATCGAGCAGTTCCGGAAGCTGGAGACGCTCGGCCTGCTGGACCTCGTCGACTTCGTCGCCACGAGCGAGGAGGCCGGCGTCGAGAAGCCGCACCCCGCCTTCTTCGACCTCGTGGCCGAGAAGGCGCGCTGCGCGCCGGGGGAGATCCTCTTCGTCGGAGACAACCTCCGCAAGGACGTCCTCGGCTCGACCGCCGCCGGCCTGCGCGGCGTCTGGCTCCAGCCCGACGCCACCGCGCGCGCGGAGCGTCCCGAGGTCGCCGTCGTGGCCTCGCTTCCGGATCTCCTTCGAGCTCTCTCCCCCGCTCCGGACTCCTCGGAGACCGGCAACCTTGACCCGACGCATCGAACGCGCTAGAATGCCCGCCATGAAACGACTTCTCCACGCCGGCCTCCTCGCCGCCGCCGCGCTCCTGCTCTCCGGATGCGCGTCCGAGTACCAGCTCGGCACCACCCTGCCCGCGGACTGCCGCGACGTATTCATCCCCGCGATCCTGAACGAGTCCGGCGAGCCGCGCGCAGCCACCGAGCTGCGCCGCGCGCTCGAGAAGGAGATTCGGCGCGAGGGAACCCTCCGCATCGTTTCCGACGAAGCCTTCGCGACGACGCGTCTCGACGTGACGGTCGTCCAGTACGAGCAGGAGGCGACCGCCTACAACCGCACCAGCACGCAAAGCCCCACCGAATACCGGATGGCGCTCACCGCGCGAGTCTCCTTCGTGAAGCTTCCGCGCAAGGCCGCCGGCGAGACCGTGGAGTCCCCGATCTTCGGCCCGAAGCAGGTCCGGGGAACCGAGACGTTCACCGGAGGGTCGGACGCCGTCGCCAACAAGCTCTCCTGCCTCCCCACGACCGCGAAGAACCTCGCCGAAACGATCGTGGACGGCTGCGTGGGCGCCTGGTAGGAGGGCCCCCGCGGATGCAGCCGACGCCGCGGAACCTCCCGCGGAAAGGAAAAAGCCCGGCGCGTCGCGCCGGGCTTTCTTCGTGGAACCCTGGATGCGGTCCTGGGATCCTAGGCCTTCGCGGCCGCGGCCAGCGCGGCGGCGCGGGACTTGCGGCGTGCGGCGCCGTTCTTCGTGATGGCGCCCTTCTTGGCGGCCTTGTCGATCTCGGACGAGAACGCGCGGAGCGCGGCCGCCTTCTTTTCGGCGTCGGCGCCCTCGATCGCGGCGAGGAACGTCTTGCGGGCCGTGTTGAGACGGCTCTTGTTGGAGAGGTTGCGGAGGCGGCGGGCCTTGGAGATGGCGTCGCGCTTGATCGCGCTCTTGATGTTGGGCATGGGGGATGTGGCTCCTGGTGGGTTCCGTGTTCGGAGGGCGCTTAGGATAGATGAAACCGCCCTCCGGGTCAACGAAAAAATCGAAGCCGCCCGCACGGGGGCGCGCCGGCCGTGCGCGCGCTCCCTCGAGAATCCTCCTCGCGGCGCTCTTCGCCGCGGCGTTCGCGCTCGTTCCCGCGCTCGCCGCCGTCCCGCGCGCGATCCGCCTGCTGGAGGCCCTCGCCCCGGAAGGGCCCTCCGTCCTCGGGCTCTCGGCCCCGGCCGGCTCGTTCCTGCTCGGGGCGTGCCTCTTCGCCCTCGCGTTCGTCGCCGTGCGGATCCCCGCGATCGCCTACGTCGCCGTCCACGAGACGACGCATGCGCTCTTCGGACTGCTCTCCGGGGCGCGCGTCACCCGGATGCGCGTCGCGGAGGAGGCGGGCTCGGTCGACGTCTCCCGCCCGAACGCGATCAACCTCCTGGCCCCGTACTTCTTCCCCCTTCCGTGCGTCGCGGCGCTTCTGCTCTTCGGACTCGCCTCCCTCGTCTTCCCGATGGCCGGAAGACCGGCGGGAGCCGTCGCGTCCGGAATCTGCGGGGCGGCATGGGGCTTCCACGTCTGCTTCACCCTGAACGCGTTGCTCCAGCGCCAGACCGATCTCGACGCCTACGGCTTCCTCTTCTCGTTCGTCCTCGTCCTGCTGCTCAACGAACTTTTCCTCTTTTTCGCCTACGTCGCGCTCTCGCCCGCGCGGCTCGTTCCCGCGCTCGGGATCCTCCGCACTCTCGGAGCCGACTCCTTCGGATGGTTCCTGGACGGGCTCTTCGCCCGAATCTGACCCGCCGGCTACCGCGCAGGATTGGACGGCGCCGCCTACAGATCGTCCGGGGGCAGATCCTCGTAGTCCTCCTCCGGCGGCGGGGCCTCCGGGGGAGGAGCGACGAACGGCGGCTCGCTCGGAGCGCTCGCCCCGCCCGACGCCGCGGGGGATACCCCCTCGGGCTCGCTTCGCTCGCCAGCTCCCCCAGCGGGGGAGCCAAGCTCCGCGTTCTCTGCGCTCTCTGCGTGAGAATCCAACTCCGCGGACTCCGCCCCTCCGAGGTCGTCCTCGACGCCGGCGAGGGCGCGGACGACGGCCTCTCCGCGCGTCCAGTCGCGCAGCTGCCGGATCGTGCCGCGCGCCTCCATCCGGCGGCGCATGAGCTCCGGCGAGTCCGGCGCGCCGGCGGCGGGCGTCGCCTCGGCGAGCCGGGACTGCAGGTGGCGGCGCCACGCGGCGAGAACGAGGTCGTGGGCGACGTCCTTCGCGAGGAAGTTCTCGCTCGTGCCGGTGCGGTCGTGGCGTGCGGCGACGGTCCCGAGGAACTTCTCCACCGCCGGGTCGCTCTGCTGCAGGTCGTAGACCGGGTCGGTCGACGCGCCGACGCTCGAGTAGAACGCCTCGGCGATGCGCCGCACGAGCGGGCACGGCAGGATCGAGGCGGGCAGGAGCCGGGAGAGCGCGTTGAGAGTGCCGGGCTCCTCGAGGCAGTGGTTGAGGAGGAATTCGCAGATCGCGACGTCGAGCGCGTCGGGCTCGGGGGGGACTTCCGCGCCCGGCGCCGCGCCGGGCGCGGAGTCGTGGGAAGGGTCGTCGAAGATCTCGGGGGGCGGCTCGCCCCGCGAAGAGGGGGCCGGCCTTTGCGCGGGGCCGGACGAAGTACTCCCCCCGGCGCTTCGCGCCACCCCCCTCTCGGAGGGGGGCGGAAGGGGAACCGCGGGGGGCGGAAAGGATGCGGGCGGGGCGGGCCGGCCCCCTCGCTGAGGGGGCTGGCGAGCGAAGCGAGCCTGGGGGAGTTCTTCCGGATCCGCCGGCGTGGCGGCGCGGGCGGCTTCGCGGCGGGCGGCGGACTGCTCCTGGCGGCGGAGGGTCTCCTCGACGCCGGCGAGCTCGTCGCGGATGGCGTCCTCCGGGAGGTTCGTCAGCGAGGCGACCTCCTGGAGCATGCGCGCCTTCTGGACCGCGTTCTTGCAGGCGGCGACGGTCTGGAGGACGCCCTGCACGATGCGCGCGGCGGCGTCGGCGCCGTCGGGGTCGCGCTCCTGCGCGCGGAGGAAGGCGACGTGGAAGGGGACGATGCCGACGGCGTCGTCGAGCATCTTCTGGAACGCCTCCGGCGGGTTCTTGAGCAGGAACGAGTCCGGGTCCTCGCCGGCGGGCATCTCCGCGACGCGGACGGCGAGGCCCTCGGCGAGGAGGATCGCGGCGGTTCGGACCGCGGCCTTGCGCCCGGCGGCGTCGGCGTCGAAGAGCTCGACGACGCTGTCGGCGTAGCGGTGGAGGAGCTTCGCGTGCTCGGGCGTGAAGGCGGTGCCCTCGGACGCGACGGCGCGCGGGAAGCCGCAGGCGTGGCAGCGGATGACGTCGATCTGCCCCTCGCACACGATCGCCTCGCGGTGCTTCGAGGAGGCGATGTGGCGCTGGGCCTTGTCGAGCGCGTAGAGCACGCGCGCCTTCTTGAAGACGTCGGTCTCGGGGCTGTTGACGTACTTGGCGGGGCTCTTCGCGGCGTCGAGGACGCGGGCGCTGAAGGCGACGACGCGGCCGGTCTGGTCGCAGATCGGGAACATCAGGCGGCCGTGGAAGCGGTCGCGCAGGTTCGCGGAGGCGCCGGGGCGGTCGGGGAGCGACCCGATGCCGGCGGCGACCATCTCCTCGGGCGTGAAGCGGTTGCGGCGCGCGAACTCGTCGAGCGCGCCCCATTCGTCCGGGTCGTAGCCGAGCTGGAAGGCCTCGACCGTGGCGGCGTCGAGCCGGCGCCGCTCCAGGTAGGCGCGCGCGCCGGCGGCGGCGGACGTTTTGAGGAGACAGCGGTGGCAGAACGCGGCGAACTCGGCGTTGATCTGGTAGAGGCGCTTCGCGCGGGCGGTGCGGCCGTCGTCCTCCTCCGCGACGACCTCCACGCCGCACTTCTCCGCGAGGTAGCGGACGGCGTCGACGAACGACATGCCGTCGTGCTTCATGAGGAACTTGAAGACGTCGCCGCCCTCGCCGCAGCCGAAGCACTTGAAGCTCTGGCGCTGCGGGTTCACCGTGAAGCTCGGGGTCTTCTCGTTGTGGAACGGGCAGCAGGCCTTCCACGCGGCGCCGGCGCGCTTGAGGGGGACGCGATCCCCGATCACCTGCACGATGTCGGTGCGGGCGCGGACGTCTTCGATGACGGCTTCGGGGATGACGGGCATGGCGCGGCGGATTCTACCAGAACGCCGCGCGGCGGCGCAAGGCGGCTTCCCTCCCGCGGGGCGGTGTGGTAGACTGCGCGCCCGTGAAGATCCGTCTCGACGAACTGCTGGTGGCGCGCGGGCTCGCGGAGTCGCGCTCGGCGGCGCAGCGCCTCGTGCGCGAGGGCAAGGTGCGCGTCGAGGGCGTCGCGAACCCCAAGCCCGGCAACCAGCTGCGCGACGACGCGAAGGTCGAGGTCGAGGAGCCCGAGCGCTTCGTGAGCCGCGGCGGCTGGAAGCTCGAGGGCGCGTTCGAGCGGTTCGGCTTCTCCGTCGAGGGGCTCGACTGCCTCGACGTGGGCGCGTCGACGGGCGGCTTCACCGACTGCCTGCTGCAGCACGGCGCGGCGCGCGTCGCCGCGGTGGACGTCGGCCACGACCAGTTCCATCCGCGCCTGCGCGCCGACCCGCGCGTGTGGGTGAAGGAGGGCTTCAACTGCCGCGCGCTCACGGCGGCGGACCTGCCGTTCGTCCCGCAGTTCGCCGTCTGCGACGTGTCGTTCATCTCGCTCCGGCTCATCCTGCCGCCGATGGCCGCCGTCCTCGCGCCCGGCGGCGGAATCGTGACGCTCATCAAGCCGCAGTTCGAGGCCGGGCGCGAACAGGTCGGCCGCGGCGGAATCGTGCGCGACGAGGCCGTCCGCGCCCAGGTCGTCGAGGACGTCCGCGCCTTCGGCACGGGCGAGCTCGGCCTCGAATGGGTCGGCGTCCGCGAGTCGCCCATCCGCGGCGCGGCGGGCAACGTCGAGTACACCGCCTACTGGAGGAAGCCGTGTACCTAGGACTGCTCTTCGCCGTTCTCACGGGCCTCACGTGGGTGATCACCGGCGCGATCGTCGGGTCGGCGGAGCGCCGCGGCTGCGGCGCGTTCCGGCAGCAGCTCGTGAGCACGGTCCTCTCGCTCTCGGCGGTGTCGATCGCGCTCGTCGCCGGGCGGGCGCTGTGGCCGGAGTCGCGGGCGTTCGCGTTCGGGGCGTCGCCGCTGCCGGCGCTGTGCATGGTCGCCTGGGGCTTCCTCAACTTCTGGATGATCTTCTTCATGGGCCGCGCGATGGCGCGCGGGCCGAACGGCCTGGCGTGGACGGTCACGCAGTCGGGCCTCGTGTTCCCGTTCCTGATGGGCGTGCTGTCGGGGCGGACGGACCTCACGTGGGCGCGCGCGGCGGGGTTCGCGATGATCGTCGGGAACGTCGTCGTGTCGGGCTTCGCCAGGGGCGGCGCGTCGAAGGGCGGGTCGACGCTGCGCTGGTTCCTGCCGGCGCTCGCGGCGTTCGTCCTCTGCGGCGCGAACCAGTGTGCGGTGAACCTCGTCTCCTACCTGCCGGCGGACGTCCGCCCGGAGAACCTCGAGCGGATGCTCTGGGGCGGCGTCGGGACGCTCGCCGCGTGGGCCGTCTTCACGACGGGAAGGCGCCTGCTGGAGGGCCCCGCGCCGCGCGACCCGGACCTGCGGGGCAAGTATCTCTTCCTGCTCCGGGTGTGCGGGCTGGCGCTCATCCCGGGGTTCGTCGCGAGCTGCTGGTTCCACTTCAACGCGCTCGACCGCCTCGAGGCGGCCGGCGCGATCGCGATCGCCTCGCCGATGGAGGTGAACGCGTGCCTGATCGGCTTCTTCCTCTACGGGCGCCTCGCGCTGCGCGAGCGCACGACGGCGCTGCAGAACGCCGCCTTCGCGATGGGGCTCCTCGGCGTCGTCCTGATCGCGCTCGGGTAGCGCCCGCGGGCGCGGCGCGCTACACGAGGTCGAAGTCGACCGCGCCCGTGCGCCGCAGGGAGCGGAAGCGCGGGACGAGGTCGAAGCAGCGCGTCGTGTCGATGGAGCCGTCCGGGCCGCGCAGGTCCGGCAGGCCGCCCACGACGACGTGGTCCACGAGCGGGATGCCGACGACGCGGCCGGCGTCGACGAGCGCCCGCGTGATGCGCAGGTCCTGCGGCGAGGGCGTCGGGTCGCCGGAGGGGTGGTTGTGCGCGACGACGACGAAGCACGCGTCGACGCGGACGGCCTCGCGGAAGACGTCGCGCGGATGGACCGGCGAGGCGTCCGCCGTCCCGCGCGACACGCAGAGGCGCTGGCGCTGGACGCGGTCGCACAGCCGCATCTTGCGGTCGAGCGGCAGGACGTAGAAGCTCTCGGTCGGGTCCTGCAGGACCAGCCCGTGCACGAACCGCGCGACCTGCTCGGGCGTCTCCAGCAGCGGCTGCGCCTCCTGCGAGTGCATCGCGATGCGGCGCGCGAACTCGAACACCGCGGTGAGCTCCAGCGCGCGGACGCGCCCGATCGAGCCGAGCCCCTCGAGCCGCGCGGCGCTCTCCTGCGAGAGGAGCCGCAGGTTGCCGCCGTAGGCGCGCAGGAGGTCGTCCGCGACCTGGAGCACGTTGCGCCCGGGCCGGCCCGTGCGCAGGAAGATCGCGACGAGCTCCGCGTCGGAGAGCGCGCCCGGACCGAGCCGCGCGAGCTTCTCGCGCGGGAGGAAGTCCTCGCTGCCCCGGAACGCGGCCTTGAGGCCGGTCGGCGGCGGCGTGGCGGCGGAACGCCCCGGGGAGGAACCTCCGGGCGCAGAACCGGTCCGGCGGGAATCAGAAGGAGAGGGGGACTTTTCCATATTGGCTCCAAAGGTTCCGGACGTCGCGCGCGGCGCGCTCGACGTCCGCTTCGTCCGCGGGGCCGCGGACCCATTCGACGCGCGCCTGGTGGCGCCACCAGGTGCGCTGCTTCTTCGCGAGGCGGCGCGTCCGCTGCGCGGTGCGCGCGACGGCCTCGTCGACGGAGATCTCTCCGCGCAGCGCGGCGAGCGCCTCGGCGTAGCCGATGCCCGCGCCGGCGGTCGAGCGCTCGAAGCCGGGGAACCGCTCGCACAGCGCGCGGACCTCGTCGAGCAGCCCGCCCTCGAACATCGCCCGCGCGCGCCGCTCGATGCGGGCGTTGAGGACGTCGGGGGGGAAGTCGAGGCCGACGAGGGGCGCGTGAACGACCCCCTCCGCCTCGCTGCGCTCGGCAGCTCCCCCAGCGGGGGAGCCAGAGGACTCCGCGTGCGATTCGAGGATCTCGACGAGCCTGACGAGCCGGCGCGGGTTCTTCGCGTCGATGGCCGCGGTGGATCCGGGGGAAAGGGACTCCGCGCGCGCGACGAGCGCCCCCGTGCCTTCGCGCGCGAGGAGCGCCTCGAGCTCCGCGCGGCGGCCGGGATCGGCCTCCCGCGTGTCGATGCCGCGCAGGAGGGCGGAGACGTAGAGCCCGGTGCCGCCGGCGACGACCAGGTCGCGGCCGGCCTCCGCGGCCTCGCGCGCGGCCTCGCGCGCC
>CACWKU010000087.1 GCA_902761575.1 uncultured bacterium
CTGCTTCCTCTCCGTCCACTTCTCCCACTTTTCCAGCACCTTACGGAACCGGGGCGTCCCGTAGAGCGCCTCCATTCTCCGAAGCAGCTCCGCGTCCGAAACGGTCTTCTTCCTCGGCACCCGGACCAGAAGATGAAAGTGGTTCGACATGATCGCGAACGTGTAGAGCTCCACCCCCGAGAACGCCGCCGCCGCCCGGATCATCCCGAGCAGGATGGCCTTCTCCTTCTCGTCGATGAGGAACCGCTTCCCCCCGATCCGGCTCACCACATGGTAGAACCCCTCCCCCTCGACCTTGACTCTCGGTCTTCTCATGATTTGCACCTCTCAAGACCATAATCTATCACGCCAGGTCCGCCGTTGCAAGAACTTTTTAAGGGGACAGACCCCTTTGTTTAGGTTATCATCGCGCTGCTAGTATCCGATTCCGCTGCATTCGCGTTCGGGTTGCTGGCCGCGTCTCTTCTTCCGTCGGCGCTTTAGGGTTTCGCGAAGCGCCGGTCGACGGGACGGACGCGGTCGGCGAGGAGCGCAAGGCCGACGCGGAGGGCGTAGTAGGCCACGCCCAGGGAGCGCAGGTGCGAGACGCCCGCCTGGCGCGGCAGGACGCGGACCGGCGCCTCGGCCATCGCGTAGCCCTGGCGGCGCAGCAGCGCCATCGCCTCGGGCTCGGGGTATTCGGCCGGATAGCGGTGGGCGAAGTAGCGGACGAGCGCGCCGCGCGCGCACCACAGGCCCGACGAGGGGTCCGTCACTGGGTAGCGGCAGATGATCGAGAGGAAGCGCGCGAGCGCGCGGTTGCCGAAGCGGCGCGCGGGGGTGGAGCCCGCCTCGAAGGAGGAGCCTGGCAGGAAGCGCGAGCCCACGACGAAGTCCGCGCCCGTCTCCTCCATCCGCGCGAGGAGCTTCGGAACCTCGGCGGGCGGGTGCTGGCCGTCCGCGTCGAGCCGCGCGACGACCTCGAATCCCCGGTCGCGCGCCCACTGCAGGCCGGCCTGCACGGCCGGGCCGACACCGAGGTTGCAGGGCAGCTCCAGCACCGTCGCGCCCGCCTCCCGGGCCCGCGCCGCGGTACGGTCGGAGGAGCCGTCCGACACGACGCACACCTCGGCGCCGGGCAGCGCGGCGAGGCAGTCGCGCACGACGGCGCCGACCGTTTCCTCCTCGTTGTAGGCCGGGATGACAAGCGCAAGACGTTGCGTGGCGTTCATGCGGCAGGATTCTATTTCCTCGCGTTTCCGCCGTCAAGCGCGCGAAAGTCGATGCGGAGGAGCGGGGTCAGACGCCGGCGCGCACGCCGAGGTAGTCGCGAACGCGGACGTCAAGGACGGCCGGGCCGCGCGGGACGCGCCCCAGGTCGAACCCCGCCACGAGGTCGGACGGCGCGCATTCGGCGCCGAACGGCGCCAGCCCGCTCCACCACGCGAGCAGGCCCACGACGCGAGCGGCCGGGACGCCGGCGGCGCGGAGCGTCGCGAGGCGAGTGTCGCCGTGGCGCTTGGCGAGGCGGCGGCCGTCCTCCGCGACGACGAGCGGAACGTGGACGTAGCGAGGCCGCGGGAGGCCGAGCGCGGCCTGGAGCGCAATCTGGCAGTGCGTCGCGTCGACGAGGTCGTCGCCGCGCAGCACCTCCGTGACGCCCATCGCGGCGTCGTCGACCGCGCACGCGAGCTGGTATCCGGCGCCGTCGGGGTCGCGTGCGAAGGCGAAGTCGCCGAGCTCGCCGGCGAGGTCGAGCTCGCGGCGGCCGAGGAAGGCGTCATCGAAGGAGGAGACGCCCGGCGCAGCACGGAAGCGCCAGACGGGCAGGCGCCCCGGCGGAAGCGCGGCGCACGCCTCCTCCCACGAGGCGAAGCGGCCGCGGCAGCGCCCGTCGTAGGCGAGCGAATGCGGGTCGCGCCCGTGCGGCGCGGACTGTGCTTCCGCCACGTCGCGGCGCGAGCAGACGCACGGATAGACGAGCCCCTTCGCACGCAGGGCCGCAAGCGCCCCGCGGTAGCGCGCGCGGCGCTGCGACTGGACGTAGGGACCGCACGGGCCGCCGACATCGGGGCCCTCGTCCCAGTCGAGCCCGAGCCAGCGCAGGTCCTCGAGGATTCCCGCCGCGGCGCCTGGCTTCACCTTCGGATGGTCGAGGTCCTCGATCCGCAGGATGAGCGACCCGCCGCGCGACCGCACCGAGAGCCAGGCCAGCAGGAACGACCGGGCGTTGCCCAGATGCAGCGCCCCCGTCGGACTCGGCGCCAGCCGCCCGCGGACCCGTGGCTCCGTGCTTTCCATGTCGGCGGCTATAGCTCGAAGAGGCTGCGGACGTCGCCCTCGGTGAGGGAGGCCAGGTCCGCGGAGTCGGTGGCGGAGACGGTGGCGTCGATGACCGCGCGCTTGCGCGCCTGCATCGCGAGGACCTTCTCCTCGATCGTCCCCTTGGAGACGAGCTTGATGGCGCGCACGTGCCGCTTCTGCCCGATGCGGTGCGCGCGGTCCACCGCCTGGTCCTCGATGGCCGGGTTCCACCACGGGTCGAAGAGCACCACCTCGTCGGCGCCCGTGAGGTTGAGGCCCGTGCCGCCCGCCTTGAGCGAGACGAGGAACACCGGGATCGACGGGTCCGCGTTGAAGCGGTGCACCTGCTCGAGGCGGTCGTGCGACGAGCCGTCCAGGTAGCAGTAGGCGGTGCCGGCGGCGTCGAGCGCGGCGCGCACGAGCCCGAGCATCTCGACGAACTGCGAGAAGACGAGCACGCGGTGCCCCTCGGCCGCGGCCTCGTCGAGGAAGTCCAGGAGCCACTCGAGCTTGGCGGAGGGGCGCGCGGAGTCGGGGCGCGGGTTCTTGTCGCCCAGCAGCGCCAGGTGGCAGCTCACCTGCCGCAGGCGCAGCAGCGCCGTCAGGACGAGCATCCGCGAGGCGCCGAAGCCGGCGGTGCCGAGGGCGTCCGCGACCTGCGTGCGCGCGGCGGCGAAGAACTTGTCGTAGACGGCGCGCTGGTCGTCGCCGAGGTCGGTGAAGACGGTCTGCACGGTCTTGGGCGGCAGGTCCCTGGCGACCTCGGTCTTGAGGCGGCGCAGGAGGAAGGGCGCGACCTTGTCGTGGAGGCGCGAGAGGGCCTGGTCGGCCTCGCGGTTCTGCTGCGCGGTGGCGCCGGGCGCGCCGCGCAGCGAGATCGGCAGCTCGTAGCGCGCGCGGAAGTCGTCCCACGTGCCGAGGTAGCCGCGCATCAGGAAGTCCCAGATGCTCCAGAGGTCGGCTGGGCTGTTCTCGACGGGGGTTCCGGTGACGGCGAGGCGGCAGCCGGCGGGGATGCGCTTGACGGTTTCGGCGTTCTGCGTGGTGCGGTTCTTGATGTTCTGGGCCTCGTCGAGCACGACGATGGAGAAGCCGCACCGCTCCCACGCGGCGACGTCGCGCCGCAGGAGCGCGTAGGAGGTGATCGCCAGGTCCGCGCCGCCGAGCGCGGCGGCGAGGGCGTCCGGGTCGAGCGCGCGCGTGGTGCGGCCGGGGCGGGCGGGGTCCTGCGCGTCGATCTCGCGCATCAGGGCCTCGCGCTCGTCGCCGTGGCAGACGAGCAGGCGCAGCCGCGGCGTGAAGCGGCGGGACTCCTCGGCCCAGTTCTCGACGAGGGAGGTGGGGCAGACGACGAGCGCCGGCATCCCGCGCGCGCCCTCGTGGAAGCGCTCCAGCGCGATCCAGGCGAGCGTCTGGACGGTCTTGCCGAGGCCCATCTCGTCGGCGAGGATGCCGGCGGCGCCGCCGCGCTCGAGGGCGCGCAGCCAGGCGACGCCGGCGCGCTGGTAGGGGCGCAGCGTCGAGCGCAGGGGCTCGGGGACGGTGGCGGGGTCGTCCGCGGAGGACGCGCCGGGCGCGTAGAGCGCGCGGACGCGCTCGGCCCACGGCTCGGAGGAGGGGTCGAGGTGGACGAGGGAGGAGGAGAGGCGCGCGAGGCGGCCGACGAAGAACGGTGCGAGCGCGGCGGAGACGCGGAACGCGCCGCCGAGCGGGGACTGGCTCGCGCCGCATTCGCGCAGCAGGTCGGAGAACTGGTCGAGCGCGGCGGGGTCGAAGAGCAGGCGGCGCGGGCCGTGCATGATCCACGGGCGGCCGTCGCGGCGCGCCGCGCCGATGTCGGCCGGAAGGACGTTGCGAGAGCGGCGCGCGGTCTGGAAGGCGTAGTCCACGTCGAACGCGCCGGGGGCGTCCGCGGGCTGGCGGACGCGGACGATCGTCGCGATGCGCTCGAGGTGCGCGGAGACGTCGGCGAAGTCGCCCTCGGGGACGAAGCGCCAGCGCGGGAGGGAGGCGAGCGCGGGGGCGGTCGTGGCGAGCAGCTCCAGCGCGGCGTCGGCGCCGCGCAGCGGCGGGAGGGCGTTGCCGCGGAGCGCCGCGGAGCTTTCGCGCGCGGCGCCGGGGCCGGCGAGGCCGTGGGAGGCGAGGATCGCGAGCGCGGCGCGCTCGGAATCGACGTTGCGGACGAAGTAGTTGTAGGGGTCGGCCGGGTCGGGGAAGGAGAAGTCCTTGGCGGGCGCGTTGGCCGGGACGGTCGTCGGCGCGCCGCCGGGCTCGGCGGCGGGGTAGACCGCGTCGAGCCGCAGCTCGACCGCGGTGTGGTCCCCGAGCGTGTCGGAGCGCAATGGGAAGAGCGGGCCGCGGTCGTCCGCCGCGGAGGCGCGCAGCGCGAAGGAGGGCTCGGCGGGCGTCCAGGTGAAGGCGTCCGGGTCGAACCCCTCGTCGAAGCGCACGTCGAACTGCCCGCGCAGGCCCGGCAGCTCGTGCAGCAGGAAGCTGCGCGTGCCGAGGCGCGGGATGCCGATCGTGTCGAGGTAGACGCGCTGGTAGACCGGCGGGACGACCGCCGCGAGGGGGAAGAGGCGGCGGCCGTAGAGCGCCCAGGCGTACTTGCCCATCGCGAGGAGCGGCGGGTCCGTCTCCGCCTCGCAGCCCGCGGGGGCGTCCACCTGCGCCATCAGCAGGATCTCGCCCTTCTCGTGGTCGAGCGAGACGAGCAGGTGCGAGTCGAGCGCCTCCGCGCGCGGGCGGACCGAGATCGGCCGCGACTCCGCCACCAGGAGCGGACGGTCCAGCGCCGCGAGGCGGTCGAAGATCCAGAGCAGGTAGGCCGGCGCGAGCACGGGCGGGCGCGTGAGGTCGCCCGAGGCGATGTCCTCCAGGACGTAGAGCAGGTTCTCGTCGTCCTTCTCCAGGCGCAGCGCGCGGCGCGTGCGCACCAGCTCCTGCACCGGCAGCAGCTGCACGCCCTCGCCGGCGGGCTGGACGAGGACCGACGCCGGGACGCCGGGCCCCTTGCCCTCGCGGGCGAGGCGGAAGCGGGGGATCCAGTCGCGCGGCAGCTGGACGAAGAGGCGCGCCGGGAGTCCGGCCTCGTCCGTCTCGACGCTGAGGCCGCGCGCGACGTTCTCGGCGACGAGGCGGTCGTGCGCCGACTCCTCGCGGCGGGCCTCGGGCTTCGTCGCGGCGAGGGCGCGGCGGGCGAGCGTGATCGCGACGGCGAGCACGTGGAAGCAGATCGCGCCGGCCTCGGTGGCGGCGGGGCAGGGGCAGCGCGAGCGCACGCCCCAGCGCCCGGCGGGCCCGTGGCGGACGAGCGCGAAGGAGGTGGAGACGGTGGACGCGCCGACGACGACCTCGCCGGACGCGGTGCCGGCGGCGGGGTCGTAGCTGGCGCTGGTGACGAAACCCTTTTCGGCGGCGCGGAGCGCGGCGTCGAACGCCGCGGGCGCGCCCCAGGAGCGGATGTCGTCCAGCGTGGCGGGGAATGCGGGATTCATGCGGGACGAGACGCGGCGCGCGGGATAGGTGCGGCCGCGCCCGCGGCGCCGTGCGCCGCGAACGGAGCCCATTCTAGCATGTCGGCGCCGGCGGATGCAAGCGAATTGCGCAAAATCGACGGCTTGTCGTCGCCTATGGCCGCTTGCCGGAAGGGGGAACGTCCCGTTTCGCGATCTCCTCGCGGAGCCGCGAGGAGATCATTTCCTTGAGGCGGGCGCGCTCGGCGGGGGTGAGCGTCGTCTTCGCAACCTCGGCGACCTTCGCGCGCTGCGCCTCGACGCGGCGGCGGCACCAGGCGAAGACGAGCAGGTTCACCGCCAGCGCGGGAACGAACATGTCGAAGAGGACGGCGGGGCCGCCCGCGGCGCCGAAGAGGATCGAGAGCGTGCGCGGCGGCGGCGAGGCCGCGCCGCGCAGCACCGCGTCCGCGTAGAGCCACGCCTCGGCGGCCGAGACGGCTGCGATCGCGGCGATCGGGCCGCCCCACCGGAGGAGGAAGCGCTGGACGGGGGACGGGGACACGGCGGCTAGGTCCAGAGCGAGCGGTCGAGCGCGCGGTAGCCGAGCGCCTCGTGCAGGTCCTCGGGCCGCAGCTCCGCGTGGCCGGCCAGGTCCGCGATCGTGCGCGCCACCTTGAGGATGCGGTCGTGGGCGCGCGGGCTGAACCGCATCTCGCGGATCGCGTAGTTCATGATCTGGAGGCACTCCGCGTCCATGCGGCAGAATCTCTCCAGGTCGCCGCGCCCCATCGCGGCGTTCGTCCGCGCGCCGGGGCGGCCCGCGAAGCGCGCCTCCTGCGCCGCACGCGAGGCGAGGACGCCCGCCCGCAGGTCGGCCGAGGACGCGCCGGCGGGGAGCGTCTGCAGGTCCTGCAGGCGCGAGGCGGCGACGGAGACGTGCAGGTCGATGCGGTCGAGGAGCGGGCCGCTGATCCGCGCGCGGTAGCGCTGGATCTGCGTCGGCGAGCAGCGGCACGGGCGGTTCGGGTCGCCGAAGTAGCCGCAGGGGCACGGGTTCATCGCCGCGACGAGCATGAAGCGCGCGGGGAAGCGGGCGGTGCCGGAGGCGCGCGTGATGGTGACGAACCCGTCCTCCATCGGCTGGCGCATCACCTCGAGCGCGTTGCGCGTAAACTCCGGGAGCTCGTCGAGGAAGAGTACGCCGTGGTGCGCGAGCGTGACCTCGCCCGGCGAGGGGTGCGTCCCGCCGCCGACGAGCCCGACGTCGGACACGGTGTGGTGCGGCGAGCGGAAGGGGCGCTCCGCCAGAAGCGGCGTCCCGGGCGGCAGAAGCCCGGCGATGGAGTGGATCTTCGTCGTCTCGAGCGCCTCGTCGAGCGTGAGCGGCGGAAGGATCGTCGCGATCCGGCGCGCGAGCATCGACTTGCCGGTGCCGGGCGGGCCGACCATCAGAAGGTTGTGTCCGCCGGCGACGGCGACCTGCACCGCGCGCTTGGCCATCTCCTGGCCCTTCACCTCGGCGAAGTCCGGCGCTCCGGCCGCCGCGCTCGCGTCGCGGAACACGGCGTGGAGGTCCACGGCGGCCGGGCGCGTCCGGCCGCCGTCGGCGCCCGAGACGAGGTCCGCGGCGTGCTTCAGACTGTCCACCGGCCACACGCGGAGCCCCTCGACGATCGCCGCTTCGTTCGCGTTCTCGGCGGGGACGAGCAGATCCGTGACGCCCGTCGCGCGCAGGCCGACCGCAAGCGGCAGCACGCCGCGCACGGGCCGCAGCTCGCCGCCGAGCGAGAGCTCGCCGGCGAAGGCGGTGCGCCCAAGGTCGAGGATCGGAGCGGGTGCGGGGGCGGGCGGAGCGCCGGGACGGGAGCGGCGGGCGGGCCGGCCGGGGACGATCGCTCCCGAGGCGATCAGCATCGCGAGGGCGATCGGCAGATCGAAGAGCGAGCCGTCCTTGTGCACGTCGGCCGGGGCGAGGTTGACGACGACGCGACCGCGGAACGGATCGAAGCCGGAGTTGGAGAGTGCGGTCTCCACGCGATGGCGGCTCTCGCGCACGCCCGCGTCCGGCAGGCCGACGACGACCGTCTGCGGATCGCCCGTGCGCGAGACGTCGACCTCCACGTCGATGCGGAGAGCGTCGATGCCGGAGACGGCGCCGGAAAGGAGTCGGGCGAAGCGGATGTCCATGCGGGGAGCGCCGGGAGGAAACGGACGGCGGGCGGGAAGCGCGGATGCGCTCCCGCCCGCCGCGCGGAACAGAAAGGGCCTAGTGAAGCGCGTTCTCGAGACCGGGGACCGTGCCCGCGCCCGTGATCGTGCGGCCGGCCGGGTCGACGAGGCGGGCCGAGACGAAGATGAGAAGGTTCTTCTTCTCGCTCTGGTCGTACTGGTAGCGGAAGAGGCGGCCGAGGATCGGGATGTCGCCGAGGATCGGAATCTTGTCCTCCTCGCTGTAGCGCTCCTCCGTGATCATGCCGCCCATGACGACCGTCGAGCCGTTGTAGATGTCAACGGAGGTCGCGAGCGAGCGGACCGGGAAGAAGGGCTGCTCCATGTTGAGCTGGACGTACTCGACCTGGCGCTGGCCGGTGATCAGGTTCTGGTCGCCGTAGACCGGGTAGGTGGAGCCGTAGTTCTTCCAGGTCGGAATCGAGACGACGGACGGCGTCATGTCGAGGCTGATGCGGGAGCCGTCGGACGAGACGCGCGGCGTCACCTGGAGGATCACGCCGACCTCGCGGGTCTGGAAGTTCTGGGGCTCGACGACGGCGCCGGTGTAGGTCGAGGAGTCGTTGTTGTTGTTGTTGCTCTCGAGCATCTGCACGTCGTACTCGGTCGGGTAGATGTACTCGACGACGCTCTTGATCGTGGCCTGGGCGCCGGTCTGCGCGACGACCTTCGGCGCGGAGAGGAGATCCGCGTTGGTCTTGTTGGCGAGGGCGTGGAGGACGACCGAGAGCTCGGGGTTCGTGAGGATCGAGGTGAACGTCGCGATGTTGTCGGCGATGCCGGAGCCGTTGTTGATCGTCTCGCGCTGATTCTGCGGGAGGAAGTTGAAGCCACCCGTGAGGTTGCCCTTCTCCATGACGAGGCGGCGGCGGGACTGAGCGCCGAGCCAGCTGTCATTCCTCTTCTCGGAGATCTCGTAGTTGTCGTTGAGGATCCACTCGAGGCCGAGGGAGTTGAGGTCCGTCTGGCCGACCTCGACGAAGCGGACCTCGATCTCGACCTGGAACGGCGTCACGTTGAGGGCGCCGAGGACCTGCTCGAGGGTGGCGAGGTTGTCCGCCGTGTTCATCACGACCAGCTTGCCGATCTGCGGCATGTACTTGACGGAGGAGCCGTCGGGCCAGTTGACGCCGAGCTGGCCGAAGAATCCCTTCCAGTCGGAGGTGCCCTCGGAGGTGCCGGCCGAGAGGGCGAAGGGGTCGCCCGCGTCGCCCGAGCCGCCGCCGGCGGCGCCGCCGATCGTGTTGATGTGCTGGTCGATCGACGGCAGGACGTTGTACATGCGGTGGATGAGCGTGCCGTCCGCCTTGTTCTTGGGCATGATCTTGACGACGTTGCCCTGGATGCGGTACTTGAGGTTCGCCATGTCCATGATCAGGTCGAGCGTCGAGAGCAGCGTGACGTAGTGCGACTTGATCGTGAGGAGCGGGATCCCGCCGGAGCTGGCGGCCGCGGGCTCGGCGGGGGTATCGAAGAGGCCGCCGCCGAAGCCGTCGTCGGCCGCGGCCTCGGCGCCGCCCACGTCCCCGATGTCGAGGACGAAGTTGACGCCGCGCTCGGCCGCGGGGACGTCGTCCTCGTCGTACTCGCGGGAGGCGTCGCCGAGGAAGGAGATCACGTCGGCGATGTTGGCCTGGCGGAACTCGATCTCCGGGATGACGATGCTATTCATCTTCTGGCGGATCTTCGTCTCGACGGAGAGGTCCTGGGCGTTGCCCTGGGCGGCGTCGGCGCCGTCGGGGATCTTGATGCCGTTGAAGTCGCCCTTGATGAAGTCGACCGCGTAGGTGCGGGGCGTCCACTTGCCGGTGACGTCCTTGATCATGCCGTCGCGGGTCGTGCGGCGCTCCTCGTCGACGTACTGGTGCTCGCGGATGGAGAGCCGGCGCAGGAGGTTCAGGGCCTCGTCGCACCACGGGTAGTCGTGGAGCAGCAGCTCGACCTCGCGGCGGCAGTCGGTGTAGAGGCCGCAGGCGTAGTATTCCTTCGCGACGCCCATGCGCTCGTCGATCCTGGCGCGCATGGCCCTGTAGGTTTCGTCGTTCCACATGCGGACCTTCGGCGGCGGCGGAACGGGCGGCGGCTCGCGCTGGAGCTTGGTGATCTCGGCGTAGAGCTCGTTGGCCTTCGGATGGAGCAGGCGGCGAGCCTCGCGGCAGTTCTTGAGGGCGTCCTCGTAGGCGCGGGCCTCGACGCGGTCGAGCGCGAGGCGGTAGTAGGCCTCGGCCTTGCCGCGGTAGGCCTCCTCGATCGAGGCGTGCGTCGTCTCCATGTCGAGCGGCTCGAGGAAGCGGAGAGCCTCGTCGAACTTCTCGTTGGCGTGGTCCCAGCTGCCGATGGCGAGCAGGTTGTTGCCCTGCCGGACGCAGTCGAAGCCGTGGTCGATGAGCAGCTTGCGGCGGGCCGTCTCGAGCGCGGTGATCTCGGAGAGGGGCTTGGCCATCGGGTCGTCCGGATCGGCGGCCGCGAGGGCGCCCGCGCCGGCGTCCAGATCGATCAGATCGTCGTCCGGATCCGCAAGATTGTCGCCCAGCTCGCCGTCGACCTCCTTGTCGGCGGGAGCGGCTTCCGCGACGGCGTCGAGACCATCGTCCTCGACGGGGGCTTCTTCGACGACTTCCTCGATCAGGTCGCCGCCGAAGTCGTCGTCCACGCCGGCCTCGACCTCCTCGACCGCCTCGTCGACCGCATCAGCGGCGTCCTCGACCACCTCGTCGGCCGCGTCGGCGACATCCTCGGTCTCCTCAACCACGGCGTCGGCGACATCCTCAGTCTCCTCGATCGCCTCGTCGGCCGCGTCGGCGGCGTCCTCGACCGCCGCGTCGGCCGCGTCGGCGGCGTCCGCGGCCGCCTCGTCCGCGGCGTCGGCGACATCCTCGACCGCCGCGTCGGCGGCGTCGGCGACATCCTCGACCGCCGCGTCGGCGGCGTCGGCGACATCCTCGACCGCCTCGTCGGCCGCGTCGGCGACATCCTCGACCGCCTCGTCGGCCGCGTCGGCGACATCCTCGACCGCCTCGTCGGCCGCGTCGGCGACATCCTCGGCCGCCTCGTCGGCTGCATCGGCGACATCCTCGAGCACGTCGTCCGCGGCATCGGCAACGTCGTCGAGCGCCTCATCCGTGGCGTCGAGAGCCTCATCCGCGGCATCCGCGGCCTCGTCTGTCGCATCCTCGACGGCGTCCTCCGCCGCGGTCGCGGCGTCGGTCGCATCGGCGAGATCGTCCTCAAGCGAATCAAGATCGAGGTCGAGATCCATGCCGCCAGCCTGGCGGACGTTGAGAACGGCCTTGGGGGGCTCCGAGTAGGCCAGCATGGCGACGAGCGCCAGGAAGGCGAAGGAGGAGGGGCCGAGAAGTTTCTTTGCGTTCATCCTGTGATTCTCCTACGGGAAGGGAAAAGCGGGTTGTGGGTTCGTGGAAGGGAGATTGCGGGCGGATTATTCGGCGGAGATGTCGACCTTTTCCTTGTTCGACGCGCGCTCGAGCTTCGCGGTGCCGGCCTTGCGGTCGACGGACAGCAGCTTGAAGGTGTCGCCGTCGAAGTCGAAGGTCTCGTTGCGCTTGGCCTCGTAGACCTTGGGCTCGGCGTCCTTGGCGCAGACGAAGGAGGCCTTGTAGATGCTGGACTCGGGCTTGGAGCCGGCCTTCATCACGACCTGGTCGTCGTCCTTGGTGAAGACGAGCGAGAAGATCTCCATCTTGCGGACGCCGGTCGAGGTCTTGCGTTCCTCCATCGCGGAGGAGAATTCCTTGAGGACGAAGCCGGTCTTGGCGAGGGTCTGGCCCTGCTTGACATACCAGTCGCGGCCCGTGGTGTCCTTGACGGCGAACTTGTAGGAGCCGTCGGCCCCCTTCATCTTGCTTCCGTTGAACGAGAACGGGAAGGGCTCCACGTCGATGGACCGCACGCGCAGGAACGCGAAGCGCGGCGGGTGGCTCTTGGCGTCCTTCGGGTCGGTGCCGCCCTGGAACTCCTCGAGGTTCGTGAAGCCGTCGGTGTCCGGATCGAGCCCCGAGTCGTCGCTGAACGGGTCGAGGGCGAACTTCTTCTCCCACTCGTCGGGCATGCCGTCGTTGTCGGAGTCCCAGGTCTCGTCCACCGCCGCGTTCTCGTCGGGCTGCGTCTCGGAGCACCAGGGGCAGACGTCGGCGTCCATCGCGATCGGCTGCGCGCACTTCACGCACGCGACGCGCTCGGGCGCAACAAGGAAGGCGACGTTCGTGCCGGACATCGCGTAGGACGTCCGCGCGGACTCGCGCGCGGCGGCGAAGAGGAACCCGGAGAGGCGCTCGACGTTCCGGCGCTCGGTCTTCTCGAGCGCCTTGATGCGCTGCCGGAACTTGGCGGATTCGGTCCGGTTGGAGGCGGCGCTCACGAGCAGGACGGCGAGGGACGCGACCAGGACGACGAGCATGGCGCCGAGGACGATCTTGTCGTAGTGCTCGGAGAGGAAGGCGGATTTCTTCTGGTTGGCCATGGCTATTCCTCCTCCTCCTGGGGCTCGCCGGATCCGCCGGGCGCGCTACCGACGAAACGAACGTCGACGAACACCGTGGCGACCACGGGCGCCTCGCGCAGGGGCCCGGAGACCATCCGGGAGGCGCGCGGCGGCGGCTTGGGCGGGCCGCCCTGCGGCGCAGGGGCGGCCGCGGGGCC
>CACWKU010000088.1 GCA_902761575.1 uncultured bacterium
ACGCCGACGCATTCCGATGCGTGCGCGTGGCGACGGTCGCCCCGAAGGGCAAGGCGGCTCGCGTGATCGCGGACGCGCTCGCCGGCGAAGGGTAGACCCCGCCACGCCGACGCCCGCGCGCCCGGCCGCCTCTCCCGTCGCGGAGGGGCGGCCGCTTTCGTCTCGCCGTCGCGGTCGCCACCGGTCGCGGTACGCGGCCCGGATCGACGGGCGAGGCGTCCCGAACCCTGCGCGAACGCCGCGAGGATGCAACGGACGCCCAGACGCACGGCCCCGAAGTCAACCGTTGCACGCACGGCGGCTTCGCGGAGGCGCAACCGCCCCCGGAAGGGCCGTTGCGCCCCGTGGCGGCTCCCTCGCGACTTCGCCGCCGTCGCCCGTGGAACGCGCGGGAAGGGGCGCGGAGGCGGACGGCGCGGCAGTTGCGCCCCCGGCCGGCGCGAGGCCCCTTCACGGCCGCGAGACGGCGCGCACGGCGACGAGGGGCGAGCGCGTCGCGGGAGGCGGGAGGTAAATCTACCAACGCCCTTGATAAATCTACCGAGAACCAGAAGCGCGAAAGGCGCGCGCCCCGCTCCTGCACGGCGTCGGCGAAGTCTCGCGAGACAAGGGCGCTTCCGGCTCGGTAGATTTTCGGTAGATTTATCTCGGCTTTTAACCTACCTAAAACGCCCTCAAACAATCAAACCGCCCGAACGCGCGAAAGAAGGAGAAACCCCCGCAAATCGCTAGGATTTACGGGGGTTTTGATTGGCTCCGGTGGCTGGATTCGAACCAGCGACCAAGGGATTAACAGTCCCCTGCGCTACCGCTACGCTACACCGGAACGGCGTCTTCCGCACGACGCGGAAAACGGGGCGGAAGATATCAAAAGCCCCAGGTGGAGTCAAGCGGGTTTTTCGACGAGGACGCGGAATCGCGTTGCCTACCCGCCCCCGCTGTGCTATCCTCCGGCCCCGTTCGTCACTTGTCCCACGCCACTCGTCATTCGTCATTCGTCACTCGTCATTCGTCACTCGTCACTCTTCACTCGTCACTCGTCACTCCCATGAGCACACTCCTCTCCCCCTCCGTCCAGAAGGCCGTCGCCGGCGGCTCCGCCATCCGCAAGATGTTCGAGCAGGGCATCGAGCTGAAGAAGAAGTTCGGCGCGGACAACGTCTACGACTTCTCCCTCGGCAATCCCGACCTCGCGCCGCCGCCCGCCGTGAAGGCCGCGCTCGAGAAGGTCGCCGCCGGCGCGGACCGGCCGTTCGCGCTCGGCTACATGCCAAACGCCGGCTACCCCGCCACGCGCGAGGCGCTCGCGCGGCTCGTCTCGAAGGAGCAGGGCGTCGAGACGCCCGCCGCGAACGTGGTCGTGACCGTCGGCGCCGCGGGCGGCCTCAACGTCCTCTTCCGCGCGGTCCTCTCGCCCGGCGACGAGGTGCTCGTCCCCTCGCCCTACTTCGTCGAATACGGCAACTACGTCGGCAACTTCGGCGGCGTCCTCACGCCCGTCCCCACGAGGCCCGGCGACTTCTCGCTCGACGTCGCGGCAATCGACGCGGCCATCTCGGCGAAGACGCGCGCCATCATCGTGAACACGCCGAACAACCCGACGGGCCAGATATACCCGGCGGAGGACCTCGCCGCGCTCGGCGCGGTCCTCGCGCGGCGCTCGGCGGAGTTCGGGCGCACGATCTACCTCGTCTCCGACGAGCCCTACCGCCAGCTCAACTACACCGGGGCGCCGATCCCGTCGGTGTTCGCGGCCTACGCGCACACGGTCGTCGTGGGGTCCTTCTCCAAGACGCTCTCACTCGCGGGCGAGCGCGTGGGCTACCTCGCCGTCAATCCCGCGATCGAGGGCGCCGACGAGCTCCTCGGAGGCCTCATCCTCGCGAACCGCATCCTCGGCTTCGTGAACGCGCCGGCCATCGGGCAGCAGATCCTGCAGAGCTGCGCCGAGGAGGGCGTGGACGCCGGAATCTACAAGCGCCGCCGCGACCTCATGGCCGACGAGCTCCGCGCCGCGGGGATCGAGTTCTTCCTGCCGAAGGGCGCGTTCTACTTCTTCGCCAAGTCGCCGTGCGAGGACGAGACGAAGTTCGTCGAGGCGCTCCTTGCCGAGCGCATCCTCGTCGTCGCGGGCCGCGGCTTCGGCCTCGCGGGGCACATCCGCCTCGCCTTCTGCGTCGAGGAGAAGACCATCCTCGGCGCGGCCGAGGGCTTCAAGCGCGCCGCCGCCGCCGTCCGCGGCGTCTAGCGCGCGGCATCGAGGAGGTACAGAAAGACCTCCGCGGCGTGCCAGGCGTGGGGCGTCGCGAGGAAGGAGGAGGCGTGGTCCGCGGGGACGACGCCAGCGGCGGCGAGCGCGGCGACGCGGTCGTAGCGCGCCTCGGAGGCCATCGCCTCGCGCGAGAAGGCGAGCGCGGCGGGGTCCTCCGGCGGCGGCGCGCCGCGGAAGTGCGCCTGCGCCCACGCCAGGTAGGGGTAGCGCTCGAGGGCGGTGCCGGAGGCGAAATCGCGGGAGAAGAGGACGGGCTCGTCGCGGAAGTCCATCCAGAAGAGGTCCGCGTAGTCGTCGCGCTCGGCGGGGATGCGCCAGGCCGAGTCATCGAGGGCAAGCGCGCGCAGGCCGAACTTGAGCCACTTCGTGGGGTAGACCGCGCGCTCCTGGCCGTCGACGCGGCCGCGCAGGGCGCCGTCCGCGCCGCGGCGGGACTCCGCCTCGCGCAGGAGGACGGGGAGGAGCGGGTGCGCGGCGCCGCCGCCCTCCGCGGCGGGGACGAGCGAGAGGAGGAAGAGCGCCTGGCCGAGGTTGTCGGGCTCGGCGTCGCCGGCGTTGTTGCGGTCGTAGGGCTTGCGCAGGCCGAGGATCCAGTCGCGCAGGAGCGGGAGGTTGCCGGTCTCGCGGAAGACGAGGGCGAGCATCGCGGCGTCGCGGTACCACGGGCGGGAGTAGACCCAGGGGTTGGGGACGGGCCCCATCGGCGTGCAGCAGAGCAGCAGGTCGGCGTGCATGCGGCGCAGGAGCGCGGCGTGCGGATGGCCGGCGAAGTCCGGGAGGCGGACGGGCGCGCCGGCCGCGAGGGTCGTCCGCTCGCCGCCGCGCACCGCGTGGACGCCGGACTCGTCCTCGAGGAGCATCTCCGGGCCATCCTCCGAATCGAGCCGCACCGTGCGCGCGACGGGGTCGACCTCCGCGTCGCGGACGCGGCCGAGGCCGAGCGCCGGCTCGAGCGTGAAGGCGTCGAGCAGGCGCCCGGAGGCGTAGACGAGCTTGCGGCGAGAGGGGCCGAACCCGAAGAGGAGGAATCCCGGGGCGGAGGCCATCGGCGGCACTCTACGCCTTCGTGAACGAGGCCGACATGTCGGCCATCTTCACTTCCCTGACGGTCTTCTTGAAGGTCGAGTTCTTGATGAGGTCCTTGAGCATGCGCTCGTAGGCCTTGCCGTCGAGCGGGAGCTCCACGGTCCTGTCCTTGAACGACGAGAAGAGCATCGAGGTGCCGAGCTCGACGGAGTTGATGCCCTCCTCGGCCGGCGCGATGAGCGGCGTGCCGTCGAGGATCGCGTCCACGAAGTTCTGCAGGATGCCGACGTGCTGCGGCCCGTTGCCGTTGGCCGGGATCTCGATCTTCCACGTCTCGGGCGTGCCGAACATCGACTGGGCGGTCCTGAGGAACTCCTTCTGGCCGACCGTGTTGCGCGTCCAGGTGATCTTCCCGTCCTCGACGACGATCCTGCCGCGGTCGCCGCAGACCTCGAGGCGGTTGGTGCCGGGGGCCTCGCCGGTCGTCGTGACGAACACGCCGGTCGCGCCGTTCGGGTACTCGAGGTAGGCCGTGACCATGTCGTCGACCTCGATGTCGTGGTACTTGCCGATGCCGACGAACGCGCGGACCTTCTTCGGCATGCCGAAGAGCCACTGCATGAGGTCGAGCTGGTGCGGGCACTGGTTCAGGAGCACGCCGCCGCCCTCGCCCTTCCAGGTCGCGCGCCAGCCGCCGCCGTCGTAGTAGGCCTGCGGGCGGAACCAGGTCGTGATGATCCAGTTCACGCGGGTGATCTCGCCGAGCTGGCCGCTCTGGATGATCTCGCGCAGCTTGATGTAGTGCGGGTCGGTGCGCTGGTTGAACATCGCGGAGAAGACGACCTTCCTGTCCTTGTGCGCGGCGATGAGGCGCTCGCAGTCGGCCTTGTGGACCGAGATGGGTTTCTCGACGAGCGTGTGGATGCCCTGCGTGAGCGCGTCGATGCCGATCGTCGTGTGGTCGTAGTGGGGCGTCTCGACCATCACCGCGTCCACCTCGCCCGAGCGGATGAGCTCGCGGCTGTCCGTGAACTTGAGATACTTGTCGCCGTAGCGGTCCATCTTCGAGGGCACGATGTCGCAGATCGCGGTGAGCCGCGCGCGATGGATGAGGCCGCGCTCGATGTTGGAGATGTGGCTGGTGCCCATGTTGCCGACGCCGATGACGCCGATCCGGACTTCCGTGAGCTTCTTCGCTTTGGCTTGCTTCTTCATGGAGGGGGTGTGCTGTGTGGTGGCGCGCGCCGGGCGCGCGCGAATCGGCCCTCATTCTACCCCTTTTCCCCGCGGAACGCCAGCGCAAAGCGCGAAACGGGAGATTTCCGTTGACATCCCCGCGCCGTTTTGAGATGATTCCGCCCCGTTCCGCGCAACCGTGGTGGAATGGCAGACACGCTAGATTCAGGTTCTAGTGCCGCGAGGCATGGAGGTTCGACTCCTCTCGGTTGCACCAACTTCGAGGCGGCGGTCCGGTCGAACCGGGCCGCCGCCTCCTTCCTGTCCGCGCGGGAGCGCGCGGCGGGAGCCGCGGCTCGCTCGGAGAGCTCGCCCCACCGGAGCGGGGCGGGCGCGCGGGCGGGGCCGCTACCGGATCTGGCCGGCCTTCGCCATCGAGCGGGCCTCGACGGACTGGATCTCCGCGAAGCCCTGCGACGAGACGGGGTTGAGGCCCTTCTGCGCGTCCTCCATCGAGGCGTTCTCCTCGAAGTAGAGCGACGCCTTCACGCCCGTGAGCGACTGGAAGAGGACGTTGCCCTTGTAGAGGCCGACCTTGACGGTGCCCGTCGCGAGCTCGGCGAAGGTGTCCACCGCCGCCCACGCGGCCTGGGAGGAGAGATCGAAGTAGCGCCCGTCGTAGATCTGGTTCGCGAGGAAGCGCGAGAGGTGCTCGAAGAGGTCGGTCGAGCGGCGGTCGAGGACGGCCTGGTAGACGTAGCGCAGCGCCCGGCCCAGCAGCTCCATGCCGGGGGCCTCGTAGACGCCGCGGCTCTTCGTGCCGATGATGCGGTTCTCGAGCGCGTGCGCGAGGCCGAGGCCGTTGCGGCCGCCGACCTTGTTCGCCTCGACGACGAGGTCGAACGGCGCGAGCTTCTTCCCGTTGATCGCGACGGGGCGGCCCTTCTCGAACCGGATCGAGACGCTCTCGATCTTGTCGGGCGCCTTCATCGGCCAGCAGCCCATCGTCGTCTCGACGATCGTCATCGGGGTCTGCATGCTCTCGAGGTCCTCCGCCTCGTGGGAGAGGCCGGCGATGTTGCAGTCGGTGGAGTAGCGCTTCTTGCCGCCGGGGAAGGCGACGATGCCGTGCTTGGCCAGGTACTCGCACATCTGCGTGCGGCCGGGGAACTCCTTGAGGAGCAGCGCGTCGCGCCAGGGGGCGTAGACCGCCATCTCGGGGGCGAACTGGTTCGTGTAGCGCTCGAAGCGCATCTGGTCGTTGCCGCGGCCGGTGGCGCCGTGGACGAGCGTGTCGATGCCGCGCCTCTTCATCGCCTTGACGATCTCGCGCGTCGTGACGGCGCGGCCGATTCCGGTCGAGTTCCAGTAGCCGCCGTCGTAGGTCGCCTGGGCCTTGATCGCCTGGAAGCAGGCCTCGGCCATGGGCTTGCGGACGTCGACGATGACCGTCTCGACGCCGCAGGGCTCCATCTTCCTGCGGACGTCGCGGATGTCCTTCTCGTCGGGCTGGCCGAGGTCCGCGGTGAAGCAGAGCACGTCGGCGCCGGCCTCGCGCAGGCGCATGGCGATGGTTTTCGAGTCGAGTCCGCCGGAGACGCAGATGCCGATCTTCCGGCCCTTCATGTCCTTCACGGTGAGTGCCATGGTGGAGTCCTTGTATGGGGGTTGCTGGAATGGCGCGGGAGTATAGCCCCCGCCCCGGCGGATTTCAAGCGCAATGCGCGGACCGTTCTCAATCGGCGCTTGCCTTTCGGCGGCGGTTCTGGTAGTCTCAAGGGCGTTGACGGCGCGGAAGAAAGCATTTTCCGCTTGCCTTTTGCGCCGGCATTTCGTAGAGTCCCGCTCCTCCCAAGGAGAAACAACATGTCCCGAATCTGCGCATTCTGCGGCAAGGAGCCGCAAACCGGCAACCACATCGTCCGCCACGGCCTCGCCAAGTACAAGGGCGGCATCGGCCTGCACACGACGGCGGTCACCCGCCGCCGCTTCCTCCCGAACCTCCAGCGCGTCCACGCGCTCGTCGACGGCACCCCGAAGACCGTCTACGCCTGCGCCGCCTGCATCAAGTCCGGCCGCGTCGTCAAGGTGCCGGTCCGCAAGCGCCCCGCCGCCGCCGAGGCCTAGCGCCCCGAAGTCCCGCCCTCTCCCTCCCCTTCCGGAGACCCCGCCATGAGCGATCCGAACGCCACCGATGCCGCCAGCCGCGAGCTGGACCCCGACGAGATTCCGGAGACGGACATCGTCTTCGAGTGCCCCCACTGCGGCAAGTCGCTCTCGATCGACCCGCGCGGCGCCGGTCTCGTGATTCGCTGCACGCAGTGCCAGCAGCCGGTGACCGTCCCGATTCCGGAGGGCATGGCGATCGAGGACTTCGACGCGACGCCCGAGGAGCTCTCCTCGCAGCTCCTGAACACGCGCAAGGGCCTCGCCCGCGCGCAGAAGCGCCTCGCCGAGATCGAGGCCGAGGTCGCGCGGCTGCGCGCCTTCCAGGAGGAGACGCTGCGCCTCTCCCGCGAGCGCGAGGCCGCCGCGGAGGAGTTCCGGCTCGACCTGGCGCGCGCCATCAAGGAGCAGGAGCTCGCGCTCGCCTCGCTCCGCAAGGCGACGGACGGCGCCGCCGCCGCGCTCGCCCTCCCGGCCACGCCCGCGGGTTAGCGCCGGCGCCCGCCGGAGCGTCCGCTCCGCCATGTCCCGCGTCCGCCCGATCGCCGCGCTCCGGGAACGGTTCGCATCGTTCCTGCGACGGGTCGCGCGCCTCTCGCCGCGCGAGCAGGCCGCGCTCGCGCTCCTGCTCCTCGCGTTCCTCCTCGTCGCCGCCCGCCGCTACCGCGGCTGGCTCTAGCCCGCGGATGCGCCGCTCCCGCGCGGGCGGGGTACCGTCAGGGCGAAGGCGCTGTTGGCGAGGGCCATCAGCGCGGCGAAGGCGAAGAGGACGCCCGCGCCGAAGCGGTCGAAGACGAGGCCGCCGACGAGCGCGAAGAAGACCGTGACGACGTGGTTCACGGAGATGCCCGAGGTGAGCGTCGCGGTGAGCTCCTCCTGCGAGTCGGAGAGCGTCCGCGCGTAGAGGTTCGTCGCCATCGAGGCGTTCGAGAGGACGGCGTCCAGCACGTAGTTCGCGCATACGACCGCCGTCGCGACCGGGAGCGGGAACCAGTCCTTCGCGAAGCCGTAGAGCAGGCACACGAAGAACAGCACGACCGTGTCCCAGATCATCACGTTGCGGTAGCCCCAGCGGTCGACGAGCCGTCCGATGAGGCGCCCTCCCCAGAGCGCGGTGAGGAAGGCCGACACGGCGAAGAGCGCGGCCACGCGCTGCGTCGGCATGCCGTAGAGCTTCACGAGGACGAACGGCCCGAACGTGAAGAAGACCTGCTTGCGCGCGCCGTAGAAGAGCTCCAGCACGTAGAAGCGCCAGTATTTGCGCCGGAAGTAGAACGACGGCCGCGCGCGCTTCGCGAGGCCGGGCTCGCGCACGGAGGAGGCGACGGCGAGGCTCGCCGCGAGGAGCAGCGCGACGAGCGCCCACGTGGCGGAGTAGAACGCGCGCTGGCGCGCCGCGCCGAACCACCGCGCCCCGAGGAAGAAGATGCCGGCGACGGCGAGCGACCCCGCCACGGTGCCGGCGCTCACGGCGCCCGTCACGATGCCGAGCGACTCCCCGCTGCGGCCCTCCTTCGCGATCGAGAGCGCGATCGACTGCCGGACGGGCATCACGAGGTGCTCGCCGAGCGCCCAGACCGCGATGATCGCGACGGCGCCCGCGAACGGGACGGGGACGAGCAGCAGCAGCGCAGCGAGGAGCGAGAACGCGGTGCCGATGCGAAGGACCTTCCAGTCCGAGAAGCGGTGCAGCGCGGCGAGGATCGCGACGAGCAGCACGCCGGGCGTCTCGCGCAGGAACTCTAGGACGCCGCGCTGGAGGCCGGAGACGTCGTAGGTCTCGACGAGGAAGTTGTTGAACGCGGCGCCGAAGCAGCCCATGCCGACGCCCCACACGAGGATGCTCGCGAAGAACGCGCCGGCGCCGGACCCGGGGCGGCAGACGTCCCGGAAGGAGGAGAAGGGGATCCGCATGGCGGCGGGAGTCTACCGGAAGCCCCCGCCGCCCGCAAGCCCGAACGAGGCGGCGGGTTGCGGGCGTCGGGGGCGACTGCTAGAATCCGCGGCCATGGAAACGAACGGGAGAAACGAGCGCCTCGAGCGCCTCTACGCGCGCCGGACGTTCGGCATCAAGCCGGGGCTCGACGAGATCCGTGCCCTGCTGCGCGAGCTCGGCGACCCGCAGGAGTCCTTCCGCGTATTGCACGTGGCGGGCACCGACGGCAAGGGATCCGTCTCGACGATGCTCGCCTCGGTCCTCCGCGCCGCCGGCCTGCGCGCGGGACTCTACACTTCGCCGCACCTGGTGCGCCTCTCCGAGCGTTTCCGCGTGGACGGCGCCGAGATTCCCGACGACGCCTTCTTCGCGCTCCTCAACGAGGTCGAGGCGGCGGCGGCGCGGCTCGTCGCGCGCGGGCTCCCCGAACCCACCTTCTTCGAGACCACGACCGCGCTCTGCGCGCTCTGGTTCGCCCGCGAGGGCGTGAAGCTCGCCGTCGCCGAGGTTGGGATGGGCGGCCGGCTCGACGCCACCAACGCCTTCCTCCCGGCCGTTTCCGTCGTGACGCGCATCGGCATGGACCATATGCAGTATCTCGGCGACACGATCGAGGCGATCGCGAGAGAGAAGGCCGGCATCGCGAAGCCCGGCGTCCCGATCGTCCTAGGCGCCATGCCGGACGAGGCCCGCGCCGCGATCCTCGCCCGCGCCCGCGAAATCGGCGCCCCCGCCGTCCTCGCGGAGGAGGCGTGCACCGTGCGCCGCGTCTCGGGCGACCTGCTCTCGCAGAAGCTCTCCGTCTCGACGCCGGACCGCGACCTCGGCACTGTGAAGATGCGCCTCGCGGCGTCCTATCAGGTCGAGAACGTCGCGACCGCCGTCGCCGCGATCGAGACGCTCGGTCGCGTCCTCGGAATCGAATGGCCCGCGAAGGCGATCGCCTCCGGACTCGCCGCGGCGGAGCTGCCCGCGCGCTTCCAGCTGCTCTCCGAGGACCCCGCCACGATCCTCGACGGCGGGCACAACCCGTGCGCCGCCGAAGCGCTCGTCGGCGCGCTCAGGGCGGCGAAGGCCGCGCACGGCGTCCGGCTCGTCTGCGGTATGTGCGCCGACAAGGACCCCGCCGCGTTCCTGCGCGTCCTGGCGCCCGTCGTCGGCAAGGCCTGGTGCGTCCCGATCTCGAACCCGCGCGGCCTCCCGCCGGAGAAGCTCGCCGCCTTCGCGCGCGGCGCCGGCCTGCGCGAAGTCCGCGCCTGCGCGACGCTCGCCGAGGGTCTCGCCGCCGCGCGCGCCGATGCGAAGGAGGCCGGCCGGCCGGTCCTCGTCTGCGGTTCGCTCTTCCTCGCCGGCGACGTCCTATCTTTGTAGTTTTGCAGGGCGGGCGCGCGGCGAGCGAAGCCGCCTCGCGCCCGCCCTGGATCATCTGTCCGCACTACGTTCGGACAGCGCTGTTTACTTGCCTTTTTGACGATTTCACCGTGATTGATTTTCACTTTCTTAAGGGGACAGACCCCTTTAAAACGAAGCCGCGAACGACCGGACGATGCCGGCCTGGCGGTGCGCCTCCGGGCCGCGCAGGGCCGCCTACTTTCCGACACAGAACTTGCCGAAGACGGCGTCGAGAAGCGACTCGGTGTAACTGCGGCCGGTGATGCGGGCGAGGGATTCGGCGGCGTCGCGCAGCCGGTCCGCCGCCGGGACGGCCGCCGACTCGGCGCCGTCCTCGAAGATTGCGAGCGCCGCATCGACCGAGGCGGCCGCTTCGCGCAGCAGCGCCGCGTGGCGCTCGGACACCGCCACGCCGCCTTCCCCGGCCGCGGGGTCCGTCCCGAGCGCCGCGAGAATCGCCTCCTCCAATTCCGCGATGCCCTCGCCCGTCACGGCGCTCACGCGGAGCGGTGCGTCCGCTTCCGCGCGGGGCGCGGAACGCAAATCCGCTTTCGTCTCTACAAAGAGCGTCCTCGGCCCGTCCGGCCGCGCGACCGCGCAATCGTTCTGAGCTTCGTCCGCGGGGCGGAGCGCGAGGACGAGGTCCGCGCGGGCGGCGAGGTCGCGGGCCCGATCGACGCCCTCGCGCTCGACGGCGGAGCCGGCCTCGCGCAGGCCGGCGGTGTCGACGAGGCGGACAGGGATGCCGCCGAGGAGGAGCGTCTCCTCGAGCGAGTCGCGCGTGGTGCCGGCCTCGGGCGCGACGATGGCGCGGCGCTCGCCGAGCAGGCGGTTGAAGAGCGTGGACTTGCCGGCGTTGGGCGGGCCGGAAAGGACGACGAGCGCGCCCTCGCGCAGGAGGCGTCCCGTGCGCGCGGTCGCGGCGAGGTCGCGGAGCGAGCCGGCGATCGCGGCGGCGCGCTCGTCGAAGCGGATCGGCGCGGCGAGGCCCTCGGCCTCCTCGTCCGTGAAGTCGAGCGTCGCCTCGAGGTCGGCGCAGAGCGCGAGGAGGTCCTCCCAGATCGCGTCGACGCGACGGCCGAGCGCGCCGGAGAGCTGTTCGGCCGCGGCGCGCGCGGCGCGGTCTCCCTGGGCGGAGACGAGGTCCATCACCGCCTCGGCGCGGTCGAGCGCGACGCGGCCGTTCAGGAACGCGCGGCGCGTGAACTCGCCGGGGCCGGCGGGCGCGGCGCCGAGGGCGAGGAGGGCATCGAGGACGCGGGATGGCGCGGCGCGGCCGCCGTGCGTCTGGAACTCGACGACGTCCTCGCCCGTGTAGCTGCGCGGCGCGCGGAAGACGAGGACGAGCGCCTCGTCGATCGCGGAACCGTCGCGCGGATCGCGCAGGCGCGCGAGTCGGAACGAGCCGGCGGGGAGCGCCGAGGGCGGGACCTTCGCGCCGGGGCAGAGCTTGTCCGCAATCGCGAGCGCGCCCTCGCCGGAGATCCTCACCACGGCGATCCCGGCCGCGCCTGGTGCTGTAGCAATCGCGGCAACGGGAGAACGAAGACAACCTTCGTTCTCCGATTCGTGTTCATCGATGAAAACGCTATTCACGAAGCATCACGCACGCCGGCAGCGGACAAAAGACCAATGAACGCGCAGCGGTCGAGGAGCCCCTTGGCGCGCCGTCGCATGCGCGGAGGCAGGCACCCCGCCACGCGTCGGAGGAACGCAGCACCACCGAGAGCGCCGCCCTGCAGGAACCCCGCCACGCGCCGGCGCAGCAGCCCGCGCATCGTTTTCGGGGGAAGCAGACGTCCCTTCTCGTCGCGCTCGACGACCTCGTCCTCGACTTTCTCCTCCAGAGAAGGCGACGTTTCCATCTCGCCATCCCGCGCGGACGAGGATACTTCCGCGGAAGACTGCACCTTGCCTTCGATCGCATTGGCGCACGCCTCGCGCGCCTGTTCCCACGACGAATCCTCCTCGCGGCAGACGCGCGAAACGAGAGCGCGGAGGCCGTCCTGCGCCGCGAAGTCGCCGTGGCACGCCGCGCCGTAGCCCGCATTGCGGGCGTCCTCCGGCGCGTCCGCCATCGCCGCGCGGACCGGATTGAGATGGATGTAGCCCGCCACCATCATCATCGCGCGGTAGGATCCTTCAAGGAGAATGCTCTTGAAACGACCTTCCCAGATCGTACCGGTGTTCTCGTGACGCTTGTTGTAGTCCTGCGTGTAGGTTTCCTTGAACGTCTTGCAGAACTGGGAAAGATCGTACATTCGCGCGCGCATCCGGGCCTTCTCGTCAAGGACGCGCCACTCCTGCTTCCTCTCCGTCCACTTCTCCCACTTTTCCAGCACCTTACGGAACCGGGGCGTCCCGTAGAGCGCCTCCATTCTCCGAAGCAGCTCCGCGTCCGA
>CACWKU010000089.1 GCA_902761575.1 uncultured bacterium
CTGAAGAACTCGTCGAAGCGCGGCGACCTCGTGATGGACACGTTCGGCGGCTCGGGCTCGACCCTGATCGCCTGCGAGCAGACCGGCCGCGTGTGCAGGACGCTGGAACTCGACCCGAAGTACTGCGACGTCATCCGCCGCCGCTGGGCGGAGTTCCGGTTCGGCGAAGGCTGCGACTGGCAGGCGAAGACGCCCGTGGCGGAGGCGGACGCGCCGTGAACGCCGTCGCCGACTCCGAGTGCTGGCGCACGGCGGGGAGGCTTCTCCGAATGAATCCGTTTCTGGCGCTCCGCACGAAGTGCGGGTTCCTGTATTCGAGCTTCTTCCTCGTGGACCGGCGGTCGCGCCTGCTCGCGGACATCAAGGCCGACCGGGAACTCGTCCGCCCTCTCGCCGACTGCCTCTGCGACTATCTCCGCCGCACCCTCGGCTCCGACCTCGCCGGCTGGTGCCTTTGCACGACGCCGCGCCGGCGCCACCGGGACGACTTCCACTTCGCCAGCGCAATCTGCGCGTCCGCCGCGGAGACGCTCGGCGTCCCGTTCCGCGCCGGCGCGCTCGCGAGCCGGACGCGCGACCGGATCGACACGACGTTCTCGCTCGCGGCCAACCCGCCCGAACACGACGTCGTCCTTTTCGACGACATCATCACCCGCGGCATCACGATGCGGGAGAGCCGCCGCCTGCTCGTCGAGGCGGGCCACGCGGTTCTGCCTCTCGTCGCCATCCGCAACGGATAAGCATCCATGAAGCACACGCCCTCATCCAAAATCTACGATCTTGCGCCGCTCGCCGGCGCGATCCTTTGCATCTTCGCCATCGGCATCCTCGCCGCGGCGTCGCCGCGGCCTCGTCGCGAAGTCTCCGCGTTCGCGGAGCTGGAGCGGAAGGTCGCGCGACAGGCGCTTGCCGTCGAACTCGCCGCCGAGCGCTTCCGGCGGAAGACCCTCTTTCCCGTCTTCGAATGAGTCGGAGACGCATTCTTTCCACCAACCACACAGCATCACAAGCCATGCTTTCCACCTCCGAATGGGTTTCCCTCGGCCACCCGGACAAAGTCGCCGACTACATCTCCTCGTTTCTGCTCGACCGCCACCTCGAGCGCGACCCCGACACGCGCTTCGCCGTCGAGGTCCAGATCAAGAACGAGTACGTCACGCTCGGCGGCGAGGTGACGTCCAAGGCCGAATTCACGCCGGACGAAATCGCGGAGATGGTCCGCATGGCCGTGAGGCAGATCGGCTACACGCGCGAGTACCAGGAACGCTGGGGGCTCGAGAACACGATCTGCGCCGACGACCTCGTGGTCGCGCAGCACGTCACGAGGCAGTCGCCCGACATCGCGCAGGGCGTCGACCGCGACGGCTGGGGCGACCAGGGAATTTTCTGGGGCATGGCCGTGGACAACCCGCTCGCGGGCTACATGCCCGCCGACCACCACCTCGCCCGGTTCGTCGGCGAATCCGTGTTCCGGTCGCGGCTCGGCGGCCTCGACATCAAGACGCAGGTCGCGATGGACGGCAACCGCGTCCGTTCGCTCGTCGCCGCCGTCCCGCAGCGCGAGGAGGACGACGAAAGCCGTCTGCGCGCCTATCTCGCCTCCCTTGTTCCGGAGGGGACGGAGATCATTCTCAACGGCACCGGTCGCTACGTGACGCACGGTCCCATCGGCGACTGCGGTACCACGGGCAGGAAGCTGGCCGTCGACTTCTACGGAGGCAACTGCCGCCTCGGCGGAGGCAGCCCCTGGACGAAGGACGGCTCCAAGGCCGATGTCGCCCTGAACCTCTACGCGCGCCATCGGGCGCTGCGCTACCTCAAAGACAACCGTCTGCCGCTGGTCTATTGCGCCATCTCGTGCTGCATCGGCCGCCCCGACATCACGCTCGCCTTCTTCGATGCGCGCAACGAGCAACTCGACGAAACGCAGGAGAGATTCGGGCCGCAGGAGGCGGCCGGCCTCCTGCGGCTCCGTGAGCCCCGTTACGCGGCGCTCTGCCGCAACGGTCTCTTTTCTCGCATCCGCTAGCGCTTGAACGCGAAGCGGCCGCGCCCCGCCTTGCGGAAGCGAGCCTCGTTGCCCTTCTCCTTGATCTCGCGGTAGATCGAGGAGTAGAGCGTCTGGATCGGGGTCTTGCCCGCGCCCGGCGTCCAGAGGCGGCGGCGCTTCGCCTCCTCGAACATCTCCTTCACGCCCATCGGCTCGGTGGCGTCTTCGAGGACCTTCGCCGCCGCGTCGATCAGCGAGAGCTTCCCGCCGCCGCGCTGGGGCTTCTCCGTCGCGTCGGGTTCGGGGGCCGGCGCGGCGGCGGGCGCCGCAGCGGGCTTGCGCTTCGGCTCGACCGCCGTGGGCTTCGGCTCGGCCGCCGCGGGCTTGGGTTCGACCGCCGCCGCGCCGGGCTTGGCCTCGATGCGGGTGGTGATGAACTGCCGCCCCGTGGTGAGCGAGCCGACCTTGTAGCGGTCGCCCTGGATTCCGAGAACGACCACCTCGACCTTGTTCTTCCCGACCTGCGCGAACGCGTGGGAACCGACCTTGATGTTGCTGTCCATTGCTGTCTCCTTTCGTTGGGGGTTATTGGGTTGCAACGAGTCGGCATATTGCGTAACTCCCGTCCATTAGCAAGTCAATTCTGCGGGCAGGCGAAACGGCCCGAAAATGACTTGCTCTCGTTCTATCGCGCTTCGCTCGCGAAAGCGCCCCGACCTTTCAACCCTTCAACCTTTCAACCGCCCATGCCAGACCAAATCAGACTGACTTCTCTGACCAAGGAGGCGCTGGTGCGTTTGCTGCGCAACGCCGGTTCGTCCACGGTTTCGGCGGAGACGCTCGAGGCGGACATCGCCGAAGGCGCGCCCGTCAACGCCGACGGGACGGTGAGCCTCGTCGAGTACGCGGCCTGGCTCTGCAAGGAGGAACCCCATGCCGAACCTTAACCCCGCGCGGATGAGCGCGCCGGAAGTCGCGCGCCTCCTCAACTCGACCCGCTTCGGCTTCGTTCTCCCGCAGAACAGGGTCTACCGCGACTTCAGCCGGGCGGGCTTCCGCATCGCGGCCGCGGACGATCCGCGCAGCATCCACCTCGTCCGATACATCGCCTACCTCGTCGACCGCCACAACGCGCCCGATCCGGAATCCGGCGCGCGGAGCTACGAGGAGCGCCGCGAGGCCGAGCGGCAGCGCCAGGCCGAGCAGTCGGCCGCCGGCCGCGACATCGGCGAACTGCCGGAGGTCGAAGACCCCGAGCGGAAGGAGAAGTGCCGCACCGACTTCCGCGCGTTCTGCGAATGCTACTTCCCGGAGGTGTTCACCTTGGAGTGGTCCGAGGACCACCTTAAGGTCATCAAGAAGATCGAAACGGCCGTCCTCAAGGGCGGACTCTTCGCGCTCGCGATGAGCCGCGGCAGCGGCAAGTCCTCGCTCACGG
The DNA here is from genome assembly GCA_902761575.1 of uncultured bacterium. Lineage (GTDB taxonomy): Bacteria > Verrucomicrobiota > Kiritimatiellia > RFP12 > UBA3636 > UBA3636. The sequence continues at coordinate 3,429 of CACWKU010000089.1, forward strand.
AGGCGGCCTGCCTCTGGGCGATGCTTTACGGCCACCGACCCTTCGTCGTTCTCATCGGCGCGACCGAAGGCGCGGCGCTTGAGATGCTCGACAGCATCAAGACGGAACTCGAGGTGAATGAACACATCGCAGCGGACTTCCCGGAGGCCACGTTTCCGATTGCCGCCCTCGATGGCATTGCGAACCGCTGCGCCGGGCAACTCTACCACGGGGTCCGGACGCGCATCACGTGGACGGCGGACGAGATCGTCCTGCCGACCATCGAGGGCGCGGCCTCCTCGGGCGTCGCCGTCCGCGTTGCCGGCATCACGGGCCGCATCCGCGGCATGAAGTTCAAGAAGCCCGACGGCCGCACGATCCGGCCCTCGCTCGTGATCGTCGACGACCCGCAGACCACGGAGTCGGCCGGCTCGCTCGAGCAGACCCGCAAGCGCGTCCGCGTGCTGGCGGGCGACATCCTCGGTCTCGCCGGTCCCGGCAAGAAGATCGCCGGCGTGATGCCCTGCACGGTCATCCGGCCGGGCGACATGGCCGACGAGATTCTCGACAAGGTCAAGCATCCCGAATGGCAAGGCGAGCGGATGAAGCTCGTCTACAAGTTCCCGACGAACGAGAAGCTCTGGGAGCAGTACGCCGACCTCCGCGCGGAGCAGCTCCGGAAGGACGGGACGTTCACGAAGGCGACCGCCTTCTACAAGAAGAACCGGGCCGCGATGGACGCGGGCGCGGTCGTGGGCTGGCCGGCGCGCTTCAACTACGACGAGATTTCGGCCGTCCAGAACGCGATGAACCTCAAGCTGCAGGATGAAGTGGCGTTCTGGTCGGAATACCAGAACGAACCTTTGCCCGAAGACCTCGGAACCGAAGAGCAGCTTACCGTCGACGCCGTGATCCACAAGCTCAACGGCCACGCGCGGCAGGCTCTTCCCGCGACCTGCAATCGCCTCACGATGTTCATCGACGTGCAGAAGGCGCTGCTCTTCTACGTCGTGTGCGCCTGGGACGACGACTTCACCGGATACGTCGTAGACTACGGCGCCTGGCCCGACCAGCGCCGGCGGTACTTCTCGCTTGCCGACGCCAACCCGACGCTGCAAAGCACCTGTCCGCACGCCGGTCTCGAGGGGCAGCTCTACGCCGGCCTCGAAAAACTGACCGACGCCATGCTGGGCCGGGAGTGGCTCCGACGCGACGGGACGCCTCTCAAGATCGAGCGGTGTCTCATCGACGCCAACTGGGGCGACTCAACCGAGGTCGTGTACCAGTTCTGCCGGCAGACCAAGTGGGCGAACATCGTGTTGCCGAGCCACGGCCGCTACGTCGGCGCCTCCTCCAAGCCGATGAACGAATACAAGAAGGTCGCCGGCGACCGAGTTGGCTTCAACTGGCGCATCCCGACCGTAGTTGGCCGCCGTGCAATCCGTCACGTCGTGTTCGACACGAACTTCTGGAAGTCGTTTGTCCAGAAGCGCCTGCAGACGGCGATGGGCGACCGCGGGTGCCTGTCGCTCTGGGGGCGCGAGCCTGAGCGGCACCTTCTCTACGCCGAACACATGACCGCCGAATACAAGGTCCGCACCGAGGGGCGCGGCCGTGTCGTGGACGAATGGAAGATGCGGCCCGAGGCGCGCGACAACCACTGGTGGGACGGCACCGTCGGCTGCGCGGTCGCGGCGTCTATGTGCGGCTGCGTCCTCCCCGGCACGGACAACCTCCGTCCGAAGAAGGAGGCGAAGCCGCGGCTCAAACTCTCGGAAATCCGCAAGAACAAGCGGTGACAAAAAAGTTCGGAATAATCCGGAATCTTCACCTTGTTCGGACGAATGAACGGGATAGAAACGCGGGATGGTGTAACGGCAACATCCGGGGTTCATGCCCCCGAGCCGCCGGTTCGACTCCGGCTCCCGCAACCAAGTGTCGTTCCACGCGGGCCTCTTGCCGGGTTTTCGCTCCTTTTACCGGCAATGCCCATTGGATGCGTGGATGCCCGGCCGGGGGCACGAGCGGCGTGCACGCCGCACCGGCCACTTCTTCATTCTCAACCCAACCACCCACCATGCGCTACGGAAGCATCTGCTCTGGCGTCGAGGCGGCTTCGCTCGCCTGGGCGCCGCTCGGCTGGACGCCGGCATTCCTCGCCGAGGTCGAGCCGTTCCCCTGCGCGCTCCTGCAGCAGCGCTGGGACGCGACATCGCCCCTGCGGCCGCTCGCCGTCTCGGAAGCCGTCGGCGACAAGGACCGACTCCTGCGCAAGAAGTGGGCCAAGGAAATCGCCCTGCTCCCGAAGACCGGCTCGGTCCGGAACCTGGGCGACTTCACCAAGATCCAACCCGAAGACTACGATGGACGAATCGACCTGCTCGTCGGCGGAACGCCCTGCCAATCGTTCAGCATCGCCGGCCTCCGCGGCGGGCTCTCCGACCCGCGCGGGAACCTCATGCTCGAGTTTACTCGCCTGGCTTATCGCACAAGCGCCCGCTGGGTGGTCTGGGAGAACGTGCCGGGCGTCCTTACAAGCGGCGACAAGGGAAGCGATTTTGCCGCTTTCCTATCGCTCCTCGTCGGATGGGAGGTCAAGCCCCCCAAGGACGGATGGCGCAAGTGCGGAATCGTCACCAACGCCCCCGGATGCTTCGGCGTGGCGTGGCGAGTGCTTGACGCTCAATACACCCGAGTTCCCGAATTTCCAAGGGCGATCCCGCAGCGAAGGCGTCGTGTCATCCTTGTCGGACATCTTGATTCGTGGATCCGTCCCGCAGAGGTTCTATTTGACGGTGAAATGCGCGGTGGGGATTCTCCGCCGCGCCGCGAACAGAGGCAAACGACTGCCGGAAATTCTCCGGCGGGCGCTCCTCCGGATTGTACGCTCCGCGTCCGGTGCGGAAAGCCCGGCGGCGGCAAGGGAGCCCTCGTCGGCGAAGGCGTGAGCCAGTGTCTGGGCACGGGCAACGACCAGACGCTCTTCCAGTTCGACGAGCCTGGCGTCGTCTACCGCGAAGGCGGCTATGCCGGCTACAAGGAAGCCGAAGCCGCCGGTCCCTGCCGCGCGGCGGGCGGAACGCTCTCCGCCGGCAGCGAGAACATCGTCGTTCGCCCGTGCTGGTGGGACGGCAAGCCCGTCGCCCACACGCTCACCACGCGAAGCCTCGGCCAGCGAATGCCCGACGAAGGGCAGCTCCCCTGCGTCATCGAACCGAAGCTCGTCGGCGGCGAGGTCGCCCCGACGCTCGACGCGAACTACCCGACCAAGCAGACCTTCCAGGACTGCGACAAGCTCGTGGTCGAAACGGAAGCCTACGGCGCCGCGCTCGACATCCATACGGGCTGCCCTGTCGCGAAGGAAGTCTCCCAGACGCTCAAGGTCTCCACCGCGCCCGGCTACAATACCGCCGTGGCCGTGATTCCAAAGGTCTACGGCATCTCGCCGAAGGACTCCAACGGCATGAAGTCGGCGAACCCGAACTCCGGTTTTCCCGAACTCCAGGTTGCCAAGACGCTCGACACGCTCAATCCCGACCCGTCCAAGTCGCAAGGGGGCATCGCAATCGTCGTTCCGGCGCCGGTCGCCATTCCCATCGACATGACGAACGCGGCCGACCGCCCGAGCAATCCCAACAAGAAGTGCGGCATCGGCGAGAACGGCGATCCAGCGTCGCCCATCACCACGTTCCATCATCCCGCGGTTTGCATTGCTCTGGACGGAGACAAGATTGCCAAAGCGGAGCGAAAGGGCGGTTCCGGACTTGGCGTGAGTGAGGGCGGCGTGATGTACACCGAGACGGCCAAGGACGTCCACGCCGTCTGTACCGACTTGGAGCAAGACGCCGGCATCGTGCGGAGGCTCCTTCCGGTCGAGTGCGAACGTCTGATGGGTTTTCCCGACGATTACACGAAGATTTCGTGGAAGGGCAAGTCGCCCGAAGACTGCCCCGACGCGCCGCGCTACAAGGCCTGCGGCAACTCCATGTGCGTGAACGTCATGGCGTGGATCGGCCACCGCATCCAAGAGAACGAGGAGAAGCATTCATGTCCACAACCACCGTCCGGCTGACCCGCCGCGAGCGCCTCCGCCGGCTCGCGGACCAGCCCAAGTCGGCCTCGGTCGACGGGCAGGAGATGACCAGCCATTCCCTCGCCGAGCAGCTCGCCCTCGAGAAGTACCTCGCTTCCGAGGAGGCCGCCGCTCCCGCCGACCGTTCGCGCCACGGCATCCGGATCACGAAGATGAAGGCGGGAGGCGGGCCGTGCTAGGATTCCTCAAGGGAAGGCGCGACCCGAAGCCCAACCGCAACGACGCGTTCCGGAATGCCTACTCCCGCGGCTACGCGCGCGGCCGCTACGACGCCGCGCAGACTACCGGCGACAACGCGAAGCACTGGTCGTTCGCCGACTTCCTCTCGGCCGACGCCGAGGCGGACGCCTCGGTGCGGCAGATTCTCCGCACCCGCGCGCGCTACGAGGTGGCAAACAACTCCTATGCCAAGGGCATCGTGCTCACCTTGGCGAACGATGCGGTCGGTACCGGCCCGCGGCTGCAAATGCTGACGGACAAGGACGGCCTCAACCGACGAATCGAGCACGACTGGGGGCGCTGGGAGAAAGCGGTGCATCTCGCCGAGAAGCTCCGCACTCTGCGGATGGCGAGATGCCAGGACGGAGAAGCCTTCGTCCTTCTGGCCAACAACCCCAACCTGAGCGATCCGAGCGTGACGCTCGACCTGCAGCTGATCGAAGCCGACCGGGTTACGGAAGACAGATTCAACACCGATCCGAACTGCATCGACGGCATCACGCTGGACGCCTTCGGCAACCCCCGATCCTACCGGATTCTGCGATATCACCCCGGCGGCACGGCCGCCTTCCAGAATGCAGCGAGGGATGTCGATGCGCGCCATATCGTGCATCTGTTCCGGGAGGATCGCCCCGGACAGCACAGAGGAGTGCCGGAAATCACCCCGGCGCTCCCCCTCTTCGCGAACCTGCGCCGCTACACCCTGGCCGTCGTCGCCGCCGCCGAGGCGGCCGCCGACTTCGCCGGCATCCTCTACACGGACGCGCCGGCGAACGGCGAAGCCTCCGACGTCGACCCGATGGACACGATCCAGCTCGAGAGGAACATGCTTCTCACGATGCCGGGCGGATGGAAGATGGCGCAGCTCGATCCCAAGCAGCCGGCGACGAGCTACGGGGACTTCAAGCGCGAGATCCTCAACGAGATTGCCCGCTGCCTGAACATCCCCTACAACGTCGCCGCCGGCAACAGCTCCGGCTACAACTACGCCTCCGGGCGGCTCGACCACCAGACGTACTACAAGTCCATCACGGTCGAGCGCTCCTACATCGAGCGCACCCTGCTCGACCGCGTGTTCGCCCGATGGCTCCGCGAGTGGTCGCTCTCGACCGGCGAGATCGTCGACGAGTGCGACTGCAAGCACACGTGGTTCTGGGACGGCGCCGAACACGTCGATCCCAACAAGGAAGCCTCCGCCCAGGCAACCCGTCTCGCATCCCTCACGACGACCCTTGCCGCGGAATACGCGCGACAGGGAAAAGACTGGGAAGTCGAACTACGGCAACTCGCGCGCGAACAGAATCTCAAGAAAGAACTCGGCCTCAAGAGCGGCTTCGAGCTCCAATACGGGAACCAAACGCATGAATCCGAACGAGAAAACGGGGAAGAGTGAATTCCTCGAAATCACGGCCGCCGCCGGCGGCGGCAAGCACCCCAAGGTGTCCGGCGTCGCCTACGGCGGCGCGAAGATGTCCCTTTGGGGGTGGCCGAAGCCTGTCGTGGTCGACCTCGCCGGCATGATGATCCCGGAGGAAGTCCCGCTCCTGGCGGACCACGAGAACCACACGCTCGGCCGCGTGGGCGTCGTCCGCGCAAAGCCCGTCGACGGCCATCTCGCCATCGAGGGCGAGGTCGTGGCCGAGGGCGAGGTCGCCGAAGCCATCGTGAACCAAGCCAAGGCGGGCGCCGCCTGGCAGCTCTCCATCGGCGCCGAGGTCGAAGCCTCGGAACTGGTGCAGGAAGGCAGGCGCACCGTGAACGGAGCCGAACACGAGGCGCCGTTCTACCACATCACCAAGTCCACCCTACGCGAAGTGTCCGTGGTCGCGGTCGGGGCGGATCGTAACACCCGAATGAACGTCACGGCCACCCTGAACCTCACAGGACAAACACCCCAAAGCATGAAACCCGAAAACCCCGACATGAAGGACGCCAAGCCCGTCGTCGCGGCGGAGCCCGCCGCCCCCGCCCAGAACCCCGCGCAGAAGCCCGTGGAGGCGGCCATGCCGCCCGCCCCGGCCCCCGACCCGGCACTTGCCGCGCAGGAGGCCATCAAGGCCGAACGCGGCCGCGTGGCCGAGATCCGCAAGGTCTGCGCCGGCGAATTCCCGGACATCGAGGCGAAGGCCGTCGACGAGGGCTGGGACCTCAACCGCACCACGGCCGCGGTCCTCGCCGCCTACCGCCAGCGCGAGCCCGTCACCGCCCCCAACGTCATCGTGAAGGCCGAGGCCCGCCCCGACCGCAAGACCCTCGAGGCGGCCGTGTGCCTCCGCGCCGGCATCTCCGAGGACGCGGTCGCGAAGGACTACGGCGAGCAGGTGGCCGAGGCCGCCATGCCCGACCGCGACCTCCCGCTGCGCGGCCTCCTCGCCGAGTGCCTCCGCATCGAGGGAAAGTCCGTCCCCCGCTCGATGGACAACGAGGCCATCAAGGCGTCGTTCTCCACGGTGTCGCTCCCGGGCATCCTCGGCAACGTCGCCAACAAGAAGCTCCTGCAGTCCTACCGCGCGCAGCCCGTGATCGCCACGAAGCTCTGCACCGAAGGCGATCTGAACGACTTCAAGGAGTCGGACCGGTTCCGTCTCACTGACGTGGGCGACCTGCAGCCGGTCGCCGCGGACGGCGAGATCAAGGAGGGCGGGCTCACGGAGGAGCCGGCGCGCAACCAGATCGACACCTACGCCAAGAAGTTCTGCCTCACGCGCAAGATGGTCATCAACGACGACCTCGGGGCGTTCCTCAAGGTGCCGGTCGCGATGGGCAACCGCGCGGCCAGGCTGATAGACCAGCTCTTCTTCAGGCGGCTCCTCGCGAACCCCGCCCAGCTCGACGGCAACCCGCTCTTCGGCAAGCAGCACAAGAACCTGCTTTCCGGCGCGACGTCGGCGCTCGGCGCGGACTCGCTCAAGAAGGCGATCCAGCTCTTCTTGGACCAGGTGGACGCGGACGGCCAGCCCATCGCGGTCGAGCCCCGCATCCTGCTCGTCCCGACCGCCCTCAAGCACCAGGCGCTCGAGCTCACGCGCGGCACGACCCTCATCATGTCCGGCGCCGAGAGCCCGACCCTGCGGCCGGCCCTGAACATCCTCTCCGACGAGAACCTCGAGGTCGTCTCCTCGCCCTACCTCGCCAACGCCAAGTACGAAGGCGCCTCCGAGACGGCGTGGTACCTCTTCGGGCAGCCGGGGACGGTGGACACGTTCGAGATCGGATACCTCAAGGGCAAGCGCGCCCCGACGGTCGAACGCGGCGACACCGACTTCAACACGCTGGGCATCTGGTTCCGCGTGTACTTCGACGTCGGGGTGAGGGAGCAGGACCATCGCGGGATGGTCAAGGCGACCGGAGCCGCCGGCTAGTTTCCGGCCGGGAGTGGCGGAGAACCCGCCACTCCCGGATCCCACAGAGCCCACAACACCCATCGGATACACACAATGATCACCTACGTTCAGCGCGGGGACATTCTCGACTACACCCCCGAAACCGACACGCCCGCCGGCACCCCGGTGAAGATCGGCGACCTCGTCGGCATCACCAAGCTCGACATCAAGGCCGGCCAGCTCGGCGCCATCGCCCTCACCGGCGTCTACGAGGCGCCCAAGCCCGAAGGCGAGGAAATCGCCGCGGGCGCGGCCGTCGCCTACGACCCGGCCACCGGCACGGTCTCGGCCGCCCAGGCCACCAACGGCGGCGACACGGGCAACGACGGCGGCGACGAGCCCGCCCCGGAACCCACGGCGGAGAAGATCCCCGTCGGCGTCGCCGTCGCGGACACACCCGCGACCGCGCTCACGGTCCGTTTCCTGCTCGGCTTCTAGCCCCATGAACCTGCTCCGCCAGGCCATCGACTGGCTGCGCGACGCGGAGTTCTCGACCCTGGTCGAGCCGGTGGTCTACCACCGGCCCGGCCGGGCGCCGGCGTCCGTCAACGCCATCGTCGGAAGAACCGTGTTCAAGCAGACCAACGAGAGCGGCGCGTTCGTGAGGACGCAGACCCGCGACTTTCTGATCGGTAGGAACAACCTCGACCGCGAGCCCGCCGCCGGCGACACCATCGCCTACGACGGCCGCACCTACGAGGTGATGGCCCCCGGCGGGGAGCCCGTCTGGCGGTGGAGCGACCCGTACCGCCAGGTCTACAGGATACACACCAAGTGCGTTTCGGAGGAATGACATGCCCGAACACGAAGAATCCATCTACGAATCCGTCAACCGCTGCCGGATGGACATCGCCGAGCTGCGCGGCATGATCACCATGCACTTCCGCGACGGCGAACACCACCACCCGCCCTGCGTCCCGGCGCAGCAGATGCAGAAGACGCTCCTCACCGCGACCGGAGCGGCCGTGCTGTCGCTCGTGTCCGCCCTGGGGCTCCTGCTCATGGAGTTCGTGAAGCATGGGTAGGCTCGACGAACTGGCCGGAGCCGTTGCCGCCGAGCTCTCCCGGTACGGGGCGACCGTGTGTTACCTGCCCGAATTCAAGCTCGCCGAACTCTCGCAGATGCGCGTCGTCGTCGTGCCGACCGGCATCGAGGACGAACTCTCCCGTGCCGACCGGCATCGAGGACGAACTCTCCACCCGCGATTCCATCGGCGCCCTCTACAAGGTATCCGTCGGCGTCCTCAAGAAAACCACCGAGGACGAACTGCCGCACCTCACGGGCGTCGTTCGCGGCATCGGGCGGCACTTCCTCGGCAAGCATCTTGCCGGGTGTTCCTGCGTGAAGGCGTCCTACGACCCCATCTACTCCCCGGAGCAGTTCCGGGAGAAGCGGCAGTTCACGGGCGTCGCCGTGCTTTCGTTCCGGACGGTCGAACGCCATGAAGGCGAGACTCTCGTTTGACGCGCGCGGCCTCGCGGCCGCCGTGCTGCGGGGCTCGTTCGCCGCCCTGCGCCGCGCCGGCGCCTACGTGCGCCGCGCCGCCCGGCACCAGGTCAAGACGAGCGACCACCCGTCGCCGCCCGGCTCGCCGCCGCACTCNNCGCCGCCCTGCGCCGCGCCGGCGCCTACGTGCGCCGCGCCGCCCGGCACCAGGTCAAGACGAGCGACCACCCGTCGCCGCCCGGCTCGCCGCCGCACTCGCGGGCGGGCCTGCTCAAGCGCTCGATCCTCTTCGGGCTCGACAAGCCCGCGCGGACCGTGGTCATCGGACCCGCGGAGTCGGTCATCGGAAACGCGATGGCCGCACACGAATTCGGCGGCCGCTACAGGCGGGAGCGCTATCCCGCCCGCCCCCTCATGGGACCCACCCTCACATCCACCGCACCGAAGCTCGCCCAGTTCTGGCGCGACGCGGTCACAGACTGAAAGACACAACATGGCATACAAACTCGGACTCGACGCCAAGCTCTTTATCGGCGGCGCCGAAGCGAAGAACGTCAAGGACGTCACGCTCTCCCTGGAATCGGGCGAGGCGGACGTCACCACCCGCGCCACCGAAGGCTGGCGGGCCTACGCCGCCACGCTCAAGGAGGCGTCGCTCGAATTCGAGATGCAGTGGGACACGGAGGACAGTTCGTTCAGCTCCATCCAGAGCGCCTACTTCGGGAACTCCCCGCTCGCGATCTTCGTGACCGACGGCGAAGGCCACGGCCTCGACGCCGACTG
>CACWKU010000090.1 GCA_902761575.1 uncultured bacterium
CAGCGCGCCCTCGCGCTGGAAGGGGATCGCGGCGAACGCGAGCGCGCCGCCGTCCGCGCACGGGACGCGCAGCGCCTCCCGCTCCGGAGCCGCGTCGCCCGCGAGGAGCGAGACGCCGACGAGGTCGAGCAGGCGGCCCGCGCAGCCGAGGGCCGAGGGCGAGTCGTGGTTGCCGGCGACGGCGACGACGTGCCCCGCGAGGCCCTCGCGGCGGACGCGCGCGAGGAAGTCGAACCAGAGCTGCTGCGCCGACGCGGAGGGATAGTAGACGTCGAAGAGGTCCCCGGCGAGCGCGAGCGCGTCGGGTCGCTCCCGCGCGAGCAGGCCGCAGAGCCAGTCCAGCATCAGGGCCTGCTCCGCGAGCCGGTCCCGGTCGCGGAGCCTGGCGCCAAGGTGCAGATCGGCGAGATGGACGAGCTTCTTCACGCGCTCCAGTATACCGGAACGGGGGGGCGGATTCAACCGCGGGACCCGCCATGCTGCGCTTCGGTGAAGAGCCGCCGAAATCGGTCGATGGTCTGACGGACGTCGAACATCGCGTTCATCCGCGCCCGCCCGGCTTCGCCGAAACGCCGGCGGAGCGCCGCGTCGCGCAGCAGGGTTTCCATCGCGCGGGCCAGCGCGACCGGGTCGCGGGGGGGCACGACGAGTCCGGTCTCTCCGTCGGCCACCAGTTCCGGAAGCCCCCCCACGGCGCTTACGATGCACGGGACGCCCTGCGCCATCGCCTCCAGGACGGCGCGCGCGAGCCCTTCGCGCTCCACGGTCGGCATCACGAAGACGTCGCATCTTCCGATCACGGCCGTCGCGTCATCGCGGAACCCGAGGGGAAACACGCGTGATCCGGAGAGGCGCCGCAGGCGGTCCTCCACGGCCGGGTCGCGCACGTCGCCCGCGAGAAGCAGTCGCGCGGGAAGCCCCGGAGGCAGCCTCACGAAGGCGTCGAGCAGATGCGACACGCCCTTGACGGGCCGGATGAGCCCCGCGAAGCCGATGGCAAGTTCCCCGGGGGCCGCGTCCGGAAGCGGGTGGCGAAGCGGCCTGCCCCGATACCAGGACTCGTCGTGACCCTTGTAGATCCGCACCGTTCGCTCGGGGCGGATTCCGACGTCCTCCACCAGATGGCGCCGGACCGCCTCGGACACGCACACGATGCGGTCGAGCCGCGGGTGCAGGTACGTGATCCAGGAGGCGGGGTCGAATCGGGAGACGTGCCCGATCGTTCCCCGGTAGCCGATCACGCGCAGACCCGCCCTCCCGCGCGCGGCGCGCAGCGCGGCCGCCAGCGGCCGGTTCAGAGGCGCGTAGATCACGTCGCACGGCGCGGCATCGAGCTCCCGGCGCAGAAAAGCCGACGCCCGAAGGTCGAGGCGGCTTCGCACCTCCAGTACGCGGCACGGAACGCCGGCGGCGCGCAGCGTCGCGAGCCGGTCGGGATTTGCCGCGGGACCATGGTAGACGCGCAGGGAGAGGCCCGCGCGCGCAAGCCCCGCGTAGAGCCCCGCCTCCGCGACGTCGATGACGTCGCAGACGATCCAGACATGGACGGCCGGGACGGGCGGAGGCATGGCGGACATCGTCACAGGCGGCCGTCGGATTCGGACGCCGGAAGCACGGCCTTGACGTCGAAGAACACGTGCGCGCCCGGCTTGCCGTAGGCGTGCAGCGCCGCCGCGCCGGCCTCGCGATAGGCGCGATGGGCCACGGCCAGCACGATCGCGTCGTAGGCGCCCGGCTCCGGTTCGACGAGCCGGACGCCGCACTCGCGCAGCGCGGCGGCCGCGTCCGCGCGCGGGTCGGCCACGTCGCATGCGCAGCCGTACTGCGAAAGCTCGCGGACGATGTCCGGCACGCGCGTGTTGCGCACGTCCGGGCAGTCCTCCTTGAACGTGAGGCCAAGGACCAGGACGCGCGAGCCCGGCATCGGAATGCCGCGCGCGGACATGAGCTTGGCGACGCGCGAGGCGACGAAGACGCCCATGCCGTCGTTGGTGCGGCGCCCCGCGAGGATGACGTCGGGATGGAAGCCCAGCCGCTGCGCCTGGTAGGCCAGGTAGTAGGGGTCCACGCCGATGCAGTGCCCGCCCACGAGGCCGGGGCGGAAGGGAAGGAAGTTCCACTTCGTGCCCGCCGCCTCCAGGACCTCGCTCGTGTCGATCCCCATTCGGTCGAAGATCTGCGCGAGCTCGTTCATGAGGGCGATGTTCACGTCGCGCTGGGTGTTCTCGATCACCTTCGCGGCCTCCGCCACGCGGATCGAGGCGGCGCGGTAGACGCCCGCCGCGACGATCGGCGCGTAGAGGGCCTCCACCCGGGCTGCGGCCTCCGGAGTCGAGCCCGAGACGATCTTGCGGATCGAGGAGAGCCGGTGCGTTCGGTCTCCGGGATTGATCCGTTCGGGCGAGTAGCCGACGAAGAAGTCCCGGTTGAAGACGAGACCCGACGCGCGTTCGAGCTCCGGAACGCAGACCTCCTCGGTCGCGCCCGGGTAGACGGTCGACTCGTACACGACCACCGCCCCGCGCCCGAGGACGGAGCCGACCGTGCGGCTCGCGGAAACGAGCGGGGAGAAGTCCGGCTGCCGCGCATCGTCCACCGGCGTCGGGACGCACACGACGTAGGCGTCGCACCCGCGCAGCGTCGACGGGTCGTCCGAGAACGTGAGTCCGGCGGCGGCGAGCTCCTCGGGCGGCACCTCCTCGGTCGAGTCGATTCCCCGGGAAAGCTCCGCGACGCGCTCCGCCTTGCGGTCGAAGCCGACGACCTCGCGCGTCCGCGCGAAGGCCACCGCCAGCGGAAGCCCGACATAGCCGAGACCGATGACGCCGATTCTGGGTTCCTTCATTGACGATGCTCCTTCCCGGTCCGTCCGCCGCCCGGGCCTCGGAACGAGGTCCGGCCGCCGCCTGCCGGGCGGCGGCGCGAACGGGGGATGCATTCTATCAGACCCTGACGATCGGGGCAAGCCGGATTGGATCGGCGAAAAAATAACGCAGGATCAAACGAAGGCGGCGGCGAAAAGGCGGCATTGTTCCGCTACCGCTGTCCGGTCGCGCGGAAGTAGCGGTCGAGGACTCGGAGCGAGACGAGGCGCTCGCGCGCCGGATCGCGGAAGCGGTCCACCCACGCGTGGGCGGCGGCGAGGATGCGCTCCGCCTCGGCGGGGTGATTCCGGTACCACGCGAGCTTCTCCGGCAGGTCCGCGTAGTCGGGGCGGATCTCGACGTAGTGCACGCCGGGCTCGAGGAGCCCCTCCTGGAACCACGTTTCGTACTCCGGGCGCGGCATGACGGCGATGGAATTCGACGACATCACCCATTTGAGGTTCGACGCCACGTCGTTCCCTTCGATGCAGAGGATGAACTTGTGCCGGAGCTGCTCCCGCAGCGTCGCCTCCGGCGTTCGCCATTCGGCGCGGACGGCGCGGCGGGACGTGTCCCCAAGGTCCATGCCGGGCGCGCCGAAGTGCCGTTCGAAAAGGGCGATCCGCTTGGGCTTGTCGCGGACGGTTCCCCGGAAGATCGCCAGGTCGTCCTTCTCTGCGAAGGGGATGTCGCGGCTCACGAAGAGGAAATGACGGATCTTGTCCATGTTGAGAAGGACGGACCGGCCGTTGTCTCCTGCAACGGGACGGGACTTGACGAGGGCGGGAACCGCCGGAACGCGGGTCTTGTCGCCAGGCCAGTACGAGAATCTAAGTTCAGCGGGAAAGTAGCGGAGCCATTCCCTGGAATCGAAGAAGTAGACGCTTTTTTTGCGTGGAAGAGACTGGTCGCGGACCCGGATCGGCGGGGGGGCGTCCTTGCGGGGAAGAGACTCTGGCGGAGGAAGCGGCGCGGCTCCCGGCTCCAGCTTGCAGCAATAGGCGGCGCGGGACTCGATTTCATCGCGGTCCGGACGGCCCGCGATGGAGCCTAGAAGCCTCTCTCTCCGGGCCCGGAAGTAGGCGGGGGGAACCAGCATGGAGAGAACCGCGCCGGCGTAGTAGATCGCCTTGGAGTTCTTGCCGCTGCGAATCGGATACAGGAGCCGGGCGAAAGCGCTGGAAGGGTTCGTTGAGTCGTTCATCGGGTGTGGGGCGGAACGCCGGATTTCGTCGGGTGGGGTTTGCCGTCGGGGTTGATCGGATGGGGCGAGACCGTCCTGTGGTGCGCCGGTGGCGGGAACCGGACCCAGGCCGTCACGGCGTCCAGCCGGCGGTGCCAGGGGCGGTTTCGCCAGAATCGGAGCGCCCGGAGCACGGCCGCCTGCTCCTCGGCGTCGCCGCCCGACCAGCCGCGCACGAAGGCTCGCAATCCGGGATCGTCCTCGTCGCGGAAGCAGAGCGCCATCTTCCGCAGGGCCCTGACGAACGCGGTGAACCGGGCGCGGCGGCCCGGCGCGAAGAGTCGGCGGGCCGAATCCAGGTCGATCAGGGAGATCGGCGCGGCGGGATCGTCCGGATTGGGCGACACGAAGTTCTTCGGATGAAGGTCCGCATGCACCACGCCGGCCTCATTCATTTTCCGAACCAGTTCTCCGGCGCGTTCCAGGAAGGCGTGCAGCGAGGTTGGGGACATTGGCGGATCGGGGCGCGCGGGCGGGGAGACGGACGCGAGCTCCCCCATCCACCGATCGCCGACTACGTCGCCGGGCACGAGGCGGTAGAGCAGGAAATTGCGGCGGCCGCCGCGAGAATCGCTCCAGAAGGCGAGCGGCTCGAAGGTCGGGATTCCCGCCGCGCGCAGCGCGGCGGCGATACGGAGCGTGCGCAACCCCCGACGGGCGAAACGAAGCTTGAACGCGCTTTCCAGTCGGCGGCCCGCCCCGCGTCCGGTTTCGACCGAATAGGCCTTGAGGATGCATGGCCCCGCCCCCGGAACGTCCGCATGCCAGACGGCGCCGTGCCGACTCCGGTGCGGCACGAGAGCCTGCCGCGGGAGCCGCGTCGGAGCGCCGGAGACGATCCAGTCGCGGACGGCTTCCGCAGCGGGTTCCGCCAGATGGAGCCATCCGCCTGGAATGCGCTGGCAGGTCGTTTTCACGATGGGGCGGCAGGCGTCTCCTGCGAATGGTTTTTGGTTTCGTCGAGGTAGCGGCGGCAGAAGCGTCCGGTGTCCCAGACGTAGCGTGCGAGCGCCGTCGCGCGCGCCTCCGCGCCGAGCCGGGCGCGAAGCGCGGGGTCGAGCGCGAGGCGCGCCATCGCGGCGGCGAAGCGTTCGGGCGAATCGGCCTCGATGCCGCCGCCGCGGTCGAACTTCTCGGCGAGAACCGGGAGCGGGGCGTAGACGCATGGCAGCCCCGTGAGCATGCCCTGGACGGCGGCCTGCGAGAAGGTTTCGCGCATGACTCCCTCGTCGCGCGACGGAAGGAGCATCGCGTCCATCGAGCGGAGCAGGCCGGGCATCCGGGATGGATCGAGCCAGGAGTAGGCATGGACGCCCGGGTCGTCCGGGAACGCGGGCGGGTCTGCATAGGCGGCCAGGTGCAGTTCGCAGCGCGAGCGGACGTCTGGCGGCAGGAGACGGAACGCGGCGAGCGCCGTGTCGGCGCCCTTCCAGGCGTTGTCGAGCGCGCCGAGAACGACGAACCGCACCGGGGCGTCCGGCGGACGGGGCGTCTCGGCGGGATGGAAGGAGTCCGCCTCCAGGATGCCGTAGTCGACGTGGGCCGTGGCGGCGACGTCCGGTGCTCGGAACGGCGCCGCGATCTGGCCGCACACGGCGACGACGTGGCCCGGCAGGCGGCGGACGGCGCGCAGGAAGCGCGGCGAGGTTTCGCGGTGCGCCACGAGGACCATTCGGCGGAAGTCGCGACCGGAGCGCAACAGGCGGAGCGCCGGGACGAGCCGATTGGCGACGTTGCCGAGCAGCAGCGTCTCGAAGGGGCCGCTGCGTCGCGCCTCCCGGCGGATGGCGACCGCGGCAAGAAGGCCGGCCGCCAGGCCGGAGCCGCCGCCGTTGACCGGAACGATCCGGACCGGGGCGCGCGGCCGGGCTCCGTCCGCGAGGAACGATTCGGCGGTTTCCCTCCAGGAGGAGTCTAGAAAGAGCAGGACGGGACGCCCGAGAGACGCGAGTTCGCGCAGCAGCCGCAGATTGAACAGTTCGACGCCGCGCAGCGCGTCGGTCGGGCGGCGGCGGCCGAGGAACACCTTCTCGAGGAACGCGAGGCGCCCCGTTCCGAGGACGGGCGGGTCGTGGATGGGTGGAAGAGGCGTCATGGCGGTCAGGCTTCGGACTCGTTTGGGGGAAGGATTCCCTTGCGCTGGAGCTTTTTCGCAAGGGATCGATATCGGCGGAAGAGCAGACGGTTCCACTGCATTCCGAGCCATGTCCGTGCGGCGTATTTCTCGCGTGCGGCGCGACGCCGGGCGGCTCGCCACTCGCGCTTTTCGGCGTCCGTGCGCGGATCGGGCACGACGAATCGTCCGCGCAGGAAGGAGGCCAGGACGCGAACGTTCGCATCGATCCCCTGCGGCGTCCTGGACAGACAGGGGATCGAGGCGCGCAGCACGTGGCCTTCGGCCGCCCGCTCGATGCGCGGAGCCCGGTCGGCCGGACCTCCGGGTTCGTCGTCCGCGATTCCGATCAGGTCGATCTTCTCCCCGAACGCGGCGCGGAGCGTCTCCCATGCGGCGACGAGATCCTCCATCGGGAGGTCCGGAGAACGAAAGCCGACGCAGAAGACGGCGGCGACGCGATCCGCCGCGTCGATTTCGGCAAGCAGACGCGCCGTCCGGCGCGCGTACTTCGCGGCAACGTCCGGAAGGGACTCCGCAAGGGGGCGACCCACGGCGAAGTCGTGGCGGTGCTCGAGTCCGGTCGCCCGGTCGAGGACCACAAGATGTCGCCGGCCGACGCGCCGAGAGAACGGCGGCGGCCCCAGATCCACAAGGTTCTCCGGGGCGAGCCAGCCGACGAAGCGGCGCGCGAGCAGGTCCACGCGGGGACGCAGCGGGGCTTTTTTCAGCCAGTCGAACGGGTAGGATCGAAACTGCAATCCCGCCCGGCGTAACGCGAGCGAGCAGTTACAGTCGCAACCGAGCGAAAAGGCCAGATCGTAGCGCGGAAGGGAGTGCGACGTCCGACGGCGAAGAAACGCCGCGACCGACGGGCGAAGCCGGGCGAGGCCGGAACGGTCGCACCCGTTCGCGCAGGCCGTCGAGCCCCGCGCATCGGTCGGAAAGGCGATCATGGCCGCGAACCTCGCTCCGCGGCCGCCTTCTCGAGCGCGGCGACGATCTGCGCGAAGGCCTGGCCGACGGGCGAGCCGGCGGCCGAGCGCATGAAGGGGACGCCGGCGTCGCCGGAGGCGCAGACCGAGGGGTCGAGCGGGATGCGGCCGAGGATCGGCGCGTCGTACTTCTTCGCGAGCTCGTCGGCGCCGCCGGAGGAGAAGATCTCGACCTTCTCGCCGCAGTGCGGGCAGACGAAGCCGGACATGTTCTCGACGATGCCGACGACGGGGAACGCCAGCTGGTCGCAGAACGCGAGCGAGCGGGAGACGTCGGCCGCGGCGACCCGCTGCGGCGTCGTGACCACGATCGCGCCGAGCGGGTCGGGAAGCGACTGGCAGACGGTGAGCGGCTCGTCGCCGGTGCCGGGGGGCGCGTCGACGATCAGGTAGTCCAGCTCGCCCCAGTCGACCTGCGAGAGGAACTGCTGGATGACGCCGAGCTTCATCGGGCCGCGCCAGACAATCGCCGCGTCGGGGTCGTCGACGGCGAGGCCGACGCTCATCGTCTTCACGCCGCTTGCGTCGGCGGGCCGGATGCGGCCGTCCTCGGTCGCCATCAGCGGCGTGCCGCGCAGGCCGAGCATCTCGACCGTGGAGGGGCCGTGGACGTCGACGTCGAGCAGCCCGACCTTCCGGCCCGCGAGCGCGAGCGCGGCGGCGAGGTTGGCGGCGACGGTGCTCTTGCCGACGCCGCCCTTGCCGGAGAGGACGACGACGGCGTTCTTCACGCCTGCGAGGTTGTGGCGGATGCGGCAGTCGATCGCATCGGCCTGTTCTTCGGCGGCGTGGGCGCAGTTCTTGCAGTCGCCGCTGCATTCGTGTTCGGACATGGTGAGAGTCTTTCTTCCGGTGGTTGCGACACGCCCGATTCTGCCACGCGAAGCGAAGAAAAGCAAGCCGTTTTCCTTTTCGTGGGTCGGACGGCCCAGTCGGGCGGCCGACACCAGATGTTGCGCCGTGGGTGGTCCTTGTGGCGCTACCGGTGGTGTAGTGAAAAATTCAACTGGCTAAGTCGGCGGTCTTCAACGGGTTGCGGTTCAATGGGACCTTTGCGGGCAAATACGGCGCTTGAACCGGAGGGGGTCGTATGGTTCAATCCGCCTCGCCTAGCGGGGCACTGCCTCCGGCGAAAGCCGGGGGCGCGGACGCGCGCCGGAGAACAGCCGGCAGGGTGTCCGTGGAAAGGTTCGCGGAGGCGCGCACGAGCGCCCCGCGTCTGTTTTTCCCTCGCCCCGCCGGAGCCGCTTCAACATCCGATCACCAACCAACCCACCTTCCAACCAACCACCCGCGGACCGCCCGCTCCCACCCGAAGAGGGACGTCCGCACAGCCAAAAAGGAACACACCTTCCATGGTCACCGAGATCCTGAAGAGAGACGGCCGCCGCGTCTCCTACGACGAAGCCAAGATCGTGAACGCCATCGCCCGCGCGATGAAGGCGTCCGGGCACGAGGGCGCCGAGGAGGCCGAGCGCCTCGGCGATGCGGTCGACGCGGTCATCAACGAGAAGTATCCCGACCAGGTCCCCAACGTCGAGCAGATCCAGGACGCCGTCGAGGTCGCGCTCATGCGCGCCGGCTTCGAGGACGTCGCCAAGTCCTACATCCTCTACCGCGCCGACCGCACGACCGCCCGCGAGAAGAACTCGCAGCTCATGCACATCTTCGACGAGATCACCTCGCGCGACTCGAAGGAGAGCGACCTCAAGCGCGACAACGCGAACGTCGACGGCGACTCCGCGATGGGCACGATGCTGCAGTACGGCGCGACCGCGGCGAAGGAGTACAACGAGAAGTTCCTCCTCCGCCCCGAGCAGGCGCGCGCCTACCGCGAGGGCTGGATCCACATCCACGACTTCGACTTCTACGCGCTCACGATGACGTGCTGCCAGATCGACCTGCTGAAGCTGTTCCACGGCGGCTTCTCGACCGGCCACGGCTATCTGCGCGAGCCCAACGACATCCGCTCCTACGCGGCGCTGGCGTGCATCGCGATCCAGTCCAACCAGAACGACCAGCACGGCGGCCAGTCCGTCGCGCAGTTCGACCGCGGCCTCGCCCCCGGCGTCGCCAAGACCTTCGCCAAGCGCTACCGCGTCGACCTTTCCGAGGCGCTCTCGCTGCTCGCCCCCGAGGGCGCCGCCGTCCCCGACCCGGCGGCGATGAAGGCGCGCTTCGCGGCGGCCGAGGCCAAGTCCGGCGAGAAGCCCTCGCTCGAGGGCGGCGCGAAGTTCGACGCCGAGCTGCGCGCGGACCTCGTCGCGTCCGGCCTCCCCGAGGACGCCGTCGGCAAGGCGCTGGCGTACGCGCGCAAGACGGCCTATACGGAGACGGACGAGGCGACCTACCAGGCGATGGAGGCGCTCATCCACAACCTCAACACGATGCACAGCCGCGCCGGCGCGCAGACCCCGTTCTCCTCGATCAACTACGGCACCGACACGAGCCCCGAGGGCCGCATGGTGATGCGCAACCTCCTGCTCACCACCGAGAAGGGCCTCGGCCACGGCGAGACGCCGATCTTCCCGATCCAGATCTTCCGCGTGAAGGACGGCGTCAACTACAACCCCGGCGACCCGAACTACGACCTGTTCCAGCTCGCCTGCCGCGTGAGCTCCAAGCGCCTCTTCCCGAACTTCTCGTTCGTCGACGCGCCCTACAACATCTCCTACTACAAGGAGGGCCACCCCGAGACCGAGGTCTCCTACATGGGCTGCCGCACGCGCGTGCTCGCCAACGTCCACGACCCGGACCGCGCCATCAGCACCGGCCGCGGCAACCTCTCCTTCACCTCGATCAACCTGCCGCGCCTCGCCATCGAGGCGCACGGCGACGAGGCGAAGTTCTACGAGGGCCTCGACCGCATCCTCAACCTCGTCGCGCAGCAGCTGCTGGACCGCTTCGAGATCCAGGCCCGCCGCAAGGTGAAGAACTTCCCGTTCCTCATGGGCCAGGGCGTCTGGCTCGACTCCGACAAGCTGCACTGGAACGACGAGGTGCGCGAGGTCATCAAGCACGGCACGCTCTCGATCGGGTTCATCGGCCTGGCGGAGGTGCTGATCGCTCTCTACGGCCACCACCACGGCGAGAGCGACGCGATGCAGGAGAAGGGCCTCGAGATCGTCCGCCACATCCGCGCCTTCTGCGACTCGATGGCCGCGAAGACCAAGATGAACTGGACGTGCCTCGCGACGCCCGCCGAGGGCCTCTCCGGCCGCTTCATCCGCATGGACAAGAAGCGCTACGGCATCATCCCCGGCGTCACCGACCGCGACTACTACACCAACTCCTTCCACATCCCGGTCTACTACAAGATCGGCGCGATCGAGAAGATCCGCAAGGAGGCGCCCTACCACGCGCTCACCAACGCGGGCCACATCACCTACGTGGAGCTCGACGGCGACATGGCGCGCAACACCAAGGCCTTCGAGACGATCATCCGCGCGATGCACGACGCGGGGATCGGCTACGGCTCGGTGAACCACCCCGTCGACCGCGACCCCGTCTGCGGCTACAACGGCGTGATCGGCGACGTGTGCCCGAAGTGCGGCCGGCGCGAGAGCGACGAGCTGATCAAGTTCGAGCGCATCCGCCGCATCACCGGCTACCTCGTCGGCACCCTGGACCGCTTCAACGACGCCAAGCGCGCCGAGGAGCACGACCGCGTCAAGCACGCCGAAGGGCACGGCCGTGGCGGAGCCGACGCCTAGCGGCGGCGCCGACCCCGCCACGGAGAGGACGATCCGCCTCGCGGGCTTCGACCGCGACGGCATCGCCGACGGCCCCGGCCTGCGGTGCGTCGTCTTCGTGCAGGGCTGCCCCCACCACTGCCCCGGCTGCCAGAACCCACAGACCTGGCCGTTCGACGGGGACGCGGAGGTCGTGACGCCGTCGCAGATCCGCGACCGCATTGTCGCGACCGAGCTGGACACGGGCGTGACGTTCTCCGGCGGCGAGCCGTTCGCGCAGGCGGACGCCCTCGCGGACCTGGCGGACCTGCTGCGGCCGCGCTACGACATCGCGTGCTACACGGGCTACGTGTTCGAGGCGCTCCTGAAGAAGGCCGAGGAGGAGCCCGGCGTGCGGCGGCTCCTCGAGCGGATCGACATCCTCGTCGACGGCCCGTTCGTGCAGGCGCGGCGCGACCGCCTCCTGCTCTTCCGCGGGAGCGGCAACCAGCGCATCCTCGACGTCCCGGCGTCCCTCGCGGCCGGCGCGGCCGTCTGGACGAAGGACCCCGCCTGGGTCGGCGAGGACGGCTCCGCCCGCGCGGAGATCTAGCCGCGGTCGGGCGGCGGAATGTCGTCGAAGGGCTCGGCCCCGACGGTGCCGTCCGCCCGGCGCGCAAGGATCTCGACCTTGCGCTCGATCGCGGAGAGCTTCTCGCCGCAGAACTTCACGAGGGACTGTCCCTCCTCGAAGGACTTCACCATCGCGTCGAGGTCCTCGGCGCCGGACTCCATCCGGGCGACGAGCCTCTCGAGCCGCGCGACGGCCTCCTCGAACGAGGCGGGCTCCTTGTGCGCGGCGCGCGCGGAGGGCTTGGCCGCGGACTCTCCGGCGGCGGGACGGACGTTGTCTTCGCTCATGGCTTCTCCTTCTTCGGTTCGGGCGCGGACGAAATGCCGGCGGCGCGCAGCGCGGCCTCGCGCGCGGCGC
>CACWKU010000091.1 GCA_902761575.1 uncultured bacterium
CGGCGCGCCGAAGCAGAACGCCTTCCACGCCCCGGCGGTCGTCGTGGGCGTGACGCGCTCCGGCGGCTACGTCGCCGAGGGGCGGACGCTCACCGCGGCGCAGCTGCCGGACGTCTTCGCGGCCGCGGCGCGGCGGGACCCCGCCACGGTGGCGATCATCCGGCCGTCGCCCGGCGCGCCGCAGTGGGCCGTCCAGCGCGCGGCCGACCTCGGCAACGAGGCGGGCCTGCACTGCCTGCCGTTCCCGGCGCGATAGCGCCCTGGGCCATGGCGGCCGCCGGTCCTACGAAAAGGCGGATGGCCGGCGCGGCGGGAGCGGCTCCGGCGGCATCTCGTGCAGGACCGGATCGCGACGCGGCGGCGCCGCCGCCGCGGACGCGGCCGGGGCGGGGGAGGGGAGTGCGCCCGGCGCGCCGGACCCTGCCACGCCGTTCTCCGCGCGGAAGGGCTCGCCGCCCTCGTCCACGAGCTGGTCGAGCTCGGCCCCGACCTTCTCCGGGTCGGCGCCGCGCTCGAGGCGCGCGACCATGTCCTTCACGTCGGGCGAGAGGGAGAGCCCGCTCGCCTCCGAGAACTCGCGCACCGCCCTCGCCGCCGCGCGCGGGTCGGAGTCGTTCGCGATCGCGTCGAGCCGGCCGCCGAGCGCCTCGACGGCGCGCTGCGCGCGGTCGTCGTCGACGCGCGATCCGCCGAGCGCCTCCGCCTCGTCCCTTCCGCCGGAGGGGCCGGTCGAGAACGACGACACCTCGCGCGAGAGCTCGCCGCCGCAGTGCGGGCAGGCCGGCACCCGCGACGTCGCCCGCCGCGCGAAGAACTCGAGCAGCAGGTTGCAGTGCGGGCAGTGGAATTCGTAGACGGGCATGGACGAACGCTGAATGCCGAACACCGTCCGGCGGGAAACACTTCGTATTGTGGCGAATATCGCTGCAAATGCAAGCGAAAAGACAAGTCTCGTAAATTGTGTGGATTTTTCGGGCCCCTTGTGATATGATTTGTGCCCGTTGCGACGGCGGGTGCCGTGGCTGCACTACATCCACTCACGACCCCTCGTTCGGGAAACGGGAGCACAAGTCATGAATTCCGCAAAACTGATTCTTGCCGGCGTGATGGCGTCTTCGCTGGCATTTGGACAACTGACGCCGATTTCGACGGAGCAGATGCCCGAATCTCGGGTCAAGCCTGAGTTTTCCGGCGAGAAGCTCCATTCTGCCCTCTTTCTGGAGGATGCCACGACCGACGGCCGGTTCGGGCGGTATCTTCCGAAGCTCGGCGCCGAGCTGGCATCGGCCCTCAACAAGAATGGCATCTACGTGGCGAGGCCGGAGGACCACTACTCCGCCGAGGAGCCTGTCGACGGCCAGGATGCGGCCATGTTCCGCGTCCAGGTCGCCCGCGACATCGGGGCCACCTGCTACCTGACCGCGACGGTCGACGATTTCGATCGCGTCGAGATCGCCGACGGCGTCTTCGACCTCTCGCTCGGCCTCTCGCTCAACGCCTACGGCGCGGCACGCGGCGATGGCGTCTACGGCGACACGCTCACCGTCACGGGCCGCGCGACGGCGCAGCAACTCGCGCGATCCGGCGAGGCGCCGATCAATTCGCTACTGAAGTCCGCCGCCGGAAAGATGGCGCTCTCCTTCGCGGCCGGGATGCGCGACAACGCGCTGAAGAGCCGCCCCGCCTCGTTCCGGATCGACTGCAACGTCCCCGCGGTCGTCGTCATCGACGGCGCGGCGCGCGGCGAGCTGGGCGAAGGAGGCGTCCGGACGATCGAGACCGGTCCCCACACGATCGAGGTGGTGGACAATCCCGACTGGCCCTACTACCGTCCCTTCAAGACGCGCGCGTTCATCGAGAACGGTTCCCGCTTCACCGTGACGCTCTATCTCAACGACAAGGGCGTGGAGCGGTTCAAGCGGGTCAACGACTGGATCCTTGCCCATCGCCGGGAGATCGACGACCTTCTCGTCCGCGAAGCCAGCCAGGAGCTGGCCGTGACCGATCGCTCCAACGCCGTGACCGCCCGGTGGATCGCGTTCACGAACGCCGTCGCCCGGAGCACCTTCGCGGACGAATCGACCGTCCGCAACGGCAACCGGATCGTGGCCTCCTCGCTCCGGAACGGCGAGAAGCTCGTCGACGCCGCCATCGAGGACCGGAAGGCCGACCGCGACCAGGTGTGGCGCCGCATCGAGACCGGGCACGAAGAGGAGATGTCCCGCATCGCCGGCGACGTGACGAAGTCCGTGGCCGGAAGCAGCGCGGAGGTGGGAGTCGCCGAGGCCGAGGCGAAGGGCGAGGTCGGAAAGGCCGAGGTGCAGCGCCGCATCGACGCGGAGAACCACGACTACATGAAGCCGGTGGTCGAGGGCGTCGCCTCCCAGGTCCGCAACAGCTGGAGCCGTCTCGAGGACACGAGCCGCCTGCTTCACGTGTGCACGCGTTCGGCGGGCGACGGCATCGCGACCGTCGACTACGACCCCGAGGAGGAGACCACGATCAACCTCGAGAACAAGGGCTCCCGCAAGCAGAAGTAAGGACAAGAACGAGGAACCGGGCGGGGCCGCGCGAGCGCCTCCTCGGAACCGACAGCAAACGGAGAATCGGATTTCCATGAAAACGAACATGAAGAAAGCAATCGTCCCCGCCCTTTTCGCGATGGCATTCGCGGCGGGATGCGGCACTCCGCCGGAGCCCCCGCCCCCGACCGTAAACGAGATTCTGGCCTCGAAGAACATCACGCTCGACTTTCCGGCCGCCGGAAAGGGCGGCCCCGCCAAGGGCGTCGCGCCCGGCGACGAGGCCTCCCAGTTCGTGAAGGTGGCCAGCCCCTTCAAGGTCTACGAGCTCGAGGGCGGCCACAGGCGCGCCCAGATGCGCATCCGAAACATCACCGCGGAGGCCTTCGGCGTCGCCTACGTGGTGTCCTGGTTCGACACGGACGGAGCGGAGCTTTTCGCCCGGCCCCGCAAGACGGCCCTCCTCCAGCCGATGTCAACGGTGGCGCTCACGGACTTCTGCACCGATCCCACGGGCGTCGCCGCCGAGATCGAGCTGCACCTCGTTCCCGCCGACCAGGTCGTGGAAAACACGCTGACCTTTGAGGACGCGGCGCGCGAGCTGGTCTCGAAGTTCGCCTCCGACACCCAGTTCCTTGCCGCGCTCAAGAAGGTCCAGGCGGCCCTTGGGAAGGACAAGAAGCCGATCATGGTCGTGCGGTCGTTCGAGATCGACGGCCCGCGGGGGGCGCTCCGCCTCGATACGCTGGCCCAGGACTTCCGCAACGAGGTCCGCAAGACCGGGTTCTTCGACCTGAAGGACGACGAGGCCACCCAGGCGATGATCGACCGGATCAAGTTCTCGGCGGACACCGGGCTTGAAAGCGGCGAGCTGCTCGAGGCGTTCAGGTCGCACGTGTCCCCGGACTTCATCCTGACCGGGGTCCTTCGTTCCGGCAAGAATGGCAGGGGCATCCTGTTCCTGACGCTCCACGACCTGTCCGGCACGTCGGGCCGCGGAGGCACCATCGCCTGGGAAGACAAGACCCCGATCGGGGAGTAGCCGGGAAGCGATATGAATGGATCCGGACGCATTTCCGCCGTCGTGCCCCTGCTGGCGCTGACGGCGCTTCTCGCCGGTTGCGCGACCCCGTTCCAGAAACGCCTCGCCGAGGCGCAGAAGGGAGATTGCAGGGCGCAGTACGACGTGGCGCTCTGCTATGCCACCGGCCGGGGCATCGGCCCGAAGGGCGCGAAGGGCGACCCCAGTCCCGAGGAGGCGGTCCGCTGGCTCGAGCAGGCCGCCGACAAAGATGGCGAGGCCTGTCTCGCGCTCGGTCTCTTCCACTACTATCGTCGGGGCGTTCGCGACGATTGGGACAGCTACCAGAAGGCGTTCTACCACATCCGAAGGGCCTCCGAACGGAACGTTCCGGGGGCGCTCTACTGGCTGGGGGAATGCTACCTCAAGGGCCGCGGGGTCGACCAGGACGTCAAGAAGGCGATCGACTGCTTCCGGAAGTGTGCCGAACAGACGGATCGGGCCCCGGTCCAGGCCGCGGCCTCGATGGCGAAGATCGGGCACTGCTACCTCCACGGAACGGGCGGCCATGCGGACTACGTGCAGTGCCGCGACTGGTTCCGGAAGGCGAAGGACGCCGGCGACAAGGGGGCCGCGGAGATGCTCAAGAAGCTCTCCCAGGCGTATTTCAACAAGGTACAGGGGCTCGGAGACGATTCCGACGGCGGCAACGCCGAACTTTATGCGATCGAAAACTCGGAATACGACGCCGAAGAGGATACGTTCACCATTTCCGCATCCCTTGCGAAAGGGGCCAGCTCCCAGACGGCGTCCGAGACGCTCAAGGCGAAGGTCCGCGCGAGGTGCGAGAACGATCTCGTCCTCCGCGTACCGGGGCTCAATCGCAACGGAATCTACTGGAAATGGGAACGGGACGCCTTCAAGAACAACAAGATCGAGCTCAAGCTCATCTGGTATTACCTTCACGTCGTCGCCGGTTCGGAGAAATACGACCGGGGTTCGCGGATCGGTTCTCTCGAATTCGACACCGCGTTCCAGTCGGAGGAAGCCATCCAGAAATACATTGCGACCGAAATCAACGCATTCTGCTCGACGAAGCTCGCCGCGGTGGAGGACGGAAACATCTCCGGGGGCACGATGTTCAAGGAGACGGGGCGCGAGCGGACCGGCCCGGAGAAGCGGCTTCTGGTCGTGACATTCAAGGTTCTGAACTGACGTACAGCCGATGAAAGCCTTGAAACTCGCCCTCCTCTCAATCGCCGCCGTCCTGGCCGCTCCGACGTTCGCAGCACAGCCCGAACATTTGGACGTCCCGACCCTGAACGATGCGTTCCGGAGACTTGCCGATTCGGAGGCCGCGACGGAGCGGACCACGCCGTTCGGCTGGAACGACGGCGAAAACCGCATCTTTCGGCGCGGCGAATGGAAATTTTCCTTCAACGACCGTGAAATCACCCAAATCAGGACGCCGAAGGACGCGGACGTCCGGCAGTTCGCGTACTTTCTCCTGAAGGAGCCGTGGCGCAAGCGCCTTTCGCCCCGCCTTCGCGAGGGCGCCGAGCTTACCCCCGGGGAGAGAATGGCCATTCGCGTCGTCTACTTGGCTTGGATCGATTCCCTCAGGCAGCTTGCCTCGCTCGGCTACCAGCACGTGTCCTTCCACACGTGCGTCAATTCGCGCGACTTCCCGAAGTCGCAGGGGAAGAAGAACGTCTCGTTCGGCGACGGCTCGATCTACGGCGATCTGAAGCAGCGCTTTTTCGACCGGATTCCCGGGGGGGAGAAGGATGTCGCGGCCCTTTCCGGCTGGGGGGCGTCGTTCCTCGAGCCGAGGAACGACCGCCGGGATCTGCTCAAGCGCATCATCCACCGCGGAGACGAGAAGTTCGTTTCCGCCATGAGGCTGAAGCAGTTGAACGAATACTTCTACGTCGAGCCACGCGTCTCCGATTTTACGGGGGAACTGACGGTCATCGGCGGAATGGGCGTGGACCAGATCGCCTCCTGGCGAGACATCGTCGGCGAGGTCCTCCGCGAAATCGGGGTTCTCGCCTCGATCAAGGACGACATCGGGTCGTGGCGCGACACCTTCAAGGCAACGACCCTTTCGGAGAAGGACGCCTCCGATCTCGACGAGGAAATGGCCAGGCTCGTTGCGGAACTGGACGGCGCCAACGAGGAGGCGGTCCGTCGCGCGCGCCTCGTCTTCTTCGACTATCCGCTCGTTCGCGCCTGCGCCGTGTTCCGGAGGGACGTGGGCAAAAGCACCAGCATCATCTACTCCGCCGAGACGGAGCAGGAGAATCTCAGGAATGCGGTGCGAAGCTTTCTCGGCAACATCGCCGGGACGAACATGCTCGCCAACATCAAGTCCTCGTATGCGGCCAACGAATATGCGGCGGCGATGGGGGCGTTCAAGAAGGCCGCCGGGAAGAAGGCGTTCGGCCTCCTTCAGGAAACCGGCATTCGTGAACTGGGAAGCGATACGATGGGCCGGATCGCGGAAGGTCGCGATCCGTGGTCTCCCAATGAGATTCCCGACCCGTATGCCAATCTCGACCAGTTCCGCCGTGAAATCCTGGCGGACGCGCAGAAGGCCGTTCTTGTCGCCCACTCCAACCTTACGGCGGTTGCGAAGGCACTGGCTGGCGTCGGTTCCATCCGCAAGTCGTTGAAGGGGGCGGGGGAAAAAGCCTCCGCCGCCCTTGCCGAGGCCGAGGACACGCTCGCGAGCGCGCTCGACCTCCCCGAGGCAAAGAACCAGGCCAAGAAGGCCAAAACATGGGCCGAACAGGCGCAGGATTCGGTTTCGAAGGCGAATCTCAGTCTGGATTCCGCCGAAAGCAAGAACGGCCGAGTCAAGTCCTTGAACGAAGAAATCAGGGACAAGAAGGACGAGGCCACCCTCAACGCAACCGATGCCCCGGACATTGCCCGGAAGGCGGCGAATGACGCGATGGACATGGCGGGGGAGGCCAAGAACGCGGTTCCCGAATGCGAAGCGGCCGTCAAGGAAGCTCTACGGTTCTCCGAGTCCGCCGTCCAGGCCGCCGAGAAGGCGAACAAGCTGGCTGCGGCCGCGGCAGAGGCCCGAAAGGCCGAAGAGAAGCGCATCGCATCCGAGAAGCGGGAGATTGTGCTGGAGGCCAAAAAGAACGTCCGCTTGGCCGAGACGGCTGCGAACAAGTCGAAGAGCGCGGCCGACAGGATTCGCGAGATCGCCCGGCAGGCGCTCGCGGACTGCCGGCCCACCGAGCTGAGCCACCTCGACATTCCGGAAGTCCAGGCCGTTGCCGCGGAGGCGAAGGAGGCCGCCGAGGACGCCCTTGCGAAGGCGCAGGGGGCGGAAACGGCGGCGAACGAGGCGCTCGGGTTGGTCTCCCAGGCGGATTTGAAGGGCAACGAGGCGCTTCAGAACTCCGCTCTCGTCCACTCGAACGAAATCGCGCGGGTCGTTCGCCAGGCCCTCGCGATCGCCATCGATTCCTCGGCCGAGGCAGTCGATTTGTCGGAACGGGCGAAAGAACGCTCCAATGACGCGATCAAGCTGGCGAAGGAGGCTCGCGACCGGGCCCAGGAGGCCAGGAACAAGGCGAACCTTTCCGGCGCCGATCGGCGCGAGGAAGAGAAACGGGTCGCGGCCGAGAAGCGGAAACAGGCCGAAGACGCCACGGCGGAGAACGATGCCTCCGCGGCCAAGTCGGCGGAGTCGAGGAAACGCTCAGCGGACGCGGTCGCAAAGGCCTCAGCAGCCAAGATCGGCTGCATCCCGACGCTCGAAACGCATCTGGACATTCCTGAAACCGTGGAACGGGCCAGGTCGGCCGACAAGGCCGGAAGCGATTCCATCGCTGCGGCGAAATCCGCCGATCGGACGGCGGCCGAGGCCGAGGAGCGCATCCGGAAATCGCGGGCTCAGATCGAGATCGTCCTTTCCCAGGTTGCCGTCGCCCTGGACGATTCCCGTTCGCCGGACGACGTCCGCGATGCGCTGGACCGCGCCATCAAGGCGGCGGCGGAGGCGACCGGATTCGCCCGCGAGGGGAAGGAGGCCGCGACGAAGGCGGAGGAGCTTTCCCTCTCTGCCGAGGCCGATGCCGGAGAGGCGGAGGAATGGGCGGGTCGCACGACCGATGAACGGAAGGCCGCGGAGAAGTCCAGGGCCGAGGAGCTCAAGCGTCTCGCCGAGGAGTCGATCGCCCTCGTCGATCGGGCGGGCGAAGAGGCGGCCGGGGCGCGGATCGAGCTCGAGGATGCTCGCACGAAAGCCCGTGACGCCCAGGAGCTCTGCGTCCCGACGAAAGACAGCCATCTCGACATTCCCGAGATCAAGAAACTGGCGGCCGAGGCGGTCAAGGTCGGCGACGCGGCGCTCAAGGATGCCCGGACCGCGGAAGTCAACGCGAATGACTCGGCGAGCGAGGCGTCCGCCGCCCGGAAGAACGCAGACGCCTCCATCGCCCAATGCCTGATTGCGCTCGACGATGGACGGAAGCCGGACGAGGTCCGGGCGGCCATTGATCGGGCGATCGAGCTCTCGGCGAAGGCGTCGCGCTTTTCCGAGTCCGCCAAGTCCTTCTCTGCCAAGGCCAACGAGTCGTCCAAATCGGCGATGGCGAAAGCCTCGGACGCTCACCGCGGCGCCACCGATGCGATGAAGAAACGGATCGCCGAGGAGACGAGCACGGCCAACGCGATGAAGACGGAGGCCGAGAGCGCCATCCGGAAGGCGGAAGAGGCCGGGTCGACGGCTGACGAGGCGGTCGACCGTTCCGCGCGAGCCTCCCAGGAGGCCGAGAGCGCCCGTCCCGATATCGAGGCGCGCCTGAAGGACAAGACCCTCTCCGACGAGGACCGAAAGGCCGCCAAGGACGCCAGGCGCGCCGCCGATGCGGCGAAGAGCGCGGCGAAGGACGCCTTGTCGTACGCGGACGACGCGAAGAACTACGCCAAAAAGGCGAGGGCGTTTGCCGAAACCGCCCTTGATCATGCTGCGGCGGCCATTGTCCCGGACGCGGACCCGAAGGCGGTCCGCGAAGCGCTCGACAAGGCGATCCGGGCCGCCAGGGACGCCGCCGAAAAGGCCGAGGGTGCGCGGAAGGAAGCGGAAAAGGCGTCTGCAGCGGCCGACAAGGCGGAAGAGAACGCCCAATTGGCGAACTGACCCTTAGCGCGCGGCGGCGGCCGCCGCCGCGCGCTCGACCTCGTCGGCGACGCGGGAGGCGGCGTCGGGGCGGGCGGCGGCGAGGAGGGATTTGCGCATCGCGGCGCGGCGCGGGGCGTCCGCGGAGAGGGACGCGAGGAGGTCGGCGAGGGATTCGGGCGAGAGGGAATCCTGGGGCGCGACGACGCCCGCGCCGCGGGCGGCCATCGACTCGGCGTTGCGCGACTGGTGGTCGCGCGCGAGGCCGGGGAGCGGGACGAACACCGCGGGCAGGCCGGTCAGCGCGAGCTCGAAGCAGCTCGACGCCCCCGCGCGCGACACGCACAGGTCGGCCTCGGCGTAGCGGCGCGACATGTCGTGCTCGAAGCCGAGCACCTCGAAGGCGGCGCCGGCGAGGCCCTTCTCCGCGTAGAGCGCGCGGACCTCCTCCTCGTTGCGCGTGCCGGCGAGGTGGACGACGCGGATGCGCGCGGCGAGCTCCGGGTGGCGCGACGGCAGGAGCGCGAGCGCCTCGGCGACGGCGCGGTTCACGGCCTGCGCGCCCTGGCTGCCGCCCATGACGAGGAGCGAGAACTTCGCCGGATCGGCCTTCGAGCCGCCGACGCCCTTCCCGAACTCGGCGCGGAGAGGGAGGCCGGTGTCGGCCAGGCGCGCGCCCTTCGGGAAGAAGCGCGCCATGTCCGGGAAGCAGACGCAGACCGTCCGGGCGAAGCGCGCGAGATGCGCGACGGCGGAGCCGGGGATGGCGTTGGCCTCGTGGAGGACGACCGGAACGCCGAGCGTGCGCGCGGCGAGGACGGGCGCGATCGAGGTGTAGGAGCCCATCGCGAGGA
The DNA here is from genome assembly GCA_902761575.1 of uncultured bacterium. Taxonomy (GTDB): domain Bacteria; phylum Verrucomicrobiota; class Kiritimatiellia; order RFP12; family UBA3636; genus UBA3636. The sequence continues at coordinate 9,541 of CACWKU010000091.1, forward strand.
GGACGTCCGGGCGGAACTTGCGGAACTGGCGCTTCGCGGAGCGGCAGGCTCGCCAGAGCTTGAGGAGCGACTTCGGGCGGCGTGGCGAGATCGGGTCTACGGGGACGAGCATCGCCTCGGCGCCCTCCGGGAGGTCCGCCTTCGCGCGCTCGGCCTCGACGGCGCGGCCGGAGAGGATGACGGCGACGCGGTGTCCACGGCGGCGGAGCGCGGCGGCGACGGCGAGGCCGGGGAACATGTGCCCGCCCGTGCCGCCGCAGGAGACGGCGACGCGGAGCGGACGCGGAGAGGTTTCGTTCATGGCCGCGATGATACCAGAACGCCGCCGAAAAGGGAACTGCGCGCGCCCGCCTCCCTCGCGCGCGAGCGCTTGCGCTCGAGGCGGGTGGTCTGGTAGAATGCGAGGCATGAAACGCATCACGGACTACTCGTGGGAGGAATACGACGCGCTGCCCGTCGCGGACAAGGCCGAGTGCCTCGCCCGCCCGGACGGCATGCCCTTCCACACGATCTTCGCGCAGCAGTTCGACCGCGCCCGCCTCGACCGCCTCTGCGACGCCGCCACGAAGATCCGCTCGATCGCCAAGAGCCGCGCCGGGATGGAGTTCCTCCAGCGCCTGCTCTTCCACAAGCGCGCGATGATCTACTTCACGCAGCCCTCGAGCCGCACGTTCCTCTCGTTCCTCTCCGCCTGCCAGATCCTCGGCCTCAAGACCGGCGAGGTGCGGGACGCCTCGGTCTCCTCCGAGTTCAAGGGCGAGAGCCGCGAGGACTCGATCCGCACCTTCAGCTCCTACTTCGACCTCATCGTCATGCGGACGCAGGAGAAGGGCCTCGCCGAGCGCATGGCGTGGTCGCTCTCGCGCAGCAAGCGCCCCGTTCCGATCATCAACGCCGGCTCCGGCAAGGACCAGCACCCGACGCAGGCGCTTCTCGACATCTACACGCTCCAGCGCTCGTTCGAGCGCCGCGGCGGCCTGCGCGGGCGGACCGTGGTCTATGTCGGCGACCTCGCGCGCGGGCGCACCGTGCGCTCGCTTTCGAACCTGCTCACGAACTGGGAGGGCGTGCGGCACGTCTTCGTCGCGCCGCCGCAGCTGCGCATCGGCGACGACATCCTCGCCATGCTCCGCGACCGCGGGCAGGAGGCGATCGTCTCCGACGACATGGCCGCGTGGCTCCCCGAGGCGGACGCGGTCTACATGACCCGCATCCAGGACGAGTGGGACGAGAGCAAGGGCGAGAGCGCGCGCATCGACACGTCGCGCTTCAAGATCGGCCTGCGCGAAATGTCGCTCATGAAGCCCGGCGCGATCCTCATGCACCCGCTCCCGCGGCGCGACGAGATCGCGCCGGAGGTCGACGCCGACCCCCGGGCGATGTACTGGCGCCAGGTCCGCAACGGCATGTGGATCCGCACCGCCCTCATCGCCTCCACCTTCGACTGCCTCTCCCGCATCGACCACTACTTCCGAGACAACCTCTAACGCCATGCAGACCCTCGTCTCCGCCTTCCGCTACTGCGACCTGTTCGGGAAACTGATCGTCGCGCTCCTCGTCGTCGTCTCCGTCTACGTCTGGACGCTCATGATCTCCAAGCGAGGCCAGCTCGCGATCTCCGCGCGCCGCGACGCCTCGTTCCTGCGCCGCTACCGCCAGTCGCTCCACCCGGCGCAGCTCTTCGTGCAGGCCACCAACGGCTTCGTGAAGAACGTCCCCGTCGCGGAGATCTACTCGGCGACGATGAAGGAGCTGCTGAACTACCTGCACCGCAACGGCGTGGCGGACCAGGCGATCCTCTCCTGGCAGGCGGGCGGGACCGGCCCGGCGCTGCCGGAGAGCGAGATGGCGTCGGTCCGGGCGGCGGCCGAGGGCGCGCTCTCGGTGCAGATCGTCGGGCTCGAGTCGAGGATGACCTTCCTCGCGACGAGCACGAACGTCGCCCCGTCGCTGGGGCTCTTCGGCACGGTGTGGGGCATCATGCGCGCGTTCATGGACATGGTCGGAGGCGGTTCGGCGATCGTCATCACGGCCGTCGCCCCCGGCATCGCGAGCGCGCTGCTCACGACCGTCGCCGGCCTCTTCGTCTCGATCCCGTCGGCCGTCGGATACAACTTCCTGAGCGAGCGCGTCCACCGGCAGACCGTCGATCTCGAGAACTTCACGGACGAGCTCCTCGCGGACATCGTCCGCATCCACGGCGCGTCGAGCGGACCCTCCGGGCATCCCGCCGCGCAGGTCGTGATCCAGTCCGCCCCGGCGCCCGTCGCCTATGCGCCGGCGCCCGCCCCGGCCGCCGCCTACGCGCCTCCGCCGCCCGCGCCGGTCGCCG
>CACWKU010000092.1 GCA_902761575.1 uncultured bacterium
GGACGGAACGCGCGCGACGTAGCCGAGTGCCTCGAGCTTGTCCACGAGGATCGTCGTCGTGGGCTTCGTCCGGCGGGCGAACGCGGCGATTTCGTGCATCGTCGCCTCGCCCTTGCGGAAGAGCAGCGCCAGGATGTCGCCGTGCGACGGCGCGAGGCCCTTCAGGCCCGCCGCCGCCAGTTCGGCGACGAGCCAACGGTCCGCGCGCTCGTGCGCCACCGCCAGAAGATGTCCCAGGTTGCGTTGCACGGGCCCAGAGTATAGTTAGACATCTAACGAAAGTCAAGCGCGATTCTTCGTGTGGTGCCCTGCTCATGCGAAAAGGTCGGCGGCCGTCACGCCGGGGTGGTGGTATTGCAGTTCGGAACGGACGCGACGGCCGCGGATCGTCATCGCCTGGCGCGGGCAGAAGTGGACGCAGGCCATGCAGTGCGCGCAGCGGCCGCGCTCCCGGATGCGCGCGCGGCCGCCGGCAACCTCGATGTTCGAGCACGGGCAGACCTTCGCGCAAAGGCCGCAGCCGTTGCAGCGGCCCGGGTCGGGCTCCTGGCGGAACGCCCACGAGACGAGCGCGGCGCCCGTCCGCGTGGCGGCAAGCGCGGCGGCGCACGATCCGCGGACTTCGTGCAGGTCGCGGCGGCCGGCCTCGACGTCGCGCGCGATGGCGTCGATCCCGGCTTCCGCCGCCGCGCAGCGGCCGGACTTCGGGTTCGTGTTCGCGCCGACGGCAACGGACGCGGAGTCGGGATAGCGCAGCTTTCGGCTCAGAGCCGCCTCGGCGCCGTTCCGGGCGAGCAGGTTGATGGCCGTCCGGATCGCGCGGCCGACGCTCGCGCCGCACGTCGCGACGACGTAGACGTAGGCGCCCGGCGAGGGCCGGGCCCGGGCCAGAAACTCGCGGACGGGCGACGGCGCGTCGAAGCAGTAGACCGGGAAGACGATTCCGAGCCTCCGCTCCGCGGCGAGCCCCTCGGGCCGGACGGCGCGGAGCGGGACCGCGCGGTCGCCGGTCCGTTCCGCGAGCCGCCTCGCCGCGGCGAGGCTGTTCCCCGTTCCCGTGAAGTAGACGATCATGGCGCGGAGTCTACCACAACCGCGCCCCGGAACGGAAGCCCGTTGGGTGGCCGGACGAGTATTCTTTCCGAAGCCCGATGTCTTCGAACGTCAATGAGGTATCGCCGATTGCGACTTTCGCGGCTTCGCCCATCGGACGGCCGCTGACGCCAAGGAGCTTTTCCGCCTTCTCGCCACCACTGAGCCGCGCGTATTCGATGACCTGCATCAGGTGCGGGAAGTCGTCGAACTCCCGGTATGATCCGGCGGAAAGCGCGGTCTCCTCCGTTCCGGCCGGATAAAGTCCGCGCGTCTCCATCCACGATCGCAGCCGCCGTGCCTTCTCCTGCGTGATCGAGGCGACATCGGGGCGTTCGCCGACCTTGCGCGGCGTAATCCACGTGACGATTCTGCGTTCCCTCGACTGCGAACTCTTCTTGGGTTTGGGCGGCACGGACTTCTCGCCGGAAGGGCGCGCCTGGGCGTCGCCCTTCATGTTCGCCGGCTCCAGCAGCCTTTGCAGCCACCGGTGCGGAACGTCGTCCGCGCCGAGCGTCGCCAGTTCGGAAAGCCGCGCACCGAGGTCCTCGATGCGGTGGTTGCGGCGCTCGAGTTCGCGAAGCTTCGCGTTCAGCTTGCCCCATACCTTGCGTGCGGAGTCGCCCACGCGGGCCATGAGCGAGACGAGCGTCCCGTCCGGCGCGTAGAAGAGCGCGGCGTCGGCGAGTATCCTGCCCGCATCCGGGACCTTCACGGACGCGATGTGCCGAAATTTCGCGGATTCGGCTTCGAGGACTTCCGCGCAGGCAAGCCAGCTCTTGGCATGGCACTCGCGGCGCATTTCCTCGACATCGCGCAAGATGTCCTCGCGCATGGCGCCGAAGCGTCGCCCGAAGCGCTCCAGAAAGAGGGAAAGTTCCTCGACAATCGGCTTCGCCTCGTCGGCCGAAAACTCCTCGATGCCGAAGCCGAGCAGCCGCAGGTTGAGCGCCTGAAGCGTTCGCGCCGTCGCGTCGGTATAGCGGGAGACCTGTTCGATGCGGAAGAGGACGTCTCCGGCGGTCTCGTAGGAAACGCTGTCGGGATCGACGCGGCGGAGCATGCGTCGGAGTTCCGCGAGAAGCGAGCGCTGCATGTCGAGGAGGTTGCCGGTATCGTCGCTAGCGGCCGGGGAGAGATCGTGCTCGCGGCGCTCGGCGAGCCATGCGACGAAGGCGACCGCGTCGTCGCAGATCCGGTAGCGGAACTTCTGCCGCCGGTTGTCGCGGTAGCCGCGCAGCCGCTCCTTTTCAATCCGCTCCGACACCAGCCCCCATTCCTTGAGCTGGCGAACCAGGTCCTTGAAGGCGGCCTCGGCGGACGGCGTGGCGTCCTCGCCGCAAACGCGCGCGGCGACATCCTCGTGGAGAGGCTCGGGCTCATGCTCTTCGCGAAACGCGGCAAGCGCCCGCAGGCAGGCGACGTATTCCGCCGCCCGCTCGCTGGAAAGCAGGTTGCCGAGCGTCACTGCGCGACGTGAAAGCCATTCGCGGGTCTCGGCGACGAGCGGAGAATCGATGGCCGGCGTGGACGGAATGCCCGCGTTCCCGTCCGCCGCAACGGAGGCGAAGAGGTCGACCGATTCCTGATGGGGTGCGATTTGCATCATGGGGTGGCTTTCAAGCGTCAAATGGGCTGTCCCCTGCAAGGTTTCGAAACGACTCCTGCTCGATCCAGCGGCCGCGGGCGAGGAGGCGGCGGACATCAGCGGCGTAGCGGAAGTCGGGGTGCCGTTCGAGAAAGCCCCGGGTTCGGACGGATTGGTCTTCGGTCAGCGGAATGCCGCAGTCCGCCTTGGCTCGCACCAGCGCATCGGAAGCCGTGACGCGCACGACCGGGATGCAGCCGGCGATTTCGTCCGCGATGCGAAAGCCGTCCAGGTCGGCGTCTCCTTCATGGACGCATGCGACACCCGCCTCGGCAAGCTTGTGCAGGAAGGCCTTTACGGCCATGACCGGATAGCCTGCCGTATAAACCGCCGGCGCACCCGTCGCGACGAGCGTTGCGAATGGGGCGGCGTTTTCGCTTGTCGTCGCCTCGCGCCTTTCGCCCGTCCATTCGACCGCGCCGATTTCCAGAACGGTCTCAAGCGGCAATTGAACGGCCATGCGGCGCGTGAAGTGTTTCTCCGGATAGTCGAATACGGTGCCGTCCTTCATGCGCAGACGAATGGGAAGCGAAAGGGTCGCCGCGCTCGTATAGGGGTTGTCGATGATCTGCGCGCGGTCCAGGACGACGCGCCCGTCGGCCGGATCCTCGTCGGAAAGGGCGGCGAGGATCAGGACAAGCTGCCGCTTGAACGCCCCGGAGCGCAGTTTCTTGCTGTCGCCGAACCAGTCGGAGCCGAGCTGCGAAAGCGTCGTGACGCCCTCGGCCCGCAGGTTGCGCCAACGCCGGGCCGCCGCGCGGAAAAGCCCCCTCCAGTCCCTGCGGTTTTCCGGCTTCGCAAGGAATCGAGCCGTCTCGCCGTTCGCCGCCAGTCCGTCGAGGACGCCGGAAAGAGCCGGTTCCAGCAACTTCAAACGGGCGAAGACGTCCTCGCCGTCCTCCTTCGCCTCATGCGGCAGTCCGAAACAGTCCAGCGCCCCGCGCCAGGCCGAAGGCTCTCGCAACGGTTCAGGAAGCGCAATGGAGAAACGCCCGCCGCCGTTCCGGCGTCCCTGCGCGCCGAAAAGCCCTTCGAGTTCGCGCTGGGCGGCGTAGCCAAGTTCGCCAACGCTGAAGCGAGCCGGCAAGGCGACGCCCCGTGCGACCTTGTCCGCGAGCCTTCGAAGCACAGGCCCCACGGACGGCTCCCTTTCCACGGCGGCGGCGATGCGATCGGCTCCAAGCGAATCCTTGCTCATTTCGTCTCCTCTTCGACTTTCATGCCCGGCTCGGGGCCGCCGTCCATGAGGTGGCCCTGCGTCGGCACGTTGCGCCAGACGACGGGCGTGAGGTGGACATCGAGGTTTTCGTCCTTGACGACGATGAGCGAGACGGAGTGGCGGATTTCGCGCTTCACGCCGTCCTGGTCGGGCGACGAGACGAAGAGCTGGAGTCCGAGATCGTCCGCGAAGGCGAGCAGCTGGTCGCGCCGGGCCGCGTCGATGCCGTAGAAGGCCTCGTCGAAGAGGATCGGCGCCGTCTTGGGCGGCTCCTCGCCGTTGCCTCCGTGGTAGAGGAATTCCGCGACGGTGAGGATGAGGAGGTAGTTCGGCACGGCCTGTTCGCCGCCGGAGCCGAGGCTCTTCACCTTGCGGTCGATGACGCGCCCCTCCTCGTTCTCGGTCAGGACCTTCAGCTCGAAGCGGAACCACTTGCGGTAGTCGAAGAGGTCCGGCACGGCATCGACTTCGGCGCCCATGATCTCGTCCCTGTGCAGTTCGAGGTATTCCCGGAGCTCGTCCTTTTCCGTCCCGGCGTCCAGCGCATACCCTTTGCGGACAAGCTCGACGAAGCGGTCGTATTCGGGTTTTGGAGCAATCGAGAAGGCGTAGCGGTTCGAGCCGAAACGGCGTCCCGAGAGTTTCCGCTGGATGCGCCCGGTCAGGTCGGTGATGCGCATCAGGTCGCCGTAGAGGCGGCGCATGACCTCGCCCATGAAGATGCGCTCGAAGACTTCCCGGCTCTTCTGGTCGAAGACGCCGTGCAGCTCCTCGAGCTTGCGCGTCTCCTCCTCGATGACGCCGGCAAGCGGAGTGCCGCGACGGTCGGCGATTGCGTTGGAGTCCCTGTCGAACGAAAAGGCGTAGGTTTCGCCGCGCGGATCGCGGATCCGCTGCTCGATCTTCGCCTCCGCCGCGCCCGCGTCCTTGGCAAGCCCTTCGCGAAGCGCCGCGAAATCGGCCGACTCCGACGCGCAGTCGGGATATTCGTCCGCCACGAAGGCCGCCGTGTCCGCACCGTCCGGCATCGCCGCGGCGAATCGTGCCCTGGCCGCCGCCGCGCGCGCGGCGGCGGCTACGGTCCTCCGCTCCTTTTCCACCCGAGCGTTGGCGAGGGCGGCGAGCCGGCTCTGGAGGGCGCCGGTCTTCTTCGTCGCCGCCTCGCGGGCCGCCTCCTTCTGGCGCAAGGCCTTCTCCGCCGAGGCGATCCGCTTTTCAAGCGATCCGTCGATCCCCTCCGCGCGCATCTTGACGCGGATGTCCTCCAGTTCCTCGCGCGCCACGGTGGCGTCGCGGCGCCGCTCGACCGCCAGCGTCGCGGCGCTCTCTCGGCGCGTCAGGGCAAGGTGAGTCTCCGAGGACGCCATCTTGACGACGTCGGCATGCCGCCGGGCCGCTTCCCGTGCGCCGGCCATGGTCTCCGAAAGTTTCCGCAGCGCGGCCAAGGCCGCCGCGCAGGCGGCGCTTCGCTTTTCCGCCGCTTTCTGATTGCGCTCCGCTTCGGCGAGAAGCGCTTCCGCCGCGCGTTCCTGCCGCTCCTGCTCGGCCTTGCGCGCCTTCGCCCCGACGAGGCGCGGCTTCGCGCCCGAGAGAAGGCCGGCCCTTGCGCGGAAAGACCATGTCCTCTTGTCAAGAAAATCCCCGTCGACGGGCCCGGTTTTCGATGCCAAATGCCTGGCGAGCAGGGCGACCGCCTCCGGATCCGACTCCTCGAACGAAACCAGGGAGCCAATCCACGGCGCGAGATCGTTCACGGAGACCGCGTCGCTCTCCCCGCGCACGGCAACCGTGAGCGAACCGCCGTCACGCCAGACGATGCGCCGCACGAGGTCGGCTTCGTCGCCCTTCGCCAGCCACGTCGCGAGAAAACCGTCGCCGGCCAGATGCTCCAGCCACGCAAGATGGCGCGCGTCGCAGCCGGTAGCCGGTTCCAGGAGTTCGTAGAGCGGACGCGCCGAAAGCATTTTCTCGCGAACTTCCGCACGGGCCTCCGCAAAGCCGGGAACGTCCGGCATGTTCTCGCCGCGCGAACGGATCGCCGCCAGTTCCGCGCGCCGCTTCTCGGTCGCCTCCAAGGCCGCATCCGCGTCCTTCCGGGCCAAAAAGTCCGCCTCATGGCGAGCGGCCTGTTCAGCTTCCAGTTCCACGCCAGCCTGCGCAAAGACGTCTGCATAGTCAGCATCCGGGAAATCGGCCGCGCCGCGAAGCGCATCCGCGGCGGCGCCAACGGCGCATCCGGCGGCCTTGCCTGCGGCGGTGATGGCATCGGCGCATTTCCCGAGCGCCGCGATGCGCTCCGCCCGGGCGTCGCGCTCGACCTTTCCCGCCGCATCGGCGGCGCGCGCCGCATCGGCCAGGGCGCCCTCGGCCTCGCCGGCCTTGCGCTCCGCCTCGGACAGGCGCCCCGCCGCGTATTTCTCGCGGTCGATGAGGCCCGTGCCGTCCTTCGCGCGAAGTCCCGCCAGGCGCTCGCGTTCGCGCGCGACATCATCCTTCAGCGACGCCGCTTCGCGCTCGGCCGCCACAAGGTCGGCCTTGCCTTTCGTCTCGTCCGCGGCGATGGCCGCGGCCTCGCCCGCCGCCCTGCCGCGTTCGCGCTCGGCCTCGGCCCAGGAGACCATGTCCGCCCGCAGACGAAGCCTGCCAAGTCGCGCCGATTCGGCGGCGAGCTCGTCGAGATAGCGGGCGCGTTCGTCGATGCGGTCGAGGCGTCCCTTGCTTTCCTCGAGCTCGCGAAGGCCCTTCAGAAGCGGCTCGAACGTGTCGCGGTCGGGGTCTTCGAGAAGCTGGCGGAAGAGGTCGTCGTAGTTGGCGGCGCGGGCGGCGATTTCGCGATAGGCCTTGCCCGTGCGCAGGAGCTTGCAGACGTCGGCGTACTTCGCCTCGCCGCCGAACAGGCGCGCGCCGACGGCGTCGGCGTATTCGTTGATGTGCGGGTAGTAGCTGCCGGGAAGCGACTTCATGCCGCGCTCGAACTCGCTGCGTGTCGCCGCGCGGAGGCGGCCTGACTCCCCGATGGTCAGCGGGAGATCCGCGACGGGGGACGAGGCGATGCCGCCCCAGCGCTCGAAGGCCACGTCCAGGCCGCTGGCCGAAAGACCGACGGCAAGCGAGCAGACGCGCCCCGCGTCCGACCGCAGCTCCACGGCGGCGTAGGTGATGCCCGCCTCTCGCGCCGTGCGCCCCGTGACCGCATTGTAGCGGAGGACGACGCCCTGGATGGTGCGTCCGCCCGAATCCTTCGCGCCGGCCACGCGCGCGGCCGCGTTGAACTCCATCTCTCGCCCGCCGGTCAGCACCAGGTGGATCGCGTCGAGAATCGTCGTCTTGCCGGATCCGTTGTCGCCCAGCAGGAACAGGTGCCCGCCTTCGGGGATCTCGATCGTCGTCGTCCCGAGGTTGTGGAACTCCACGACCCGGACGGCGGTGATGCGGTATGTATCGTGCGGTTTCATCGTCCCGCCTCCTCGTCCTCCCCGATTGGCTGGGCAAGCTGGGCGGCCTGGTAGTGCCACATCGCCGGGAGGCATTCGTAGATGGTCTCGCGTTCGCCGACGCTGTCGTCCGCGGAGGGCTTGATCTTGCGGAGGAATCGGTATTTCACGAGTTCGGGCATGATGTTGCGCAGGATCTGCCGCACGCGATCGTCGGTGTAGTTCTCCTCCTTGCCGGCCATCAGCGCGCGGAATCGCATCGCCTCGTATTCGAGGAGGTCGCCGTAGCGGAAGCGGAGGTTCTCGGGATCGTCGGCCGTCATGCCCTGCTCGCGGCACTCGCGCTCGAAGTACTCCAGGACGAGCATGAAGGCCATGCATTCGTCGCGCTTGGTGAAGGTGAACACGTCGCGATTCGGAAGGGTGATCGCCTCGTTGAACCACATCGGCTTGTAGAGGCGCGCGCACTTCGCGTCCATCACGAGCGTCCAGCCGAAGAACTTGTCGAAGAAGGCCTCGAAGGCGCGCCTGTGGCGCATCAGGACGAGAAAGAGCTTCTCGTCGTCGGTCTTGTAGAAGTAGGGCGACTCCAAAAGGATGTTCAGGACCGCGCGCACGTTCTGCGCCGTCTGTTCGCCGCCGTCGATCAGCTCCTCGATTTTCATCTGTTTCTTCCTGTTGCCCTACGTGGATTCCTCCTGGCGATTCCTTCCCTGTCCACCCGGGCGAGCGCCGAAGCCGCCGCGATGCGGCGCGGTGCGGGCCTTCGGAATCGTTCCCCTGGCGATCGCCGGCTTCGGCGTCTTAAGCAGGCGTGAAGCGGTAGGTCTGGTCCCTCAAAACGAACGCGCGGCTTGCCCGCGGTCACGGAGGAACGCGGCCGCGGAGACGGGAAAGTTCTCGTCAAGGAGGAAAGCCATGCGAGCGCGAGCTCGTAAGGCGATTCCGCAAACCGGGCAAGACTGCTTGCAAACGACATCGCCGCCGACAAATCCGAGAGTGTCAGACCGGGATAGTCCTCCAGAACAGACTGGAACGAATCGCCGCCAGACAAACTGCCGAGAATCTGCGAAACCCTGACGCGGGTTCCGCGGATAATGGGTTGACCGTGGCAGACTTCCGGATTGATTTCGATGCGGTCGTTCATGGCTGGTTGTCTCCGACGCGGCCCATTATCCCCATTCCACTGGAAGAATTCAAGTGATGTTTCAGTTCGCCCGTTCGCCCGTGACCGGCCGCGCCGAGGGACGCGGCGCGGGCGGCTTCTAGCTTCCGAATAGCTGCCCGGGAAGCCTCCGCTTTTCCTTCGGCGGAAACGTCGCGTCGAAGGCCGCGAAGGCGTCCGGCTCGCGGTCGCAGGCGAAATAGCCCTGCGGCGTCGCGTATTCGCCGCGAACACCGTCGAGGTAGCCAGGCCGCAGCTCCTTGCAGAGGAAGAAGGAGTCGTCCGCGCCTTCGGGAAGGCCATGGTAGCGGATGCCGAACTGTCGCGCGTAGGTGAAGCCGCTCTTGCCGTAGAAGGCGATGTTGCCCTCGAAGCAGACGGCCCCGAAACCGAGCGCCGCGGCGCGCTCGAGCGAGAAGTCGAGCAGCTTCTTGCCGTAGCCCTGGCGCTTCAGGTCCGGCGCGATGCAGATCGGCCCCATCGCGAGGATCGGGACGTCACGCCCGTCGTCGGCGCGGATCTTCGCGCGGACGAAGACGTTCTGCCCGACGATGCGCCCGTCCTTCTCCATCACGAAGTCGAGCTCGCGGACGAACGCCGGATCGTCGCGCAGGCGGTGCAGGACGTAGTGTTCCAGCGCCCCCGGGCGGTAGACGTTCCAGAACGATTCGCGGACGAGGTTCTCGACTTCGCGGTAGTCGCTTGGCTGTTCCGGTCTGATGTTCATGGTGGGTCGAGGTAGAAGCACCGCTGTCCCACGACGAAGACCTCCGCCCGGACGCGCAGGATTTCGTAGAGTTCGTCAAGAGAGAGCTCTGCGTATGTTTTGGCGAAGCATTTCATGTCAAGGATTCGCGGCAACGGTTACGCCGGTTTGAACTTCTCCTTGCCCTGCTTGCAGCGGGGGCAGCGCCAGTCGGCGGGGAGGTCCTCGAAGGCGACGCCGTCGTGCTCGGCCGGGTCGTAGACGTAGCCGCAGACGGAGCAGACGTACTTGCCGGTCGCGGTCTTGAAGACGATCTCGCCGGGCGGGATCACGGCGGGCGGGTTCGCGAGGTCGACGACGCGGTGCGCGGCGAGGCTCTCCAGCGCCTCGGGCGTGTGGGTTCCGAGGTAGACGGTCGGGCGCGCGGCGCAGAAGGCGCGGACGCGGTCGAGCGTCTCGCGGGCGGCGGCGAGGTCCTCGTAGACGACGGAGAGCCTGTTCTCGTAGAGCGCCACGTCGGTGTAGGTGACGTCGCCGTGGATCAGGTAGAAGAGGCCGTCGGTCTCGACCGCGACGATGCAGTTGCCCTTGGTGTGGCCGCGCGCCGGAATGTAGGTGACCCCGTCGGCGATCTTCTGCGAGGCGGGGAACTCGAAGTACGGGCCGTCCTGGAAGGTGGCGACGGTGGGGTGGAAGGACTTGATCTCGTCCGCCTCGGCCTCGGCGGCGGAGCAGATGATCTCGGCCTTCGGGAAGGCGCCGAGCATGCCGGTGTGGTCGGCGTGCTTGTGGGTGATCAGGATCTTCGAGACCTGCTCGGGCCTGTAGCCGAGGTCGGCGAGCGCCTCCAGGTAGGACTTGATCTTCGCGCCGACGTAGATCGTCGTGTCGGGCGTCGGGGCGCCGAACGGGAAGTCCTCCGGCACGCCGGTGTCGACGAGGATCACCTCGCTGCCGGTGTCGACCACCCAGTTCTGCAGGCAGGAGCGGTATTTCACCGCGGGGTCGAGCCCTTCCGCGCCTTCGCCGCCAAGGGCGAACGGGCGAGTCATGAAGCCGTTTTCGGCGAAACGGACTGGGATGATCTTGATGGACATCTCGTGGGTCTCCGGGTTAGCGCCGGACATCGGCGCGACGCTCACAACCCTACCAGAAGCCCGTCTCCGGGTCAATTCACGAATGGGCCAAAGCGTGAATCACGCGTCTGCATTCCCGCCGCGCCCCGCGCGGCCATACAACGCCCTCCGTGGCGGGGTGCGAGGCGAAGCCCGCACCCCGCCACGCGAGGACTTGCCCGCTAGTCCGAGTAGTCGGTGTCGAAATTGAGTGAAAGCGTCCGGCCGGGGAAGCGCGGGGCAAGGTCGGCGAGGATGGCGTCGCGCAGGGCGGCGCGGTCGCGGACGGTGAAGTCGACGAGGACGTCGAAGGAGACGGCGGCGCGCTCGTCATCGAAGAAGACGCCGTGGACGGCCTTGACGCCGGGGCGGCGCTTCGCGGCGGCCTCGATGGCGTCGCGGTCGGCGCGGCGGGCGGGGTCGACGGCGTAGATGCCGACCGTGAGGAAGACGTGGAAGGCGTCGAGGACGGCGCGCTGCACGGCGTAGGAGAGCCGATGGATCGCGGCGGCGTCGAACGAGCCGTCGATCTCGACGTGCACCGATCCGATGGCGGAGTCGACCCCGCCACGGGCGCCGAGGGGGACTAGAAGCCCAGCGGCGTGCCGGCGGGGACCTGCGCGTCGCCGGCGCCCACGCGGACGAACTTGACGTCCTCGTCGGCGGCGATTCCCTTGAACTCGAGGAGGCCGTCGGCCTCCGCGCGGAGCGAGACGGCCGCGCGGTAGGTTCCCGACACGGCGTCGTTGGTGTAGACGGTGTACCAGGCGCCCTTCGCCGCGTTGGCGACCGAGAGGTCCATGGTCGAGCCGGAGACCGAGATCGGCGGAACGCCGTCCGCCTCGGGACGTCCGACGACGGGCGCGGCGAGGCCCTTGGTGCGGAAGACGAGCGTGGCGGGGTCGGAGGCGAGGCCGTTGGAGCCGCGCGCGACGACGGTGGCGGTGTAGGCGCGGCCGGGCGCGAGGCCGTCGAAGGAGACGGTCGCGATGCCGGTCCCGGAGAGGGAGACGGTCCGGCGCGCGCCGGTGTCGAGCTCGACCTCGAGCGTCGCGGAGGCGCTCCCCTCCCCCAGCCACGGGACGGCGACGGCGATCGACGCGTCGTTGGTGGCGACCAGGTCGGTCCGGACGGAGAAGACCGCGGGGGCGGTCTTCGGCGCGCGGACGATCTCGTAGGCGCAGGTCGCGGCGGAAGGGTCGGCGCCGACGTCGGCGTCGAAGGCGAGGACGCCGCCGGCGACGGTGCAGTCGACCTGACGGACGCGCGCGCCGGTGGGCGAGAGCGCCCAGACGCGGACCTGTCCGGCGGCGGCGCCGATCGCGAGGCGGACGTGCGCGACGCCGGCGCGCATCAGGTGCGGCAGCGTGCCGAAGGAGGTCAGGACGGTGCGGGAGCCGTTCTTGAACGTCATGCCGGTGTCGAGGGC
>CACWKU010000093.1 GCA_902761575.1 uncultured bacterium
TCGCGCTGCTGCGGCAGTATTACCCCGATCTGGAAAAGAAAGAGGTGCGCCGGGCCTGCGACGCCGCCTATGACGCGTTCGCCGAACAGGTGCGCCTCGGCGCGGCGGCGGGCGCCGATCTCGTGGTGGTCGAGACGATGGGCGACACCTACGAGCTCAAGGCCGCCGTCCTCGCCGCGAAGGAGAACTGCGCCCTCCCGGTTTTCGCCACGGTCGCGTTCGGCGAGAACGGCCGGCTCCTCGGCGGCGCCGATCCCGCCGCGGTGGTCGCGCTGCTGGAGGGCATCGGCGTCGACGCCCTCGGCCTCAACTGCGGCCTCGGCCCCGACGCCGCCGCGCCGATCGCCGCGGAGATGGTCCGGCTCTCGTCGATTCCCGTGATCGTGAAGCCCAACGCCGGCCTGCCGCGCGTCGACGCCGGCCGCACGGTCTACGACGTCGGCCCGGAGGACTTCGCCGCGCGCATGGCGGAGATCGCCCGCGGCGGCGCGCGCGTCCTCGGCGGCTGCTGCGGCACCACGCCCGCGCACGTCGCCGCGCTGCGCCGCGCCTGCGAGGGCGTCGCGACCGTCCCCGTCGCGCGCAAGGCGCGCACAGTCGTCTCCTCCGCGACGCATGCGGTCGAGCTGTGCGACGAAGCGCCGGCGATCGTCGGCGAGCGCATCAACCCCACCGGCAAGAAGCGCTTCCAGCTTGCGCTGCGCGAGGGCGACTTCCCCTACGTCCTGCGCCAGGCGCTCGCGCAGCAGGAGGCCGGCGCGCACGTGCTCGACGTGAACGTCGGCGTCCCGGGCCTCGACGAGACGGCGCTCCTTCCGCGCGCCGTGCGCGAGATCCAGGCCGTCGTCGACCTCCCGCTGCAGCTCGACACCTCCGACCCCGCCGCGATGGAGGCCGCGCTTCGCGTCTACGCGGGCAAGCCGATGGTGAACAGCGTGAGCGGCAAGGCCGCGTCGCTCGAGGCCGTCCTCCCGCTCGTGAAGAAGTACGGCGGCGTCGTGGTCGGACTCTGCCTCGACGACGCCGGCATCCCCGAGACCGCCGAGGGCCGGCTCGAGGTCGCGCGCCGGATCGTCGGCGAGGCCGAGGCGCGCGGCATCGACCGCCGCGACGTCGTGATTGACCCGCTCTGCCTCGCCGTGAGCGCCGACCCGCGCGCGGCGGACGTCACGCTGCGCGCCGTCCGGCTGATCCGCGACGAGCTCGGCGTCGGGTGCGTCCTCGGCGTCTCCAACGTCTCCTTCGGCCTCCCGCGCCGCGAGACCGTCAACGCCGCCTTCTTCCTCCTCGCCCTCCGTGCGGGCCTCACCGCGGCGATCGTCAACCCGCAGAGCGCCCCGATGATGGACGCCTACGAGACCTACCGCGCCCTCCTCGGCCTCGACCCGCACTGCGAGACCTACATCCGGACGCACCCGCCGGTTCCGGCGGGTGGGGTTGAAAAGGTTGAAAAGGTTGAAAAGGTTGAAAGGGTGGAAGGAAACGCCACACATTTAACCTTTTCAACCCTTTCAACCTTGAACCCGGCGGCGAGCGGCTCGCCGCTCGCCGCCGCGGTCCGCCGCGGCATCGCGGCCGAGGCCGCGAAGCTCGCGGCGGAGGCCCTCGCCGCGGGCGAGGCGCCGCTCGCGCTCATCGACGGCTCGATCGTACCGGCGCTCGACGAGGTCGGGAGGCGCTTCGAGGAGGGCACGCTCTTCCTGCCGCAGCTGCTCGTCGCGGCGGACGCCGCCTCGGCGGCGTTCGAGGAGATCAAGAAGGCGCTCGCCGCGCGCGGCGCGGCGCGCGAGAGCGCGGGGCGGATCGTCCTCGCGACCGTGAAGGGCGACGTCCACGACATCGGCAAGAACATCGTCCGCGCGCTGCTGGAGAACTACGGCTTCGACGTCGTCGACCTCGGCAAGGACGTCCCGCCGGAGTCGGCGGCGCCGTCCTCACGCAGGAGCACGCCGACCGCATCGGAGCGGACTTCTACTCCAAGGACGCGATGGGCTCGGTCCGCTACGCGCAGTCGCTGTTCAACGCCTGAGCGCCCGGAACCGTTCGAGAACTTCCGGAAGCCGCGGTCCCGGGCGAAGCGCGGCCGTGTCGTGCAGGGTTTCGACACGGGTCTTCGGAAGGTAGGACCAGGCGTCCTCATCCGGCGGGTCGCCGTCGGGGTGGACGTCGATCAGCAGATCCGGCGCGAGCGCGGCGATGCGGTCGGGGTCGAGCGACGGATATCCGGACACGCCGGCGAGCGCGTTGGCAAACCCCGCCGCGCGCAGGATCTCGTCGAGGTAGGTCCCTTCCCCCGCCGCGAACGCTGCGCCGAACCGCCCCGGAGCATGCGAGACCACCACAAGGACCCTCTCTGCGTTCTCTGCGCTCTCTGCGTGAGATTCAAGACGCGAGACGCCATCCACGAGCCGGGCCGGAGCAAAGGCCTCTGCGCTCTCTGCGTGAGAAATCTTCTCCATCTCCTCCCGCCACCGCGTTCCGGCGTTTGCGAGGCCGTTCGTTCGCCCTGGAAACAATTCGCCCAGCGTGTCCGCGAAGGCCAGCACGTCCGCCGCGGTCTCCGCGCGACCCTCGACGATCTCGCATCCGAGCGCGCGCAGAAGCGCCGCCTGCGGCGCGTCCGCGTTCCCCAGCACCGCGTGCGTGGGCCGCAGCGCCGCGAGCGCGTCCTCGTTCGCGGCGAAGAGGTCGCCCACGACCGGGAGCGCCGCGGCCTCCGGCGGGAAGTCGCAGAAGCGCGACCGCCCGACGACGCAGTCCCCGAGCCCGAGCGCGAAGAGCGTCTCCGTCCCGCTCGGCAGGAACGAGACGATCCGCGGCCCGTCGCCCGCGGGGTCCGCCGCGTGGCGGGGTCCGCACCCCGCCACGGCGCCGATGCCGAGCACCGCCGCCGCGAGGAGAAGAAAGCGCCGCTGCAGAATCCCTTCCATGCCGAGGAACCTACCATCTTCCGTCTCGGCATGCAAGCGCGGTCGCGATTGTTTCGTTTTCGTGGACAGGCCGGCGCGATTGGTCTAGAATCGTCGCCATGAAAAGCGTCATGCCGTTCGCCGCCCTTTCGGCGCTCTGCCTCGCCGCCTCGCTCCCCGCCGGCTGCCGCTCGGCGCCGCCGGCCGCGGGCGGCGGCGCGCCGCGCATCATCCTCGACACCGATGTCGGCTCGTCGACCGACGACCTCTTCGCCCTCGAGATGCTCTACCGCTACGAGGAAGCCGGGAGGTGCCGGCTGCTCGGCGTGGTCGTCGACCGCCCGGGCGAGGCGAACGCGGCGTTCGTCGACGCGATGAACGCCTGGGCGGGCCGCCCCGACCTGCCCGTCGGCCTCGTCCGCCGCGGCCCGGAGAAGGCGATGGTCTTCATCGACTACGCGCACGTGGCGGACTCGACGGACGCCGACGGCCGCCCCCTCTTCCCCCGCGCCGCGCCCGGTCCCGACGGCCGCCCCGACGGCTGGGTCCTCTACCGGCGGCTCCTCGCCGGGCAGCCCGACGGAAGCGTCACGATCTGCTCGATCGGCTTTCTCACCTGCCTCGCGCAGCTGCTGGAGTCGCCGCCGGACGACCTTTCGCCCCTCGGCGGCGCGGAGCTCGTCCGCCGGAAGGTCGCGCGCGCGATCGTGATGGGCGGCGCGTTCGCGAAGGACGCCGAGCCCGAATACAACTTCGCCATGGATCCGGAGGCGGTCCGGACGTTCTTCCGCCTGTGGCCCCGGGACGTGGACGTCGTCTTCTCCACCGCCGAGGTCGGCGACGCGATCGACTATCCCCCCGCGCTGGTCCTCTCCGACATTGGCCCGACCGACCGCCACCCGATCCGGCAGGTCTACCTGCAATGCGACTGCGACACGGGACAGCGGATGTGGGACCCGCTCGCTGTCGTCCAGGCCGTGGAGGGCGACGCCCCGTTCGCGCTGGGCGATCGCGGGACCGTCGAGATCGCGCCGGACGGCGGCGCTTCCTTCGCCCGCGACCCCGACGGCAACTGCCGCCGCCAGCTTCCCGGCGACGCCGCTTGGAACGCCTCCATGCTCGAGAAGATCCGGTCCTTCAACCGATGACGGTCAGGGCCGCCCCTCCAGCAGCTTGAAGAACGCGCCCGCGCAGGCGAGGGCGTCGTCGAGGGCGTCGTGGCTGTTGACGCCGTCGACGGGGAGCCGCTCGACGAGCGTCGCGAGCCGGTGATTGGGCAGGTCGGGCCGGAGCCGGCGCGAAAGCGCGAGCGTGTCGCATGTTTCGAGACCGCCGCAATCGAAGCACAGGTCGAACTTGCCGCACTCCTGTCGGAGCATCCGCAGGTCGAACGCGGCGTTGTGGGCGACGAGCAGCGCGTCCTCGCCGACGAAGTCGAAGAACCGCCGCATCGCCTCCTCCGGCGCGATGCCGTGCTCCCGGAGAAACGGCATCGACAGCCCGTGGATTGCCTCCGCCCACGGGTTCATCGGGCACGTCGGCCGAACGTAGACCGCCATCTTCCGCGCCAGCGCCCCATCGACGAACTCCGCCGCGGCGATCTGGCAGATCTCGTCCCACGCCGTCCCGCCCGTCGTCTCCGTGTCGAACGCCACCACCCGCCCGCTTCGAGCCCGGGCGGCGATGAGAGGGAGAGTATGGCTGTTGATCCTCATTGTCGTTCAACCCCGCCGATTCTACCGGATCGCCGAGAAAAGGAAAAGCCGCGCTTCATCCAATAGGCGAAGACGCTTTCCGGGCAGCGTCCGGCGAATTGTGGCCGCTTGTCGAGAAGCCGGAACCAGTCGACCTCGTCGAGTTTCGACCAGTCGCACTTGCCGGCGAAACGCGGCCGCTCCCGCAGCAGCGATGCCCAGTCGCCGCCGTCCAGCTTGGACCAGTCGCAATGCCCGGCGAGTCCGGGGCGCTTGCGGAGCAACTGTTGCCAGAGGAATCCGTCGAATTCGTTCCAACGGACGCAGCGGTCGGCGAAGCGCGGTTGCGCTTCCAGGAGGTTTTCCCATTCGACGGCGTCCAGCCCGTTCCACTTGTCGCAGCGTCTTGCGAATTCCGGGCGCGCTTGCAGGAGCCATCCCCACTCGCAGGGGAGGAACCTTTCCCACTTGCCGAAACGGTCCGCGAACTCCGGCCGGCGGACGATCACGCGTATTGCGTCGCCATGCCCGAATGCGGGCTGGGCCGTCCCCCGTCCGCCGTCCGGCCGCAACAGCGTCCGCAACAGCCGCCCCAGCCCGGTCCGTCGCAGCTTCCGTTCGTCGCACCGGTCCAGGAACCGCGGATGGTCGAGGACGATTTCCGCCATCCGCGCGCCCGGCAGTTTCGACCAGTCGCAATGCGCCGCGAACCCGGGGCGTTTGGCAAGAAGATCCCGCCAGTCGCTCCCTTTCAGTTTGCTCCAGTCGCACCGGTCCGCGAATCGCGGCCGCTTCCGGAGGAGCCACGCCCAGTCCGTTCCGTCCATCTCGCGCCAGCGGTCGCACCGGTTCCCGAACTCCGGGCGTTCGGCCAACAGCTCGGCCCAGTCGGCGCCGGACAGCTTCCGCCAGTCGCAGGCGACCGCGAATCCGGGATGCCGCGCCAGGAGCGCGGCCCAGTTTCCGCCGCCCAGGTCGTCCCACCCGCGCAACTTCCGGCTCCGCCACGGCGAGAGGGCCAGATATTCGTTCCACAAGTTGTCGTCGTTCATGGTTCCCTCCATGTCTCGCCAACAAACGGGGTTTGCACCCGAAGCAGTTCGCCGGACGGTTCGCGCCAAAAACCGTCTCCGAGGCCTTTGCATTCCGCCGCGTCCGGCACGCCGGCAAAGCGTTCCGAACTCCGTCGGGATGAGGTGCGGAACGCCATGCGTCCGGGAAAGGCGGAGAGCATCGCATCGGTGAAGATGTTGGCGCAGTCGGAACGGGACGAGGCGATCACGAGGTGGATGCCGGCTCTGGCGCCGTCCGCGGCAAGACGGCAGACAAGCGGCTCCACGACCGCACCCTTGGCGCACATGTAGTCGGAGAATGCGTCCACGACCGCGACGATGCGCGCATGAACGCCCCGGTCTCCGCGCCGGTTCCATTCGTCGATGTCGGCGCAGTCCGTGCAGGCATACGATTCCAGCCGGCGTTCCAGCTTCCGTTCCAGTTTGCGGAGCGCGGCGAGGGCTTCGCCCGTATCGCGGGCGATGCGGCAAAGCAGATGGGGCAGTCCTGCGTAGTCGCGGAACTCGACCCTTCTCGCGTCAAACAGGACGAGCCGGAGTTCGATGGGCGAACGGCTCTCCGCGAGCGAACGGATCAGCGAATGGAGGAAATGCGTCTTTCCGCTTCCCGCGATTCCGCCGACCAGGACATGCGGCGTTTGCCCGAAGTCGCCCGTGACTTCCCGCCCGTCGGGTGTCGTGCCGACGGGGAATTGCATCGAACCTCCGCCTTCGGTTCGCGGTTCCGGCCGCAACCGCCGCGCCGGTGGTGCTTTGGAATTCGGTGATGACAGTTGTTCGGTTGGTGTTTGCATGGACTCCTTTCGGTTGATGGGTTCACCCCACCCGAAAGCACCCGCCATGCCAATGCGCAAAAGGGCCGGGAACGCTCGTTCCCGGCCCTTTTCTCATTCGATGTAACAATCGGTCAAATCGAGACCACTTGTCCGGCAGTATTCATTGATGCAATCGTTGTGTTGATCTCGTCCAATGTGTTTTCAATAGTAGAAAGAACGTTCCGCCTGTCGCCGGCTAGCCAGTCAAGGAAAAAGTCCCCATTCCACCACGAGCAATCGTTGGGAAGATACTTCCAACAAACCCAATCCGTGTTTCCTTTCCATTCCCATCCATATTCGTGAATCAATCCTTCACGAATTCTCATAACCTGACTATCATCCATTAGGCAATCTTCCCTTTTCATGCCTACATAAACCTTTTTGATTTCTTGAATCGACTCAGGCGCGATTCGAACAATTAGTTTGGACGAAACATGTCGAAGAAAAATGAACTCGTCGGATTTCGAAAAGGGATCTGATGAACTTCTCGTCTCCCATGTCCAGAAAGCATTGTTTGTCTCACCAAGATGCGTTTTCAGTTTCGTTGCGACTCTATCGGCAAGAGTATTGAAGATAGCAGACTTTTGTCGCATAAGTTGAACAACACCGCGAAACGTTTCGTAATCTTTTGTTGCTAGTGAGACAATTTCCCTGTTCAGTTCCTCAGACATGGTCAACCCTTCTGTTAGTTGTTTAACGAGATTTATGTATTGACGCAGTGTTTCCCGGACAAACGGGCGTTCAACGGCAAGCCGAACACATTCACTCAACCAAGAAAGAATGTCGTGTTTCCAAGACATCCTCAATACTGAAACTTTAGACTCCGGTAGTGGTTGATGATTATCTGTGCCAGGCGCATGGCCGTCCAAAGTTAGGAACAGAATATACCGGGTGAAATTGGTTTGTTTGGTGTCCAGCCATCTTCGATATCGAGCGATTTGATTTGCGCCTTCGGAAGCGAATATTTTGTTTTCAATCACAATGCTCCATTGATTAGCAACGTCGTTAATGAGAATGTCGACTCGTCCAAGATTTTCGTTGTCGGAATCCACCGGCACCTCCGTCTGGACACGCGAATCGGTTGAAGCAATAAGTCGCTCTCGGCCAATAGCTTCAGATGCCGGAATCTTATCCAAAAAAGATTGAAGAAACGCAGTTCCAAGGCCATGTGTTCCTTTGGGATCCAATAATGCCGCAAGAATTGAAGAATGCTTTGTTTCATAATGATCGACTCCGCAAAGACGAAACACATTGAAATCCAAACCATACCGGTTCTTGTGCTCTTGGTCTTTTGCTAGCATTGCGTCAATTCGAGCTAGCAGCGAGGTGAGCGAAGATAAAGACAGTTCATTCATGACGGAAATATTTGTGGCACGTTGGTTTTGTTCATCTTGCCGGCCTGTGGCATCCGTTGCGTTCGGAGATTCTTGATGCGATGGTTGAAAACTAAGGCTCGCAGGTCTCAACAAGCATTGATGCATTTCTGAGTGTCTGATGATTGTCCAGCCTATTCTTCGGTTGTGGTATCAATTTTTCGAAAGATCGCTCAAGAACTTTCCATCCTGAACACTATTGACATCCAATCCAGCAATCAATTCGTCCATGCCGTCTTCATCTAGACTTGCTAAGACACCATACTGCCGGGCTAACGCTTCGTCTTTCGCACAACAAATGTAATCACCATATCCGCCATGCAGATAGGCGCACGCCAGTTTTGCGGCGGCTTTACGATCTCCCAAATCGGCGGCAGCCTTCAGTTTCCTACATTCAAGACTTTCCACCCCAAGCGCATCGGCAAAGCATGCTTCGTCAAATCCATGCTCTTCGGCCTTGTAGAACCAATGCCTGCCTTTTTCAATATCTTTGAAATCCCCACTTGAATAGAATTCAAGCAGTTTCAAAAACGCGAACTCAAACCCATCGTTGGCGGACTCTTCCAGCAGTTTCAATGCTCTTTCGCGATTCTCGTCGCCACCCTGCTTCATGAACCAATCTGCCATGCCACATTTTAGTGACCGCGATGGATGCTTCTCAAGCACAAACAACCACCATCCAATATCACCGCCAGAATCGGACAGCAACATATCTGCCGTCACCTCGACTTCACCATCGATTTCATATTCTGTGTTCTCCTCCGGATCAATAGGAACCCAGTCGTAATCATCACACCTCTGATAACAAGCGAACGCTTTCTCGAAATCACGTGGCAAGTGTGTCCCCCAGCGGTATTCGTTTCCAAGCCAGAAATTGGCGCGAGGCGAACCAAGTTCGGCAGCTTCAGTTGCCAATTCCAAGAATCGATGATGATCTTCACCATCGTCAAACCATTCCGCCAAATCAGCGATCACTTCGCCATCGCGCCGCTTTCTTGCCTCCTCAAGCAAAAACGGAATTGTAGCTTCGTCGCAATCGTGGTTTTCTGCGAGTTCCTTTGCAAGCGCATCGTAGTTCCAGTTTGTGGGCTTTTCCATTGAATGACCTTTCTTGTTTAGGGTTTGTTTGTGGTTGTTCGTAAACGAGACTCGGACAACCGAGTGCCGACTCTTTCTACCGTGCCGGACTATGATTCCCGCCGCGTTCGGGGTTCTTGGTGCAGCGGTTGGTGACCATGGTGCGGATGTCGGGATACGGGCGGCCGCAGAACTTGCAACGGAACGGGCCGTGCGGATTCCCCTCAAAGGCCTCGTGGTTGCGGCCGTCCGGATTGCGCGGGCAGCGGTTCGTCACGAGAGGCCGGAGCTCCGTTCTCTTTTCCCCGCAGTGGATGCAGATGAACGGTCCGCTTTGGGCTCCCTCGAAAAGAACGTGGTTGCCGCGTCCGGCGGGATGGAGCGGGCAGGAGTTGTTCAAGAGGGTCCGGGCGTCCGGGTACGACTTTCCGCAGTATTTGCAGTATTCACTCATGGGTTGACGTGTTTTCGGGAGTCTCCTGGCCGTGCCTCGGCGAGAGGAAGAGTATCATGGGCGCGACCCGCCGCGCAAGCGGAACCTTCGGGCATGGCGCAAAACGAGAAGAGCAAAGGGCGTGCCAACGCGGGGCGGATGGGACTGCCCGTGCAAGACTCGCAGGGGGAGCGGGGCTGGCGCCGGACCGGCCGCGGAGGAAAGGAGAATCGGAGAGTGTTGCACGGGGCGGCACCCTCCGCACCGGCCTCGGTTGGCGCAAGAAATGAGCAGATGCGCAAGAATCGTGCAATTGTTCTTGCTTTCCCGGTCTGGCCGTGCTATCCTTTGCGGCATTGCAAAGACACGAGGGTTTTCCATGGGCCGGCTGCCGGGATTCGACTACAAAAGACCGTTCTTCTACATGGTCACGCTGAAGAAGCTTCCGGGGCTTCCGGCGTTTTCCCGCGTGGTCGCTTCGGAAGAGCCGCCTGCGGACGGCCGGTATCTGGAGGCGACGCCGGAATACACGGCGTTTTCGCGGATCATCCGGAGCTTCGCCGGAAAGTGGCGCGGCATCGCCCCGATCGAGTGCTTCGCAATTATGCCGGACCACATCCACCTGCTGCTCAAGATCGAGGATACGCCCGATCGGCTGGCGCTGGGGAAATATGTATATCAGCTGGAAAAGGCGATGGCGAGGGAATACTGGGAACTTCGGGTGGATGGGACCGCCCGCGCAACACTCTCCGAGGCGGCGGAACGGGCGGATGGCAGCGCCCTTGCAACACTCGGGGCAGAACAGGAGAGAGTATTGCACGGGGCGGAACCATCCGCCCCGAAGCCCGGCCCGCCCGCGCCGGTCTTCGAAAGGGAGTGGCACGACTGGATCGTGAAGAAGGACGGGCAGCTCGCCGCGTTCACGAGATACATCCGCGAAAACGGGTTGCGGGCGTGGCGGCGGCAGCGGAACCGGCGCTTTTTCACGACCGTGCGCGACATCGTTTTCGCCGGAAGGACCTGGCACGCCTACGGCAACGAGGAGCTGCTGGATCTGCCGGTCCTCGAGCCCTTCCGGTGCTCGCGCTCGTGGCGCGAAGGCGGACCGGAGTGGAGCGAGGCGATCGGCCGCGCGGAGAGAACCGGCCCCGGCGGCGCGGGCGTGGGAACCTTCATGAGCGCGTGCGAGAAGGCCTGCGGGAACGCGATCTTCAAAGCCGGAGGATCGCTGGTGGTGCTCACGCCGGACGGTTTTCCGCCGAGATGGCACCCGACGCGGAACAAGGAGGCGCTCTGCGCGGAAGGGCGAATGCTCTTCCTCTCTCTCTACGAGCCTCAGGCGGGAAAGCTGGACAATGCGACGCTGTACAGAAGGTGCCACGAGATGGGGGATTTGATCGGGCGCATGGTAATGCCCTTGCAAAACTCCGGGCCGGATGGGACCGGCCCTGCAACACTCGCCGGGGCGCGGGATTGATGACGAGGAGAAGGGAATAACGACATGACAGAGAATCGGAGAGTTTTGCATGGGGCGGGACCATCCGCCCCGGTGCTGGTCGTTTCCGGGCTGGGCGACCTGTGGGAATACCTCTTCGCCACGGCGATCGCGCTGCGGAAGCGGGCGGGCGCGGAGGTGTCCTTCGCGAGCCGGCAGGCGCTGCCGGACGTGCTGGCGGAGCGGGCGGGCGGCGGCTTCCGCGAGGTCCTGCTGCTCGGCGTGGGGCTCTCGGCCGAGCCGGCGCGGCTCGCGGCGGCGTTCGGCGCGTTGCGGAAAGCCGGCGCGAAAATCCGCTGGATCAGCGCGGCGGACTTCCCGGTTCCGCCGGAGGTGCCGGAAGGCGTGCGGAGGCTTTTCGAGGTGCGTGTGGGCGGCGACGACCTGCCGGACGCGGTCGCGGAAGCGCTCGGCGGCGGGGAGGACCTGCTGGAGCTGCACGGCGACCCGGCGCGGACGGCGGTCGCGAAGGCGTGGCGGGAGCGCGTCGACGCGGCGGGGTGGAGCTTCGCGAACAGCCACGACTTCGCGGCGCTGGAATCGATCGCGCGCGACCTGGCGGGGCGGGTTCCGCCCGAGAGGTGGGACGCCGGGGCGAAGCGGCTCGTCGAGGCGTTCCGGTCGTTCGGCTACCGGCGCCTGCAGACCTCGAGCACGGCGATGCGGCGGTTGCGCAAGGACATCGCGCGCGTTGCGAAGAGCCGCGCGATGCGGGTGCTCGTGACGGGCGAGAGCGGCGTCGGCAAGGAGACGGTGGCGCAGCAGATCCACGTGCAGTCGGGGCGGAAGGGGTCCTTCCTCGCGTTCAACTGCGCGACGGTCGCGAAGGACCTGCTGGAAAGCCGGCTCTTCGGGCACGCCCGGGGCGCCTTCACGGGCGCGGTCGAAGCGAGCCGCGGCCTCTTCCGCGAGGCGGACGGCGGAACGCTCTTCCTCGACGAGATCTCCGAGCTGCCGGGAGACCTGCAGGGCGTGCTGCTGCGCGTGCTGCAGGAGGGTCGGATCCATCCGGTGGGCGAACCGGAGACGAGGGTGGACGTGCGGGTCGTCGCGGCGAGCAACCGCGACCTCGCGGCGCTCGTGCGGGAGGGGCGTTTCCGCGCGGACCTCTACTGGCGTCTCTCCACCATCGCGCTCGAAGTGCCGCCGCTGCGCGCCCGCAAGGAGGACTTCCGCGCCCTCGTGCAGGACCTCTGGCGGTCCTTCGCGCCGGGTCGCAAGCCGGTTTCGGAGGAAGACGTCGCGCTCCTGGCGGCGTGGGACTGGCCGGGGAACGTCCGGCAGCTCTCGAACGTGCTGGAGCGGGCGGCGGTCTTCGAGGACCGGACGATCGCGGAGCTGCTGGACGAGGAACGGGCGCATGGTGGCGCACGGGCAACACTCGGGGCGGACGGGACCGCCCCTGCAACACTCAACGGGACCGGCCCTGCAACACTCGGCGCGGACGCGCCGCTCGACGAGGTCGTGCGGGCGCATATTCGCGCCGTGTGGGAGCGGCACGGGAAGAACGCCTCCGAGGCCGCGCGGATCCTCGGAATCTCCCGGAACACACTTCGGGCGAAGCTCGGCTGATCGCGGCGTCAGCCTCCGGGAGCTTGGACGATGCGGTCGTAGACCTGCTTGTCTCGCTCCGAGAAGCAGCAGAAGATCACTTCCATGTCCGGCGTCATGTCCGGCCGCGCGGACGCGCGGGCGGACACGGCGGCTTGGACTTCCCGGATCGCGATTCTCGCAGCATCTTCGAGGGGATAGCCGTAGACGCCCGTGGAGATGCAGGGGAAGGCGATGGAGCGGCAGGCGTTCTCCGCGGCGAGGGCGAGGGCGTTGCGGTAGCAGGCGGCGAGGAGTTCGGATTCGCCGTGGAGGCCGTCGCGGTAGACGGGGCCGACGGTGTGGATGACGAACTTGGCGGGCAGGCGGAATCCCGGCGTGATGCGCGCTTCGCCGGTCGGGCAGCGGACGCCCGGCCGGACTTCCGGGACCTTGAGGCAGGCTTCGTAGAGTTCGGGGCCGGCGGCGCGGTGGATGGCGCCGTCCACCCCGCCGCCGCCCAGCATCATCTGGTTGGCCGCGTTGACGATGGCGTCGACCGTGAGCGTCGTGATGTCGCCCTGGACGATTTGAAGAGCTTTCATGTCAAATGTCATTCGGCTTGGATGAGAAACAAGGATGTTGTGCATTCAACGCCCTCCGTGGCGGGGTGAGGGGCGCGCCCCTCACCCCGCCACGGAGGACTTGCGGGCGAGGAGGAAGACGAGCGCGGGGGCGCCGAGGGCGGCGGTGACGACGCCGACGGGCGGGGTCGCGGCGAGGGGGAGGGCGCGCGCGGCGGCGTCGCAGAGGGCGAGGAAGAGGCCGCCGCCGACGGCGCAGGCGGGGAGGAGCCGGCGATGTGCGGCGCCCGCGAGGAGGCGCGCGAGGTGCGGGACGAGGAGGCCCACGAAGCCCACGGGGCCGCACACCGCCACGGCGCAGGCGACGAGGAGCGCCGAGGCGGCGAGCAGCGAGAGGCGCAGGCGAGCCGGATCGAGGCCGTGTGAGAGCGCGGCGTCGTCGCCCGCGAGGAGCGCGTCGAGCGGACGCGACAGGGCCGCGAGCGCGAGCGAGGCGCACCACGCGGCGGGGAGCGCGAAGCGCCAGGGGCCTTCCGGCACGACGATCCCGCCGAGGCTCCAGTGCGCCATCGAGAAGCTCTCCCACGGCGAGAGCGCGAGCTGGCAGAGCATCGTGCCGGCGCCGAAGAGATACGCGCAGGCGATGCCGCCGAGGAGCAGCCGCGCCGTC
>CACWKU010000094.1 GCA_902761575.1 uncultured bacterium
CGGGCGCGGGGGCCGGGGCGGCCGCCGGCGCGCCGGGCATGCCGGCGGCGGGGGAGGCGTCCGCGGGGCGCTCGATGCGCCAGGCGTTCAGGTCGATGTAGTGGCGGTCGTTGAACTCGCGGCAGCGGATGTCGAAGGACACCTTCGCGCGCTCGCCCTCGGCGAACTGGTCGAGGAGCTTGGTGCGGTCGCGCGTGAAGCTGAACGCGATGTCCTGGGGGAAGCGCGGGTCCTCGTCGTTGAGCAGCAGCTCGCGCTTCTCGAAGCCGCTGGGGAAGGTCTGCAGGTCGCCGATCTTCTTGATCGTGCCGGTCATTTCGTAGGTCATGTCGGGTCTCCGGTTCTTGCCCCGGGCGGGGCGGAGGTTCTTGGGTTTCGCGCCGGCGCCCGGAATGGGCGCGCGGACGGGCCCCAGTATACCAGAAGCCCCCTTCGATTCCAAGCGGAAACACGCCGTCCGACGGATCCGCCCCCCGCGCCTTGCGCCCGGCGCGGACCGCGTGGTAGAATCGCCGCCATGAAGCACCTCGTCCTCAGTGTCGCCGGCCTCGGCTGGAGGGACCTCGAACGCCGCGGCGCGACGCGCCTGGCGGGCCTGGAGTTCCGCGCCGCGGAGTCGGTCTACCCGGCCGTCACCTGCGTCGCGCAGGCCACGCTCCGCACCGGGCTCGACCCCGCCGCGCACGGCATGACGAGCAACGGCTGGTGGTGCCACGCGACGCGTCGGCCGTCGTTCTGGGAGCAGTCCTCGGAGCTCGTCCTGGGCCCGCGCGTCTGGGACGCGGCCCGCGCCGCGGGCGCGACGGTCGGGATGTTCTTCTTCCAGCAGAGCATCGGCGAGGACGTCGACTTCCTGGTCTCCCCCGCCCACATCCACAAGCACGGGGGCGGCTCGATCCTCTACCGCTACACCGTCCCGCCCGAGGCGGACGAGGCCCTGCGCAAGGCGAACGGCGCCTTCCCGCTCTGGCGCTACTGGGGCCCGCTCGCGCACCCGAAGGCGGGCGACGCCTGCCTCGCGGACTTCCTCGCCGCGGCCGGCCGCTACGACCCGGACGTCGCGTTCCTCTACCTCCCGACGCTCGACTACGACGCACAGCGCTTCGGGCCGGACGATCCGCGCTGCGGGCGCGCCTTCGATTTCTTCCGCCGCCAGCTCGAGCGCCTCGCCGCCTTCGCGGAGAAGGCCGGCGCGGACCTCGCGGTGCTCGGCGAGTACGGCATCGCGCCCGCGACGCTCCCGCCCGCCCTCCCGAACGCCGCGCTGCGACGCGCCGGGCTCTTCGCCGTGCGCGAGCTCGGCGGGCGCGCCTATCCGGACTTCGCCCGCTCCAAGGCGTTCGCGATGTGCGACCACGAGGTGGCGCACGTCTACGTCCGCGATCCGGACGACGTCCCGTTCGTGCGCGACGCCCTCGCCGCGACCGGCGCCTACGAGCGCATCGACGCGCGCGAGAACGGCGGCGCGTGGGCGCACCCCGCCGCGGGCGACCTGCTGCTCCTCGCGAAGGCGGGCTCGTGGTGCGCCTACCCGTGGTGGGCGGACCGCCGCGAGGCGCCGGACTACGCGACGCACATCGACATCCACAACAAGCCGGGCTACGACCCGTGCGAGCTGTTCTTCGACCGCGGCCCGTGGCTGCACCCGCGCACCTGCCAGGACTGGGGCCGCATCCGCGGCACGCACGGCCGCCCGTGCGAGGTCGCCGTCGCCGCCACCGGCGCGCCGCTCCCCGGAGAGGCGTACCGGGACCTCGCCGCCGCCCTCCCGGGGAGGCTCGCCCGCGGGTGACCGTTCCGGGGCCGGCTTCCGAAAGCCGTTTTTTTCGGTTGACCTTTTCCGCGGAATGTGCGAGACTCCCGCCCGTTTTCGTCTGACCCGCCCGCATAGCTCAGTCGGTAGAGCGCGTCCTTGGTAAGGACGAGGTCATCGGTCCGATTCCGATTACGGGCTCCACCCACGAAACTACCTCACCCACAAACAACAACAACAAAATACAAGAAGGTTCAACATGGCAAAGGAAAATTTCGTCCGTGACAAACCGCACGTCAACGTCGGCACCATCGGCCACGTCGACCACGGCAAGACGACCCTCACCGCCGCTCTGACGCACGTCCAGTCCCTCAAGGGCCTGGCCGACAACATCTCCTACGACCAGGTCGCCAAGGCCTCCGAGTCCGCCGGCCGCCGCGACCCCACCAAGATCCTCACGATCGCCACCTCGCACGTCGAGTACAGCTCCGACAAGCGCCACTACGCGCACGTCGACTGCCCCGGCCACGCCGACTTCGTCAAGAACATGATCGTCGGCGCCGCGCAGATGGACGGCGCGATCCTCGTCGTCTCCGCCGCCGACGGCCCGATGCCGCAGACGAAGGAGCACGTCCTGCTCGCCCGCCAGGTCGGCGTCCCGAAGATCGTCGTCTTCCTCAACAAGGTCGACCTCGTCGACGATCCGGAGCTCCTGGACCTCGTCGAGATGGAGATCCGCGAGCTCCTGAACAAGTACGAGTTCGACGGCGACAACACGCCGATCGTCCGCGGCTCGGCGCTCGCGGCCACCCAGGCCACGTCCCCGACCGACGACGCGTGCAAGTGCATCGACGAGCTGCTCAAGACGCTCGACGACTACATCCCCGACCCCGTCCACCAGCTCGACCTGCCGTTCATGATGCCCATCGAGGACATCTTCTCGATCGAAGGCCGCGGCACGGTCGTCACGGGCCGCGTCGAGCGCGGCGTCGTGAAGGTCGGCGACGACGCCGAGATCGTCGGCATCAAGCCCACCCAGAAGACCACGATCACGGGCGTCGAGATGTTCCGCAAGACCCTCGACCAGGGCCAGGCCGGCGACAACGTCGGGTGCCTGCTCCGCGGCACGAAGAAGGAGGAGGTCCAGCGCGGCCAGATCCTCGCGAAGCCCGGCAGCATCACCCCGCACACCGAGTTCGAGGCCCAGGTCTACGTCCTCACCAAGGAGGAGGGCGGCCGCCACACCGCGTTCTTCCCGGGCTACCGTCCCCAGTTCTACATCCGCACCGCGGACGTGACGGGCGACATCAAGCTCCCCGAGGGCGTCGAGATGGTCATGCCCGGCGACAACATCAACATGACGGTCACGCTCATCTACCCCGCCGCCCTGGAGGAGAAGATGCGCTTCGCGATCCGCGAAGGCGGCCGCACCGTCGGCGCCGGCACGGTCACCAAGATCATCAAGTAGCCCGCCGCAAGGCCCGCTGTCTCGGAGGCGCGCCCGATCGGGCGCGCCTCCTTCTTTTTCCGCCTTGCCCGCCGTGGCGGGGTCTGGTAGACTGCGCCGCATGTCCGCCCAACCGATTCCCGCAGGCTTCTCCCCCTTCGCCTGGCACCATCTCCGCGGCGCCGTCCCCGGCGACTGGGAGGTCTCGCGCTACTCGGTCGAGGACCGCGACGGCCGCCTCGAGTTCGCGAACCGCGCCGGACTCCGCGCCACCGCGAGCTGGGAGCCGTGCGAGCGCGAGCCCGACCGCGCGACGACGATGGCGACGTTCCTCGAGAAGAACCTCCTCGGGCGCGCCGCGGCGCGCGAGCGCGGCCTGCGCCGCGACGACCTCCGGACGGAGGAGCGCGGCGCGTTCCTCGTCGGCTGGCTCGACGGCGGCGCCCTGCCCGTCCAGGCGCTCGCCTACGATCGCGCCGGCGGCCGGCTCGTGCGCTGGATCTTCGAGGACGTCCCCGACGCGCGCGCCCGCCGCGGGATCGTCGCGCCCGTTCTCGATTCGTGCGACTTCAACGACGACCCGGACGTCTGCGAGTACAATCTCTTCGGGATCCATGCCGTCCTGCCCCGCGACTATCGCGTCGAGGACATGGTCGTGCTGCCGGCCAACGTTCTCGTGTCCTTCGAGCAGGAGAAGGGCCGCTCGCGCGCGACCTTCCGCCGCTGGGGCCTCGCCTCCGCCATCCGCGGCGAGGACGCCCTCCTCGACTTCTACGCGCGCGTCGTCCGCACGAACCGGATCGAGATCCTCTCTTCCGAGCCGCGCACGATCGGCGGCCACGAGGGGCTACTCGCGTGCTTCTCCGCGCCGCGCGAGCACCACGGCGACCGCTACATGGCGCGCCGCTGGCGGAACGGCCTCGCCTGGGTCTGGCACGACCGCGCGGCGAACCGAATCGCCGCCTTCGAGCAGATCGGACCCGACGGCCGCGAGGAGCTTCCCCTCTCGACCGTCCCCGGCCTGTCGGCCGACCGGTAGGGCTCTGCGCCGGAGAGACGTCGGAGGGGCGTTCGCCCCTATGCGTTCCTCGTGAGGCAGTAGAACGGAATCGTGTCGAGCGCGGCGAGCGCGAGCTTCACGAGATACTGGCCGAGCATGAGCGAGAGGAGGGCCGGGCGCATGGCCGGGTCGAAGAGCCAGCCGAGGCCGCAGCCGAACGCGAGGCCGACGAAGACGACGGTGTCCAGCAGCTGCGACGACATCGTCGAGGCGTTGTTCCAGATCCAGCGGCGGCCGCGGCCGTCCGGATGCCGCGCGAGGACGCGGTCGCGGATGCGGTGGAAGACGAACACGTCCCAGCTCTGGCTCAGCGCGTAGGCGGCGAGGCTCGCGCCGGCGAAGGCCCAGTTCTGGCCGAGGAGCGTCCGGTAGGCGTCCTGCACCTCGGGGTTCGCGGCCGGGAGCGCCTGCGTGAACAGCAGCAGCGCCGCCGCGAGAACCTGCGCGGCGAAGCCCCAGCGCACGACCGCGCGCGCCTCGCGCCGGCCCCACACCTCGCCCACGACGTCCGTGACGAGGAACGTGATCGCGTAGCAGAACACCGCGCCGGGGAAGGCGAGCGTGCCGCCCGGGAAGGGGATGCCCGTCGCGACGACCTTCGCCGCGACGACGTTCGACAGGACCAGCGCGACGGCGAACAGCATGCCGAGCGCGAGCAGATTTTCGGGGGATTTCTTCATTTCGTAGTTTTTTAAGGTTGGATGTTGCGACAACCCCCGCGCACGGCGCGGGACGGGCGGGCTAGCCGTCCGCGATCTCGACGTCCTCGTCGAGCAGGCGCTCCCTCGCGAAGTCCGCCCAGCCGCCCTTCGCGGCGCCCCAGGCGACGAACGGGTGGATGGCGATGCCGCCGCGCGGGCGGAACCGGCCGCGGACCTCGATGTACTTCGGCGAGAGAAGGGCGCGCAGGTCCTTCAGGACGACGGCGCAGACGTCCTCGTGGAAGTCGCCGTGGTTGCGGAAGGAGAAGAGGTAGAGCTTGAGCGACTTGCTCTCGACGAGCTTCGCCGCGGGGACGTAGCGGACGACGAGCTCGCCGAAGTCGGGCTGCCCGGTGATCGGGCAGAGCGTCGTGAACTCCGGGCAGCGCAGCGTCACCATCGCGTCGAGCTCCGGATGGCGGTTGGAGAAGCACTCGAGGATCGACGGGTCGTAGTCCCTCGGCGCGGCCCGGCGCGCGCCGCCGAGCAGCGTGAGCCCCTCGCGCGTTCGCGGAACCGTCTTCTTTGCTTTCGTTTGCATGGGCGCGCAGTCTACCACACGCGCCGCGGCGGCGGCAAGCCGCGTTTCGCGCTTGCGCGCGGGGGCGCGTTCCGGTAGACTCCGGGGCCGCCGCCGCGCGCCACGGCGCCGGCGCGCGAGAAAGGCATCCCATGACCCTCATCGACGGAAAGAAGATCGCGGCGGAGATCCGCGCGGAGATCGCGGCCGGCGCCGCGGCGTTCAGGGAGCGGACGGGCCGCGCGCCCGGGCTCGCCGTCGTCCTCGCCGGCGAGAACCCCGCCTCCGTATCCTACGTGACCGCCAAGGAGCGCGCCTGCGCCGAGGCCGGCATCCGCTCGTTCCCCGTCCGCCTCCCCGCGGACGTCCCGCAGGAGACGCTCCTCGCCGAGGTCGCGCGCCTCGACGTCGACCCGGAGGTCGACGGCATCCTCGTCCAGCTCCCGCTCCCGAAGGGCCTCGACGAGCAGGCCGTGATCCGCGCCATCGCGCCGGAGAAGGACGTCGACGGCTTCCATCCCGTCTCGCTCGGCCGCCTCCTCGTCGGGCTCGACACGTTCGTCCCCTGCACGCCCGCGGGCATCGTCGAGCTGCTGCTGCGCAGCGGCGTCGACCCGGCCGGCAAGCACGCCGTCGTCGTCGGCCGCAGCAACATCGTCGGCAAGCCCCTCGCCGCGCTGCTCTCGCGCAAGGGCCGCGGCGGCAACGCGACCGTGACGCTCTGCCACACCGCCACGCCCGACCTCGGCGCCTTCACGCGCGAGGCGGACATCCTCGTCGTCGCCGCGGGCCGCCCGGGGACCGTCGGCGCCGGCATGGTGAAGCCCGGCGCGGTCGTGATCGACGTCGGCGTGAACCGCGTCCCCGACGCGACGAAGCCCCGCGGCTACCGCCTCGTCGGCGACGTCGACCACGAGGCCGTCGACCCCGTCGCATCCCTCGTCACCCCCGTCCCCGGCGGCGTCGGCCCGATGACCATCACGATGCTCCTCGCGAACACGCTCAAGGCCGCCCGCGCCCGCGCGTAGGATCGCGTCCATGCCGTCCGATACGCTCTCTTTCGACAAGGTGTCGTTCGCCTTCCCAGGGATGGCCGCGCCGCTGCTGCGCGGGCTCTCCGTCCATCTCGGGAGCGGATGGACGGGCATCGTCGGCGCGAACGGCTGCGGCAAGACGACGCTGCTGCGCCTCGCCTCCGGCGAGCTCGAGCCCGCGGACGGGACGATCTCCCGCCCCGCCTCCGCGCTCTACGTCGTGCAGCGCACGGACGACCCGCCGGAGGGGATGGCCGAGTTCTTCGCCTCGTCCGACGCCGAGGCGTGGCAGGCCCGCGTCGACCTCGGCGTCGAGGACGACTGGGAGGAGCGCTGGGGCACGCTCTCGCACGGCGAGCGCAAGCGCCTCCAGATCGCGATCGCCCTCTGGCGCGCGCCCGGGCTGCTCGCCCTCGACGAGCCCACGAACCACCTCGACGCCGCCGCGCGCGCCGTCCTCCTCGCCGCGCTGCGCCGCTACCGCGGCACGGGCCTCCTGGTGAGCCACGACCGCGAGCTGCTGGACGACCTCTGCGCGCAGTGCCTCTTCCTCGTCCCGCCGGACGCGACGCTGCGCCCGGGCGGCGTCACGCAGGGCATGGAGCAGGACCGCCGCGAGCAGACCTCCGCCCGCGCGCAGGACGACGCCGCGAAGCACGCCGCCGAACGCCTCCGCGCCGCCGCGCAGGAGCGCCGCGAGGAGGGCGAGCGGATGGCCGCGAAGACCAAGGCGAAGACGAAGGACGCGAAGCACAACAAGTGGGACCACGACGGCAAGGCCGAGCGCAACCTCGCCAAGCTCACGGGCAAGGACGCCTGGGCGGGCAAGCAGTCCGCCGCGCTCGCGAAGCGGGCGGCCAAGACGCAGGCCTCGCGCGCCGCGTTCCACGTCCGCAAGGAGTTCGCCACCGGGTTCTGGCTCGAGGACGCCGACGTCTCGCGCCGCAACTTCGTCCTGCGCGCCCCCGCCGGCGAGCTGCCGCTCGGCCCGGGGCGCACGCTGTCCTACCCGGACCTCGAGATCGCGCCGACCGACCGCATCGCGCTCACCGGCCCGAACGGCCTCGGCAAGTCGACGCTCCTGCGCGCGCTCGCGCCGCGCTTCAACGTCCCGGCCGAGCACCTCGTCCTCGTCCCGCAGGAGATCTCCGCGGAGGAGTCCGCCCGCGTCCTCGCCGAGGCGAAGAAGCTCCCGGACGACCGGCTCGGCGACGTGATGACGCGCTTCTCGCGCCTCGGGTCGCGCCCCGGGCGCCTGCTCGAGTCCGCGCAGCCCTCGCCGGGCGAGGTGCGCAAGCTGCTGCTCGCGCTCGGCATCGCGCGCGGCCCGCACCTCATCGTGATGGACGAGCCCACGAACCACCTCGACCTGCCGGGGATCCTCTGCCTGGAGGACGCCCTGGCGGACGCCCCCTGCGCGATGCTGCTCGTGAGCCACGACGAGCGCTTCCTCGCGCGCCTCGCGCGCAAGCGCTGGGCCCTCTCCGAACCGGCCCCCGGCCGCGTCGTCCTGACCGTCCGCCACGAGTTCCCCTAGTTGCGGGGCGGCTTGCCCGCGGTCTCGGTTGGTGGTATGCTCCGGCGAAGAAGGAACGCACATGAAAGTCTGCCGCACCAAGAAGTCCCTCTCCGCCCTGTCCGCCGCCTGGCACAAGGCCGGCGAGACCGTCGCCCTCGTCCCCACGATGGGCTACCTCCACGAGGGCCACCTCTCGCTCGTCCGCATCGCGAAGAAGAAGGCGGGGCGCGTCGTCGTCTCGGTCTTCGTGAACCCGACGCAGTTCGGGCCGAACGAGGACTTCGCCCAGTATCCGCGCGACGAAAAGCGCGACTTCGCGCTCCTGCGCGCCGAGGGGGTCGACGCCGTCTTCGCCCCGACGCCGGAGGAGATGTATGGCGCGGAGGCGACCGTCTCGCTCGTCGAGTCGAAGCTCTCGAAGGTGATGTGCGGCGCGTTCCGCCCGATCCACTTCGCCGGCGTCCTCACGGTCGTGCTGAAGCTCTTCAACGCCTCGCGCGCCGACGTGGCGGTGTTCGGCCGCAAGGACGCGCAGCAGCTCGCCGTCATCCGCCGGATGGTGCGCGACCTCGACGTCCCCGTGACGATCGTCGGCGCGCCGCTCGTCCGCGAGAAGGACGGCCTTGCGCTCTCCTCGCGCAACACCTACCTCTCGCCCGCGGAGCACGCCCGCGCGCTCGCGCTGCACGAGGCGCTCGACGCCGCCGAGGCGGACTACCGCGCCGGCCGCACCGACCCGAGGCGCGCGGTCGCGAAGATCGGGAAGGCACTCGCGAAGGCGTGCGACAAGGTCGACTACGTCGTCGCCGTCGACGCCGACACGCTCGAGCCCGTGAAGAAACTCGGCCCGAACACCCTCCTCGCCCTCGCCGCCTACGTCGGCAGGACCCGCCTCATCGACAACCACGTCCTCCGCTAGTGCCGCCCGCCGCCCCGCGCCAGAACGCCGCCCCGACCGAGTCGCTCTCCGGCTCGGTGAAGAGCGTCGTCTTCCACAACGAGGAGACGGGCTGGTTCGTCGCCACGGTCGCCGTCGACGGCGGTGCGCCCGGCGGCGGCGAGACCGCCTCCCTCGTCGGCAAGTGCCCCACGATCTGGCAGGGCGAGGAGATCCGCGCCGTCGGCTCGTGGCGGCAGCACCCGACGCACGGGCTCGAGTTCGAGGCGACCGCCGTCGAGTGCGTCGCCCCCACCTCCGCGCGCGGCATCGAGCGGTATCTCGCGAGCGGGATCGTCCGCGGCATCGGCGAGAAGTGGGCGAAGAAGATCGTCGAGAAGTTCGGCGAGAACACGCTCGACGTGCTCGAGCGCGACTCCGGCCGCCTGGCGGAGGTGAAGGGCCTCGGCCCGGCGCGCCGCGCGGCGATCAAGCGGGCCTGGGAGGCGAACCGCGGCACGCGCGACGCGATGATCTTCCTGCAGGGGCACGGCATCACGACCGGCGCGTCGGCCAAGATCTACCGCCAGTACGGCGCCAACACCGTCGCGACGGTGAAGCAGAACCCCTACCGCCTCTGCGCGGACATCGACGGCATCGGGTTCCTCAAGGCCGACGAGATCGCGCGCAAGGTCGGCATCGAGCGGGATTCGCCGCTGCGCGCCCGCGCCGGGCTCTACCACACGCTCCAGACGCTCGCCGAGGAGGGCCACTGCTACTGCGAGAAGCCCGAGCTGCTGCTCGTCGCCGGGAACCTGCTCGGCATCTCCGTCGACATCCTCGAGGCGGCGCTCGCCGAGGAGCTCGAGGGCTCGCGCCTCGCGGACGACGGCGGCCGCATCTACCTGCGCCGCCTCCTGCGCGCCGAGCGCCGCGTGGCGGGGTGCGTCCTCGCGATCCTCGACACGCGGCCCTCGTTCAAGCCGATCGACGTCCCCGCCGCGCTCGCGTGGGTCTCGCGCAAGCTCTCCTTCGAGCTCTCGCCCGCCCAGCGCAAGGCCGTCGAGATGGCGCTCGGGAGCAAGTTCTCGGTCGTCACCGGCGGCCCCGGCGTCGGCAAGACGACGATCATCCGCGCGCTGCTCGACGTCTGGCGCGCGCGCGGCCTGCGCGTCTCGCTCGTCGCGCCGACCGGCCGCGCCGCGCGCCGCATGGCCGAGTCCACCGGCGGCGAGGCGAGCACCGTCCACCGCCTCCTCAAGTGGAACCCGCAGAAGGGCGGCTTCGTCCACAACGCCGAGAACCCGCTCGACGCCGACGTCTTCGTCGTCGACGAGAGCTCGATGCTCGACGTCGAGCTCGCCGCGTCGCTGCTCTCGGCCGTGAAGCCCTCCTCGGCCGTCGTCCTCGTCGGCGACACCGACCAGCTCCCCTCCGTCGGCCCGGGCAACGTCCTGCGCGACATCATCGCCTCGGGCGTCGTCCCCTACGCGCGCCTCGACTTCATCTTCCGCCAGAAGAGCGGCGGCTGGATCGTCCGCAACGCCCACCGCGTGAACCAGGGCGAGGGCTTCCTGCTGCCGCCTGCGGGCGAGCCCTCCGACTTCTTCTTCGTCCCGTGCGAGGACCCGTCGCGCACGCTCGCGCTCGTCCTGGAGCTCGTCGAGCACCGCATCCCGCGGCGCTACAACCTCTCGCCGCTCGCGGACATCCAGGTCCTCACGCCGATGCGCAAGAACGACCTGGGGACCGAGAACCTCAACGCCGTCCTGCAGCGCGCGCTCAACCCGAGCGGCCCCGCGCTGCAGCGCTTCGGGCGCGCCTACCGCGTCGGCGACCGCGTGATGCAGATCCGCAACGACTACGACAAGGACGTCTTCAACGGCGACATCGGGTTCGTCCGGACCGTCTCGCCCGACGGCTCCTCGCTCGACGTGGACTTCGACGGCCGGATCGTGGTCTACGCCGCCTCGGAGCTCGACGCGCTCGTGCACGCCTACGCGACGAGCATCCACAAGTCGCAGGGCAGCGAATACCCGGCCGTGGTGATCGTCGTGGCGAACCAGCACTACGTCCTGCTGGAGCGCAACCTGCTCTACACGGCGATCACGCGCGGGCGGAAGCTCGTGTGCGTCGTGGGCTCGCGCTTTGCGGTGAAGAAGGCGATCGAGACGACCACGACGCGCGAGCGCCACACGGCGCTGGCCGACCGCCTCCGATCCCCCGGCGGCCGCCTCCCGCCCCTCGCCTCCGTCCCGCAGGACGCGAAGGCGCCGCTCGCGCCGGCCGACGCCCCGCCCGCGCCGACCGAGCGACCGGAGTAGGGCCGGTCAGGGCCTCGGGCCGGACGCTTCCCCCGGTTGCGGGCCTCCTCTCCCGGGACCTCCGGGGCCGCGCGGACCGCGGGGGCCGCGGCGCCCTCCGCCGCCGGGACCGCCGAAGCCGCCGCCGAGTCGGAAGAGCGAGCCCCAGACCTCCGGCGAGACCATCTGGCCGAGGTCGAAGTCCGGGTCCTTCTCGCGCCACTCCGTCCCGAACGCCTCGTCGAGCTCGGCGTAGCCGTCGACGAGATCGGCGAAGAGGTCGCGCATCACCCGCGCGCCCTGGTCCTTCGGGATGGCGCTTGCCCCCTGCAGCTGCAGGTAGTCGGTCCAGCGCTGGATGCGCTCCATCGCGCGCTCGTTCATCCCGTCGGCGATCGCGA
This sequence comes from uncultured bacterium, assembly GCA_902761575.1. Classification (GTDB taxonomy): domain Bacteria; phylum Verrucomicrobiota; class Kiritimatiellia; order RFP12; family UBA3636; genus UBA3636. The sequence goes on from CACWKU010000094.1 coordinate 11,616, forward strand.
GGAGCGTCTCGGCGTCCGACTCGGCGAGGCCGTTGCGCTCGACGAAGGACGACGCCATCCGCTGCGCGCGCTCGTCGGCCATGCGGTGGAACCGCTGGCGCATCTCCTCGCGCTGCTCGTCGGTCATCTCCTCCCAGCGCG
>CACWKU010000095.1 GCA_902761575.1 uncultured bacterium
CGCGGCCGCCTCCTCGGCGCGAGCCGCGGCGCGGGCGTCCGCGCGCATCGCGGCGCGAATGGCGCCGAGCGCCGGCAGGAACACCGCCGCCGCGACGGCGAGCGCGACAAGGCACTCGACGAGCGTCGAGCCCGAGCGGCGGGGGCGGCGTACCGTGGCGGAGCGGGCGCGCATCGCTAGTCCTCCGGCGCCGGCGAGCGGCGCAGCGCCTTCTTCTCGGAGTTGGCCCGCTTGTCGGCGAGCATCCTCGCCTTCGCGCGGCGGGAGCGGCGGCGCTTCTGGCGGCGGATCCTCTCCGCCTCCTGCTGCGCCCTCGTCTTCTCGCCGAGCAGGATCGCGGCGACGCGCTCGCAGAGCTCCTCGCGGGCGCGGTAGCGGTTGAGCGTCAGCGAGCGCGAGGCCTGGCACTTCACGCGGATGTCCATCGCCGGATAGGCGAGCGAGACGCAGGACGAGGTCTTGTTGATCTTCTGCCCGCCCGGACCGGCGCCGCGGACGAACGTCTCGACGAGATCCTCCTCGCGGATGCCGAGCGAGAGCATCCGCGCGGCGAGGCGGGCCTCCTTCTCCGAGGCGGGCGGGGCGGGGTTCACTTCGCGTCCTTTCCGGCGCCGACGGCGGCCGGGGCCGGCGCGCGGTGAAGCGTCGTGTAGACGGGGAAGTGGTCCGAGTACCCCTCGACGTAGTAGTTCGAGTCCTCGACCTTGTCGCCGTCGGTCCCCTCCTCGTACGAGCGGACGCGGCGGAAGGAGTTCGGGCGGCCGTCCTTGCCCCAGCGCATCTCCTTCGGATGGAAGGTGACGGTCTCCTCCGGCCTCCCGGCGCGCCACGCGGGACCGGGGCGGTCGGACGGAAGGAGCATCCGGGGCGAGACGTGGATGCCGTCGAACGTGTTCCAGATCTTGCGGCGCGCGTAGTAGAACGAGCCGCGCTCCTTCTTCGGGATGTCGCCCACGAGGTTGTAGGGGCGCGCGTCCTTCGCGGAACCGTTCGTCGACGCGAGCGCCGCGACGCGGTCGTTCGCCGGCTTCAGGCCCTCGACGATGGAGGGGCCGTCCATGTCCTCGTTGTAGTCGCCGCAGCAGACCACGACGGCGTCCGGGTCGCGCTCGAGGCGCCGCTCGATCTCCGCGCGCGCCTCCTGCGCCTCGGCGGTGCGGGCGGCGATGTTCGTCTCGCGGTCGCCGACCTGCGACTTCCAGTGGTTCGCGAGGACGGCGACCATGGTGCCGTCGACCTCGATCTCCGCGACGAGCAGGCCGCGGCGGCCGATCTTCGACTTGTAGTCGACGCGCCGGATCGGGTACCTGGAGAGGATTGCCACGTCGATGCCGCGCGGGTCGCGCGACTCGCGGTGCGCGATGTAGTCGAACGTCCAGCGGTGGTTCGTTCTGATGCGGGCGGCGAGCGCCTCGACGACGGCGCGGCTCTCGACCTCCTGGACGACGAGGACGTCCGGCTTCATCCGGTCGATCGCCCACGCCAGGTGCGTGAGCTTCGTCTGGTAGCGCTCCTCCGTCCAGCGGCGCCACGACTGCGGGCACCACTCCGCGTCCTCCGGCTCCCCGGTGAGCGCGCACTTGGGCTGGTTGACGGTCGCGTCGTAGAGGTTCTCGACGTTCCACGTGGCGATCCGCAGCTCCGTGACGGCCGCGGCGCACGGCGACGCCGCCAACGCCGCCGAAAGCAGGACGGCGGCGAGCGGGGCGAAAGCGTGGCGGGACGTGAATCGCATGTCGGAACCCATCTTACCACACGGCGCGAAAGATTGTCACCCCCTTTTGGTCCCGTCGTCCTCGCGCTTCGCCCGGATCCGTCGGAACAGCCTCTCCCAGGGAAGGGTCAACGCGGCGAAGAACAGCGTCCAGAGCAGGAGCGGCACGATCCACCGCCCCTGGAAATCCGGCAGGACCGCATAGTGGGGATTGAGTCTCTTCGCCTTGAAGAGCGGATGATAGCGCTGAAACCACCAGGACGGCTGAACGCCCACGAGGATTCCCATCGCGAGGGAGCTGCCGCCAAGGACGACGAGAAGTCCACGGAGCCTTCGCCCGCAAGCGGAGGCCAACGGAGCCCGGGCGAGGAGAACGAGGGGCGGGACGGCCAGCGCGAAGGCCTGGGCAACCTGATATCGGCCCGCCGGACATGTCCCTGCGCGAGGATTCGAGAACGACGCGACGACGGCGGCCAGCGCGCAGGAGTAGAGCAGGCACGGCCAGGCGGACGGATCGTCGCGGTGCTTCAGCAAGAGGATCGCGAGGGACCAGGCGCCGACGACGGCGACGGGACAGAGGAAGAACAATCCGACATCGTTCCCGAAGAAGTCCGCGAGAAGGCCGAGCCGCAGCGCACCGAACGTGAGCGTGCCGCCGTTCGGAGGCGTTGGAGGAACGGGATAGCCCCACAGGTTCAGATTGTAGGCGAGATAGACGATCCACCCGGCGACATACGCGGCGACGGCCGTGATGTTCCGGGCTCGGAGCTCCCGCCATGCCAGGAGGAGGGAAACGACCGCGACGGCGGGAACCACGCGTCCCGTCCCCCAGAGCGAAACGATCAGCAGCGCGGCCGCGGCGGAACGAACGGCGGGGCGCCGCGACCGGCAGAGCAGGAGCGCAAGCGCATCCATGCCCCCGACCAGGACCTCCGGGAAGATTTCCGCCGTGTAGTAGACGATCGGAAGCGATCCGAAGAAACAGACGACGGTCCATGCGGCCCAGGGGCCGGACGCGCCGGAACGTACGGCGCATGCGCAGAACAGGAATGCGACCAGGACCGCGAAGAGCGCATGGGCGCACAGCACCGCCCGCCGCGCCCCCCTCGGCCGAAGCGCAAAGGGCGCCGCGAACGCCGCGATCAGCGGCGGGCGCTGGATGACCTGCCGGCTTTTGCCCCATGCTTCGGAACGGTCGATCCAGAACGGACATCCAAGCCCGCGGTAATCCTTCCAGGTCCATTGCCGATCGCCGATGACGGGGCGCGCATAGAAGTTCGTCCACGTGTGCGCCGCGTGAACGCGGGAAACGTCCTCGCCGTCTCCGGAGGCGATCGCCTGGGCGGTGAGCAGATAGGCGGGCTCGTCTCCGGTCAGTCGCCACCTCGCCCGGTCGAAGTCCGCGTCCGCGGGGACGAGAAGATTCCGGACCTGGGAAAAGACGGCGAACAGGACAACGGCCGCCAGCAGGGGCCAGGCCAGGCGACGAAGGCCGTGAAGAAATCGCGTGCGGGACATGGACGAACGAGAAGGAATGCCGGACCAGCGGAGACAGGCCCATCCTACCACGTCGGCTTCGAAAAGGAAACCCACGATTTCGCTTGGTCGCGCTCGGGGGTTCTGCTATACTTCCAAGCAAATCCTCTCCCCCATGAAGAAGAAAACCTCCCGCACCGACTGGTTCACCGAAGCCCGCTTCGGCATGTTCATCCACTGGGGCCTCTACGCGATGCCCGCCCGCCACGAGTGGGTCCGCCACAACGAGCAGCTCTCCAACGAGGACTACCAGAAGTACTTCGACCGCTTCGACCCGGACCTGCTCGACGCGAAGGAGTGGGCTCGCGCCGCCAGGCGCGCCGGGATGAGGTACCTCGTCATCACGACGAAGCACCACGAGGGCTTCTGCCTCTGGGACAGCAAGTTCACCGACTACAAGGCGACGAACACCCCCGCGAAGCGCGACCTCCTGCGCGAGATCGTCGACGCCTTCCGCGCCGAGGGCCTCCGCATCGGCTTCTACTACTCGCTCCTCGACTGGCACCACCCCGAGTTTCCGATCGACCCGAAGCATCCGCTCCGCAACCGCCCCGCCGCGGAGATCGCGGAGATGAACCGCCACCGCGACGTCCGCAAGTACGCCAAGTACATGCGCGACCAGGTGACGGAGCTGCTCACGCAGTATGGCAAGATCGACATCCTCTGGTTCGACTTCTCCTACGCGAAGGACGAGCACAACGGCACGCGCGGCAAGGGCCGCAAGGACTGGGAGAGCGAGAAGCTCGTGAAGCTCGTGCGCAAGCTGCAGCCCGACATCATCCTCGACAACCGCCTCGACCTCCCGGAGGCGGCGGACATCGTGACGCCCGAGCAGTTCCAGCCCGAGCATCCCCCGCGCCGGCCCGACGGCTCGATCGCCCCCTGGGAGGGCTGCCAGACCTTCTCCGGCTCGTGGGGCTACCACCGCGACGAGGCGACGTGGAAGAGCGAGAAGCAGTGCGTCGAGATGCTGATCCGCCACGTCGCCCGCGGCGGCAACCTCATCATGAACGTCGGCCCCACCGCGCGCGGCTACTTCGACCACCGCGCGATGGCGCGCCTCGACGCCTTCGCGAGGTGGATGGACCGCAACGCGCGCTCCATCTACGGCTGCACGATGGCGCCGGACGAGTTCAAGGAGGCCGACGGCACGCGCTACACCTGGAACCCGCGGACGAAGCGCCTTTACGTGCATATCCTCGACTGGCCCTTCCAGCGCCTGCACCTGCCGGGCCTCGCGGGCAAGGTCGCCTACGCGCAGTTCCTGCACGACGGCTCGGAGCTCTCGTGGTTCGAGAACGGCCACGCCACCTGGAACAGCGAGGACCTGCCCGCCGGCACGCTCACGCTGCGCCTCCCGGTCGTGCAGCCGGACATCGTCGTCCCGACCGTCGAACTCTTCCTCAAGTAGAACACCACAACCCGCGAACCGCCATGGCCAACGAACTCGACGAAACCACCGGTCCCGTCTGCGAAGAAGGACGCGACGTCCACGTGATCGACAAGCAGATCCCCGTCCGGGTCGGCTGGGGCTCGACCCTCTTCGAGGTCCTGCTCTGGGTCTGCGGCATCCTGCCGGGCCTGGTCTTCCTCTTCATGAAGATCTCCGCGCGCAACTACCTGCAGCGCCTCCAGCAGAAGCTGCAGCAGGACGCCTCGCAGATCGACAACTACCTCGAGCAGCGCGTGCAGATCCTGCAGAACGTCGCCCCGCTCGTCGAGAAGGCGATCGACCTGGACAAGGACGTGATGAAGGCCGTCGCCGCCTACCGCGGCGGCCGCGCGCCGGAGGGCACGCCGACGGGCGACGCGCTGCGCAACCAGGTGGCGGGCCAGGTGGACTCCATCTGCGGCCGCCTCTTCCCGCAGGTCGAGGCCTACCCCGAGCTCAAGGCGCACCAGGCGATCGCCGACGCGATGCAGCAGAACTCCTACCTCCAGAAGGAGATCACCGCCGCGCGCACGCTCTACAACGACACCGTGGCGCAGTGGAACGCGGACATCTTCCGCTGGCCGACGAAGATGATCGTCGCCGCCCGCGCCGGCTACACGACGCGCATCCCGTTCACGGCCTCCGCCGAGACGCGCGAGCGCGCCCGCGGGACCTTCTTCTAGCACCCCGCCTACTTCGGCCCTGCGGGCGCGTTGCGGCGCGGTGCGGGGTATGGTAGACTGAGGGGCATGGTGGAGGACGTCTACGAGCCCCTGGACCTGTGGCGGCGCGAGCTGCGCGACGCCCACCGGAAGAACGTCGCGGAGCGCTTCGAGGCGCTCGTGGCGGAGTCCGGCGTGGACGAGAAGGAGAACAGGCGCCTCGTCGCGGAGGTGCGCCGGCTCGAGAAGGAGCTCGCAAGGGAGAAGTCGCGGCTCTCGTCGCGCACGCTCCTGCGCAACCTCGTCCTCGCGCTCGCGATCCTCGCCGCCGGCGTCGTCGCGGTCTTCGTCGCCACCGCCGTGCGCGGGGGGCGCGCGCCGAACGCCGAGAGCGCCTGGACGATGCTCGGCGGCTCGCTCGTCTCGGCCGCCTTCTTCGGGCTCTTCGGCAAGGTGCTGCGGCCCGCGGTGAAGGCGCTGCGCGAGTCCGTCGCGCGGCTCGGGAGCGCGCTCGACGCGGCAGAGGCCGCCGCCTGGGAGCAGATGGAGCCGCTCAACCGGCTCTTCGACTGGGGCCTCCCGGCGGAGATCGCGCACAGGACCCTCCCGCGCATCGAGTTCGACCCGCTCTTCACCGCCGGGCGCCTGCGCGATCTGCGCGAGACGTTCGGCCTCGACGACGAGCTGCTCGGCTCGCGGTCCGTCCTCGGCACCGCGAGCGGCGAGATCTCCGGCAACCCGTTCGTCCTCGCCGACACGCTCGCGATGCGGTGGACGACGAAGACCTACCACGGCTCGCTGGACATCTCCTGGTCCGAGCTCGAGCGCGGCGCCGACGGCAAGCTGCACCGCGTCCCGAAGTCGGAGACGCTCCACGCGTCCGTCGAGAAGCCCTGCCCCGTCTTCGAGAACGAGCGCTTCCTGCTCTACGGCAACCCCGCCGCGCCCGATCTGCGCTTCTCGCGCCTCCCCTCCCCCCTCTCCGGCCGCGAGGACTCGCGCTCGCTGCGCCGCGAGATGGAGGCCGAGGTCCGGCGACTCGAGAAGCGCGCCCGCAAGCTCGACCCGGAGCATCCCTTCACCCTGATGGCCAACCGCGACTTCGACGTGCTCTTCCACGCCGTCGACCGCGACAACCCGGTCCAGTTCCGGCTGCTCTTCACGCCGCTGGCGCAGGAGCAGACCGTGAAGCTGCTGCGCGACCGCTCGCTCGGCTGGGGCGACGACTTCGCGTTCCGCAAGGACCGGATGCTCAACCGCGTCGACCCGGCGCATCTGCGCGAGGCGGAGCTCGACACGCGCCCGGAGCAATTTCGGTCGCTGGAGCTGGCCGAGTCGCGGCGGCGCTTCAACGAGTTCTGCAACGACTGGTTCAGGCACCTCTACTTCTCGCTCGCGCCGCTGCTCTGCATCCCGCTCTACCAGCAGACGCGCACCCACGAGACGATCTACCGCAAGGCGGCCGACCGCGCACCCTCCGCGCCGGAGCACGAGTCCATCGCCAACTACCACGGCGAGGAGGCGTTCCGCCACCCCGACTGCGCCACGCGCTCGCTGCTCAAGGCCGCGCTGCGCCACCAGGACGGCGGCGCGCAGGTCGTCGAGATCACCGCGCACGGCTTCCGCGCCGAGGAGCGCGTCGACTACGTCGAGAAGCGCGGCGGCGACGGCTTCCTGCACGACGTCCCCGTCGAGTGGACCGAGTACCTCCCCGTCGAGCGCACCTCGCCGCTGCGCGTCCTCGACGCCGAGGGGCGCTCCCTCCCGCGCCACGAGGCGGAGGCGAACGCCCCCGGCCCCTGGCGCGACGCGCTCCTGCGCTGGAACCCCGCCGGCGCGGGCGTCTGGTTCCACCGCGCGACCGTCTCCCGGCGGGACTAGACGAAGCGCAGGACGCCGAACTTCTCCGGCTGGTGGAAGTCGAGGAGCTCCCCGACGTCGCTCCACGCGCCCCATCGCGGCGAGGGCGTCTCGTCGCCGCAGTGGAAGAAGTTGCCGCGCCATTCGCTCCCGGGGCTCGTCCGGCACGACGCGCCGGACACCGCGGCGAGAAGCTCCAGCGGAATCGAAATCTCCGCGCACCAGTCGAGAGGCCCCGGGATCGGAGGATCGACGATGCGCGGCAGCGACGTGCGAACCTGGACGCGGGACATCCATTCCGGGGGCAGAGGCGCCCAGTCCGCGAAGCCGCCCTCCGGCAGGCGCGTCGAATCGACGATGTAGGACGAGAGGAGCGTCCCGCCCGCGTCGATCTCGAAATTGAAGTGACCCGACGCGCCTTCCGGCTGCACGAAGAACTCGACGCAACTGTCCTTCCAGACCGGGCCCTGCGGCTCGGTCGCGACGCTGCGGACGAAACGGTCTCCGCGAACGTCAAAGCGAACCGCGATCCGGCCGCAGCCGCAGAGCGCGCGGAAGCGCACGTCGGGGCGGACCGCGCCGCTGTCGTGATGCCACGCGGCGACGCGACCCTCCTCCGCCGCCGACCAGACCTCGGCGGGGACGCCCGGCCGGGGCTCCGCGGAAACGTCCGGCGCCCGTGCGACGAGACGGATGGGGAAAACCGGGGCGCTCATCGGCCGTACCTGTCCCTTCTCCGGGCCGGCGCCACTCCGGAGGCCGGGTTCGGCTCCTTCTCCTCCGGTTCCGCGGGCGCGGCCTTCTCCTCGTCGTCCGAGCGCTCCCGTGCGCGCACGACGCTCAGCCGTTCCGGCGCGAGGATCGTGAACGCGACGCCCGCCTTGTCGAGCTGGTCGACGAAGTAGGCGAGGAACTGCTGCATCGCCGGCGTGACGCGCGCGCCCGCGCCGAGCGCCTCGCCGTTCGCCGTGACGACGAGTCCGACCGGAGGCTCCGCGGTGCGCTCCGCGAGCGCATCGCGCAGCGCGGCGATCGTGCGGACGCGCCGTCCCTCCTCGAAGACCGCGAGGCGGATCGTGTTGCCATCCGGACGGAACGAGGCGGGCGTGACGACAATCTCCGTGTCGCGTTTCGAGAAGTCGAGGTCGACGAGAGCGACGATCGCGGGCTCGCCGCCCGGAAGCTCCGCGGGAACCGTCCAGCGAGACTGCGTGGGAATGGGCGTGAAGGGCTTCGGCGGCGCGCCGCCCTCGCCGCGGGTGTCGACTCCGGAGGACGCGCATCCTGCGGCGAGGAGGGAGAGAACAACAGGGATGAACTTGGCTTTCATCGTGGAGAGAGGTTGGAGGTGAGATGTGGGAGGTTAGTGGTGGGAGGTTCGAGGTAGGATGTGAAAGGTTAGGAGGAGGGCGGGAATTCGAAGAACAGGCAGCAGCGGGCGCGGCCGCAGACGCCGGCGGAGGCCGGATCGCGCGGGGCGCCGCGGGGCTCGGACCCGGGGGCGAGGCCGAGCGAGCAGCAGAGGGTGCGCCCGCAGGGGCCGAGCCCACCGGTCGCGCCGGCGATCGCGCGCGGGGAGAGCGCGCGGACGGCGACGGTCGTCTGGAACCGCTTCTCGAGGGTCTCGGCGAGCGGACGGAGGTCGACGAACCCGGCGACGGCGATCGTCATCGTCAGTCGTTCGCGCCGGAGGGAGAAGCGGAAGCGGGCGACGACGGCCTCGCGGCCCTCGTCGGCGAACCACTTGCGGAACGCGGAGCGAACGCGCGCGACCGCCTCCTCGTTGCCGCGCGCCCGCTCGGCGTCCGCCGGCGTGGCGGCGGCGACGAACTCGCAGGGCAGCGCGCAGGGCGGAGCGGCTCCGTCGCGAACGCCCTCGAAGCGCGCCGACTCGGGGATTCCGCCCTCGCGCACGATGCATGCCGCCCCGGCGGCGGGAACGCCGCGTCCCTCCGCAAGGGGAGCGGCTGCCGCGGTTCCGTCGGCTAGCGTGAAGAGAGCGAGTTTGGCCATGGCGACTAGTTCAGGCCCGCGCGCTTGCGGACGATCCACTCGGCGGTGAGGAGGCCGACGAGGAGCGCGAGGATCCACCACCGGTCCCACAGGAAGAGCTCGGAGCGCTCGTGCAGCGTGCGGTTCCCTTCGCCGTAGGCGCCGAGGAGCGTCCCGAGGCGCGAGGGCGGGACGGCCTTGCCGCCCGACGAGGCCGCCATCCGCCGCGGCAGGTCGAAGCTCGCCGAGACGTTCACGAACTCGGCCGGGCGCCGCGACGTGACGACGAAGAAGCGCGTCCGCAGCTGCTCCGGATACTCCGAGGCGAGGCGCGAGCGAGCGTCCGCGCACTCCAGCTGCACCGTGTAGACGCCCGGCTCCGGCAGCGGGTCGGTCTCGGCCTCGTAGAAGCCGTTGCTGTCCTCGCGGTAGCGCAGGCGCAGCGAGCGGATGCGCGCGCCGTTCTCCGCGAGGATCGCGGCCTCGGGCCGGAGGTCGTTCATCGCGTTGAAGTCGAGGTCCTGGAAGCGCGCCTGCACGACGATCTTGTCGCCCGGCGTGTAGCGCAGCTGGTCGGTGCCGAGCCGGACGTAGGGGTTGCCGGCGCGGAGCTTGTCGCCCGCGCCCCAGCGCAGCACCTGGCCCCAGAACTGGTGGTGCCGCGTGTCGCCGACGCGGTAGCGCAGGCGCCACGTGCGGTCGGTGTTGAGCTGGAGGACCTTGCCATGGCCGGCGTTGCGCGCGACGACGAGCGAGTGCACGGCCTGCTGCTCGCGCATCTCCGCGAGGCGCTTCACCGCCGCCTCCGGGTCCTGCTCGAGGTCGGCCGCCGCGAGGTGCGCGACGGACTCCGCCGTCGCCGCGTCCTCGGGCTCGGCGTAGGCGAGGACCTCGGCGCCGGGCTTGACGCCCTTCACCGGGTGGCGCCAGGTCATCTCCGGCACGTCGTTCCAGATCTGCTCGTTCTCGTAGGACGAGGACGACTGCGCCATCGCCGGGTGGCCGCGGCCGGAGGGCGCGAGGCGCAGGCGGAAGGAGGTCTCGGGCGAGGCGAGATACGGGTCGTCCTCCTCCTCGAACGTCGCGGGCATGAGGTCGAGCAGCGCCTCGTTGCGGATGCGGTGCGGCATCGCGCGCGGGCCGTCGATGAGGACCAGCAGCGCGCCGCGCTGCTCGACGCAGTACTTCACGTTCTCCACCACCTCGGGCGTGAGGACGTCCTCGTCGAGGTCGCCGAGGATGATGACGTCGAACTTGCGCCACTCGTCGCGGTCGACCGGGAACGCGCCGGACTCGGAGTCGCCGAACTTGCGCGCGGCGCTCGCGGGCGGGAGCGGGTCCGTGTCCTGGCCGGCCATCCGGTCCGGGTGGACGAGATACTCCTGCAGGTGCACGGACTTGTCGCGGCCATAGAAGAGGTTGCGCAGGTAGCGGAACTCCCAGCGCGGATGGTCGTCGACGAGCAGCACGTTCGTGCGGTCGTCGGTCACCGAGACGTCGAGCGTCCACTCGTTGTTGTTGTCGAACTCCTCGCCGTCGACCCGGTCGATCGCGACGCGGTAGCGCAGCACGCCCTTCTCCTCGGGCAGGTCCGTGAAGCGGAAGTCGTGCGAGTAGTCGTCGTTCTCGACGTACTCCACGACGGAGTCCAGCTCGCGCTCGCCGCAGAAGAGGCGGATCTTCGCCTCCGTCCCGCGCAGGCCGGTCGCAGAGATGGAGCCGGAGACGCGGACCTTGTCGCCGAGGAAGACCGATTCCGGCGCGCGCGCCTCGGCGACGGCGAGGTCCTTGGGCGGGCGCGTCCCGCCGACGACGACGGTCTGGATCGGGATGCCGGCGCCGCCGATGCGGCGCGAGACGGCGTCGACGCCGGCCTCGCCGGTGTGGCGGCCGTCGGTGACGATGAGGAACCCGGCGAGCTCCTCGAACGGGATGTCGCGCAGCGCGGTCTCGAGCGCGCGCGTGAGGTCGGTCGACGAGCGGAACGCGGTCTCGCGAGCGGCCTCGTCGGTCTCCGCGACCTCCTCCGCGCGCGGGGCGGTGTCCGCGAGGTCGAGCAGCGCGTCGAGCGCGGCCTCGGCGTCCTCCTCCGCCTTCGCGGCGCTCTCGGCGCCGGCCTCCTTCGCCTTCTCGGCCTTCTGCGCGGCCTTCGCGGCGCCGGTCGCGGCGCGCACCAGGTCGGCGTCCGGCTCCGCGGTGGCGCCGAAGCGGTAGAGCTCGAGGTTGTAGGAGCGGCCGAGCGTCGCGAGCGGCGGCTCGGGAAGGGCGTTCGGGGCGCAGAGCAGGCGGCGCGCGATCGCGGCGCGCGTCGTGTCCGACGCCGCCATGATCTCCGCGCGGCCGTCGGCGTCGAGCCCGTCGTAGGTCGCGAGCGACCCCGCGCTCTCGACCGTCTCCGCGAACGGCAGCAGCTGTTC
>CACWKU010000096.1 GCA_902761575.1 uncultured bacterium
CGAGCCATTTGTCTGCCCACGCCTGCATTTCCATCGCGGTGGCGGAGGCGGCGTCGCACCATCCATACGTCAGATATTTCTGACCATCCCAAACCTGCAACTTCGTCTGGAATGCGAATTCGGCGGTCATCGGCATGAGTTCGTTGGCGGCAACGAGATCGTTGATCGTTTTGTCGGTAGCACCGACATTCACGCACTGCGATCCGACAAGGTTGAATCCCTTGCCAAGGTCGATCTTGTTGTAGCCGACAATGTTCGATGAGACCACGTCAGCTGCCCACGCGGGCGCGGGGAGGCCCCAAACGGGCCGAGGTCGGCCCCGCCGGCGAAACCGGCGGGCAGACGAAAAGAAGGCCGCCCTGCGCGAAGCAGGGCGGCCTTGTGGGGTTTGTGGGTTAGACCCTTACGCCTTGCGGCGGCGGATCAACATCCCGATGCCGAGGAGGCCCATGAGGGCGACCGAGGGCTCGGGGACGGCGGCGTACCAACCACCACCGGCAGTTGGGGCGGCCCCGGTTTTCACGTTGATTTCGGATTTGCTGTCGAAGTTGAATGCAAACGACTTTGCCTCGTAGGCGCCAGTAGCATCCGTCGACATCACCGCAACGGTATCCGAGAAATTGTACCAATCAACCCCGGAGGAATCAGTGAACTTAATGTACATTCCGAATGTTTTCCCAACGGCAACATTCCCGATGTCGTTATCATTGTAGGTGTTCACGATTTTGCCTTTGTTCGCGGCCAGACCGGTGGTGGTCGGGGCCTTTGAATCGACCGAGGTTGCTCCGGAGATTGTTCCAGCGCTCGTATCCAGAGTCCAAAGTGTCGACGTGTCCGTGGACGTGCCGAGATAGACGAGATAGCCCTTCACATCGGAACCGGCGGAGGTGAATGCGGTTCCGTCGAACGAAACCTTGACCGTGCCGGTGCCCCACTGAAACGACGCAGCTTGGGCGATTGTTGCCGCCGTGACGGCAATGAGTGTGATGAATTTCTTCATGGTTTTTCGGATTGTTTTTGGGGTGGAAACTTACTTGATGAAGGACACCGATCCCGAGGCGCTCGGGGAGATGAGCCAGAAGCCCTCTCCAATTCCGACCGTCACGTTGGCAAGGTCGGACGAGTCTTCCAGAACCCACTTTGAGTTCCATTCCGGCACTTCGTTCGCCGTGCCGTCATCTGCATCGAGCCACCCATAGGTGGAGTAACCGGTTCCGGTCCAAACGCGCATCGTAGTCTGGAAGGAGCCGTTCTCGTCGAGGCCAAGAAGCGAAGCGCTGGGTTGGATATTTTGGATGTTGATATCCGCAGGAAGGGGGTTCGCGATCAAGTTGAAGCCTTGTGAAACGGAGACAGAAGGATTCCCGTCCGTGGAGGGGACTTCACCTGCGAAAGTGGCCGTTGCCGCCTCGGAGCAGATGACCCAGTAGCCATCGCCGACATTCATGTCCACATCGGCGAGATCGGACGAGTCTTCCAGAACCCACTTCGAGTTCCATTCCGGCACTTCGTTCGCAGTTCCGTCCGTGGCATTGAGCCACCCATAGGTGGAGTAGCCAGTTCCGGTCCAAACACGCATCGTGGTCTGGAACGATCCATTTTCGTCGAGCCCAGGCATGGTGTTGTCGGCTTCGACGTAATCCTGGATGTCCTTCGTTTCTCCGCCAACCAGCAAAAACTGGGAGGCAACGAGATTGAAGCCGGCGCGGAGATTGACCTTCTGGTATCCGACGATGTTCGATGAGACGACTTCTGCGCCCCACGCGGGCGCTGCGTCGAAACGCCGCAAGCCCGTTCGCGCGGGCAGCGCGAATGGGCTTGCAAATTTCCCGGTCTTACGCCATAGTGCCGGGACACCGAGGAAGACACGATGGACGAGAACGGGAATAATAGTTTGACGCCGGAAGAGACGGAGGACGCGGCAAAGGCGCTCGCGATCCTGCGGGACCTGGGCGCGAAGGTCTCCCTCGCCGCGCTCGCGGAGACGTTCGGCAAGGAGCGGGTGCGGCGCCTCTACGAGCTGCGGGAGAGGAAGAAGGGGCCGGAGAAGGAGGCGGAGTTCCTCTTCATCGGAGAGGCCGACGATTTGCTGCGGTCGGTCGAGGCGTCGCCCGGCCGCGTCGACGACGCCATCGGGATGGTCCTCGTCCTCTCGATGCTCTGCGGACTTCGGCCGCGGGAGATCCAGCCGCTCGAGTGGGAGGACATCGACTTCGAGGCCGGGGCGCTCCGGCTCGGCGGCCGCGACGCGCGGCGCCGGCGCGTCGTGCTGATGGAGCCCTCGGCGCTCGAGTGGGCGAAGCACTGGCGCGACTGGACGGCGGCTCGGCGGGCGGGGCGGTTCCCGTCCGGCACCATCGTGCGGACCCTGAAGCCGTTCCAGCGCTGGCAACAGCTCGCCTGCGGGAGCCACGGCGGGAAGAAGCTCACACTCGCGGGGTTCTTCCGGCTGATGCGCGGGACGTTCGCCACGATGCACGTCTGCGCGCTCAGGAAGCCGGAGGCGACGGCGGCCGCGCTCGGACACCCCGGCGCGGCGGAGTCGCTCAAGTATACGACCGACTCCGCGAAGGGATGCCCCACCTGTCGCTCGACGAGGTCAGGAAGGCCATCGGGGTCGTCTGCCGGAATCCGGGGCGCGTCGAGGCGGCCATCGGGATGCGGCTCGTGCTGGGCGTCTTCGCCGGCCTGCGCCTCGCGGAGATCCACGTGGCGAAGTGGGAGGACATCGACCTCGACGCCAGGACGATCGTGAAGCGGCCGACGGGGTCGGCGAACGCCAACCGCTTCTGGGGGCGCCGGAACCGCGGAGCGAACCACGTGGTGCCGCTGCATCCGACCGCGGCGGCGTGGATCGCGGTCTGGAAGAAGTGGGCGCTCGAAAACGGCGGGCTCGTCCAGGGGCCGGTCGTGCCGCGCTTCACGAGCTTCACGCACTGGAACAAGCGCTACGCGGTCCCGGAAGGAATCTCGCTCGTGAACCGCCGGACCATCGAAATCCTCGCCAACACCTATCTCGCGTTCCGCTACGCCGACCTGCAGGAGTCGCACCCCAACGACCCGCTCCGGCGCGAGGGCGCGGCGCAGTCGGAGTCGTTCTGGGGCCTCCTCCCGCCCGAAGGGCTCGTGCTGCCGCGCGTCAAGCACGTGGCGCGGCTCGGTGGCGCCTTCCGCTGGGTGGACACGCCGTTCCGCAAGCCCCGCGACGAGGAGGCGGAGGCCGAGCAGGCGGCCGCGGAGGCCGAGCAGGCGGCCGCGGAGGCCGCGGAGGGCCCGGCCGGACCCACGCCGACGGGGAAGAAAAAGAGGAAGAAGGTGGCGGGGCTGCGGGTCCCGGAGGTGCGGCGGCTGATGCGGACGACGATGTGGCGGCCGGGGTCGCTCCGCGCGGCGCCGGGGGCCTACCTCACGCTCGGGCTCTTCGTCGGGCTGCACACCATCGAGATCGAGCGTGCGCGGTGGGAGGACGTGGAGTGGGCGACGGACACGATGCGCATCCCGAAACCGGAGGGGCACACCGACGAACTCGGTCCGAAAATCGTGCAGCTCAGGCCGCTCGCGCGCAAATGGCTCCGGCTCTGGTACGAATGGGCGGAGACGGAGGACGGACCGCCGACCGGCCCCATCGTGCCGCAGCCGTGGCGCTTCCTGCACTGGCGCCGGCGCGAGCGGTGGCTCCGGGAACGCGAGTGGCCGCACGACATCCTGCGCCTCACCTACCGCGAGCGCCTTCGCTCGAAGAAATACTGGTCGCTTGAGCCGGAAGGAACGCCGTTCGAGCCCGAAATCCTGCCGGGCCGCGCGTGGCGGCACCTGCGAACCCTGGAGATGAAGAGACGAAATGAAGAACTGCAAATGGCCGCCGCCCGAAACGATGCTGCCGGCCCTGGAGGAATACCGGAACGCGCGGGAGGAAGTCCGGAAGGAGGAGGCCCTGCGGGCGGAGGCGATGGCGAAGGCCGTGCAAACGGACTGGTCGAAGCGGAGCGCCCTGATCCAATTCCATGCCCGACACCTGGAGATGCGGGCGGCGGAGGGACGGCTCCTCCGGGCGAAGGACGCGATCTTTGCGATCCTCGATGCGATGATCGACGGCCCGGAGCAAATGAAGGGTGCTCCTGCGGAGCAAATGACGGGTCCACCGATGGTGGAAATGACGGGTCCGGCTGCGCCGGAAATGAAGGGTGCGGCGGCGAGGCCGCCACAAATGATGACCCCGGCTCCGCCGGAAATGACGAATGCGCCGACGGCGAAGGAAACCGTGAGGAAGGCGATGCTTGAGAACCCGCTCGACATCGACGGAGACGAGGACGACCCGTGGGTGGACGCCCTCGGCGCCGAGACGGAAGACGAGGAGGACGAACCATGAACGACGAACCACCGCGCGAACCCGAACTGCGGGCGCTGGCGTCCGCCACGACGACGCGCATCCAGGGGCTGCTCGACTACTACCTGCGCAACGGGCTCCTCTTCGACGCCTTGAGCGCGCTGTCGATCCTCGACGGCGTGAAGGCGCCGATCACGCTCACGGAGCTTGCGACGCAATACACGCGAAGCGTCCGCACCTCGGCGATGGTGCCGGGGCAGATCACCCTGCACGAGCTGATCCTCCGGTATTCGGCGACACTCGCGAAGGAGCGGGCGGTCTCGGCCCGCGGATACCGGGAACTGGCGTCGCTCGTGTCGCGCTTCCTCGGCGAGGAACTCTCGGCGGAGGAGGTGACGAAGAACGACGTGGAGGGAGTCCTGGAGCGCTACTCGGCGGGTGCGAGCCGCCGGTCGATCCTCATCAAGTTCAAGTCGGTCCTTCGATGGGGCGTCCGGGAGCATCTCATCGCCAACCGCATCGGCGACGAGCTGCCAAAGCCGCGGGAGATCTACAAGATGCCGGCGTTCTTCCATCCAGACCGCGTGGAGCGGATCATGCGAACGGCCGAGGAGCACCCCGGAGAGCCGAAGGCGGCCGTCGGGATGGTCCTCACGCTTGGATTCTTCGCGGGAATCCGGACGGCCGAAATCATGCGAGCGGTGTGGAGCGACGTCCAGGAGGACGAGAAGATGGTCCGCATTCCGCAGCCGAAGGGCTTCACGCGCGGCGTCCGCGCCCGCGTGGTCGAACTGGAGCCCTGCGCGGTCGCCTGGATCAAGCGCTGGAAGGCGTGGACGGTCGAAAACGGCCTTCCCCTTGAGGGGAAGATCGTCGGGTCCGAGCCGGCGTTCAGCACGTGGAAGCGGATTTATCTCAAGCCGAAGGGCGACTCGTGGGGCAACGACAACCGTCACAACGTCATGCGGCACACCTACGCCACGATGCACGTGGGGGCTTTCCGGGATCTCAAGGCAACGGCCCTCAACCTCGGCCACATGACCGACGTGGCGACGCTCCTCTCGCACTACCGCGGGCTCGTCTCGACGCCGATTGCCAAGTCCTTCTGGGAGATCCGGCCGCGGCCGGAAGGGAGCTACAAGGTGTTCCCGGAGCCCGTCCACGTCGCCGGCATCCGGACCTTTCCCAAGGGCTACGTCCCGCACCTCGGCCGCTTCGAAAGCAAGGCGGCGGAGAGGCGGGCGAAGCGGAAGAGGAAGGCAATCTGGGAGCCCTCACCGCGGCCCGTGGAGGTCGCTGCGGAAGCCTCGGTCGTGGGGCAGGATGCGCCAGTAGGCGTCGGCGACGGCCTTCGGAACGACGCCCCGGTAGTGCTTCTCGAGCAGCTCGGTCCCGCCGGCGTGGCCGAGGTTGAGGGCGGTGGCGGCGGCGTCGCGGAAGGCGGCGACGTGCATGGTGGCATAGGTGTGGCGCATGACATTGTGGGCGGCGTCGTTGCCCCAGGAGTCGCCGGCGGGGGCGAGCCGGCGGGCCTTCCAGAGCGCGAAGCGGCGAGGGTTGAGGACGACGGGGCCGGCGGCGCGTCCGCCGGCGGCGACGAGCCAGTCGCGCCAGCGGCGCATCCAGGCGACGGCGCAGGGCTCCAGCTCGACGAGGCGGGGCTTGTGGCCGCTCGTGAAGCCCTTCGGACGCGGGACGCGCAGCAGGGCGCCGTCGAGGTCGATGTCCTCCCAGCGGGCGCGCGAGATCTCGGCGGTGCGGACGCCGGCGAAGAAGCCGAGCGCGAGCTGCATCCCGACGGCGCCGGCGAGCGGTCCGGGATGGGCCTCGGCCGCGCGAAAGATGCGCTCGACGCGGTCGGGAAGGAAATGGGCGGGCTCCCGCCAGTCGATCCGCCGCGGTGCGAGGCGGCCGAGCGGGCTGCGCTCGACGAGCCCCGCCTGGACGGCCCAGTTGAAGGCGAGGCGCAGCCGCCGGAAAACGGAGTTCCATGATTGCGGGTCGGCGAACCCGTCGAGCGCGCGGGCGATCTCTTCCTCGGCGATCGTCTCGACGGCGCGGTCCTCGCCGAGGAGGCCGCAGAGAAAGCGCCGGGCGCATTGCAGGGCCGCAATGCTCCGGGTCTGCGACGGGGCGTAGCGCGCCACGCGGAGGTCGAAGAGCTCGCCCAGCACGAGCGGCGGACGGACGCGGGCGTGGCCACGCTCCGAACGCAGGTGGGCGAGCGCCAGTTCGGTCAGGGATGGCGCCTCGGCGTCGTCGAGGATCGCCATCGCGTGGAGGGCGTCGAGAAGCCCTGCGCTGCTCGCGTATTTCGCGAGGAGCGCATCCGCTTTGACGATGGATTTGCGGTAGGACGGTATTCTCTTCATTCTTCATCCCCCGATTGGCATGATGGCCCAGTAGCGCTCGGCGACGTCCTTCGCCACAAGACCGCGGTAGTGTTGCTCGAGCATGGCGGTCGAATGCCCGTGGCCGAGGTTGAGGGCCGTCGCGGCCGCGTCGCGGAAGGCGCCGACGTGCATGGTGGCGTAGGTGTGGCGCATCACGTTCGCGTCCTCGTCGCGGCCCCACGAGAGGCCGGCCGGCGCGAGCCACCGGCCGGCGCGAGCCACGCCTTCTTCCATTCCGAGAAGAGCGGCGGCCGGGGGACGACGGGGCCGTGCGGCGAGCGGCCGCGCCGCCGGCCCTGCGTCCAGCGCCGCCAACGGCGCAGCCAGGCGACGGCGTTGCGCTCGAGTTCGACGATCCGGGGCTTCATGCCGTTCGTGTATCCCTTGGGGCGCGGGATGCGCAGGACGGCGCCGTCAAGGTCGAGGTCCTCCCACGAGGCGCGCTCGGCTTCGACCGAGCGGACGCCGGCGAAGAAGCCGAGCGAGAGGCGCATCCCGGCCGCGGCGCGGTGGTCGCCGGGGTGGGCTTCGGCCATCCGGAGAATGCGCTCGACCTTGTCGGGCGGGAACCAGGAGGGTTCGCGGAACTCCACGGGGCGGGCCTTGAGCGTCGCAACGAACGGCAGGTCGCAGAGCCCCTCGCGGTTGCCCCAGCGGATGGCCGTGACGACGTCCGCGAGCAGGCCGTTCCACGAGCGGACCGACCGGAACGGCTCGAGCGCGCCCAGGACGTCCTCGCGGCGGAGCGCCGCGACGGGCATCGCTGGCCCGAGCGCACGACACATCGCGCGGGCCATCCAGCGCATGTGGCTGCGCGTGGCCGTCTGCTCCTCGCGGTAGCGGGCGAGGAAGCGGTCGAAGAACTCGCGCAGGGAAAGCGCCGGGCGTCCGGCGGTCTTCGCCGCGTCGCGCTTCCACGCGAGCGCCAGCTCCGTGAGGGACGTGTCGCTGTGCGCCTCGTCCAGGAGCGCCAGCGCGTTGAGCGCGTCGAAAAGCCTCCGACGCCCGAAGAGCGGCGCGACGGCCGCCCCGATTTTCTCCTCCAGCTGCGGAAACGCCAGCCGTTCCGCGCGTCGAACCCCTGACATGGGAACCTCCTTTCGCTCGTGTTTTCCGGCACTCTAGCCGTCGGCCCCTCCCGGTTCAAGACGCAAAGACCGCCGGCGGGCGTTCCCGTGCGCATTTACCACTGGACTATCCCGGCGACATACGCAAGTATGCCGCCCCAAGGAGAACAACCATGAACGACGAAACGACAAACAGCGCAGCCGCCGAAGAAGAACGGTGGGCTCCGGCGAAAGGATTCGGATACGGCCTCGAGGTCTCGTCCTTCGGGAACGTCCGTCGGACCGGGCACGATGTCTTCCGGTTCTGGAACGGCCGTTGCATGATCGAACGGAAGCGCAAGGAGACGACGCCCCACTTCTCGAAGAACCGGAACCGGATGATCGTCCAGCTCCGCGTGAACGGCAAGCAGAAAACAATGACACTCGCCCCGATGGTGGCGGATGCGTTCGTTCCCAATCCGAAGGGAGCGGGTTTTCTGCGCTACCGGGACGGCGACCCGCACAACTGTCGCGCCGACAACCTCGAATGGGCGATTCCGACGCAAGGGGAAGGATGGAAGGAACCGCATACCATGCATCTCGATCCGATCGAGCTGCCGGGCGAAGAATGGCGGCATCCCGACGGCATCGACGCGGGGTATGAGGTTTCGAATTTCGGTCGGGTCCGGCGGATTCAACGGACCATCGTCCACCATACCGGAACCGTCCAAGTCCTGTCCCCCATGATCCTGAAATACCAGAAGGCCTCTCGCGGCATGCCGGTCGTGGAAATCACTCGCGCCGGCAAGCGAAGGCACCGGTCGCCGGCCATTCTCGTCGCCAAGGCGTTCCTTCCGAAACCGGGGCCCCTGACGCGTCTCGTCCACGTGAACGGGAACATCTGGGACAACCGGACCGCCAATCTCGCGTGGATTCCCACGCGCGAAGCGAGAAACATCGAGAAAAGGGTCGCGGCTAGGGCCTTCAAGGCGACGGTGGGCGATCCTGCGTCATCGTCGTCGGAGCGGTGGGCGCCGGTTCCGGGATACGCGGGCGCGTTCGAGGTCTCCGACGGCGGCAACGTCCGCAGCGCCGGCCGGGAGGTGCCGCATCGCTTCGGAACGCTGTTCAAGAAAAGCCAGATTCTTCGCACGCCCGTCCAGTCGAACAAGCGCACCGTCGTGCTCCGGGAAAACGGGCGCATCCATCTTCACTTCGTGGACCGTCTCGTGGCTTCCGTCTTCATTCCCAACCCCGGTCACGCCACGCGCGTCCGGCATCTGGACGGAGACTCGATGAACGACCGCGCCGACAACCTCGCCTGGGTCGAGCCGGGGGCGTCTGGGAAGAACGGCCGGGTCAAGAGGAAACTCGGCAAGAGGGAAAGGGCGATTCCGGTCGTCGTCGAAGACGAAAACGGCAACCGGGCGCTTCTCTCCACCACTTTGAAATGCGTCCGACTCCTCGGTATCTCCGTCCATTACGTCCGCCGGGTGGTGGCGGGAAAAGACGCCACCATCGCCGGACTTCGAATCCGGCGCGCCGTGCGGGAAGACCTCTCGGCAATGACGCCCGACAAGCAGGAAGACCTCGCTCCCCTCCGGGAATGGACGAGGGGCCGGCCGCGCGTTCCCCCGAGAAGACTGGTGGTTGCCACGCCGCCGTCCGGCCCCGCCTTCCTTCTGCCGTCAGCCAAGGAGGCGGCACGAGCCGCCGGCGTTCCCCTGTCGACGATGTATCAAATCCTCCAAGGAGTGTTCCCCTCCCCGGCGGGCTGGACCTTCCGTCGCGCGACCGAGGCCGACATGGAGCTCTGGCGTCCTACGGAAGACGGCCCTTGTGGGTCATAAACCCACAAGTGGCAACGGGCATCCAATTTCCCTGCTCCTGCCAACGGGACGCGGAAAAGTCAAAATATCATGAAAAATGCTTGCTTTTCCGCGGGGCGATGTGCTAGTCTTCACCTCGTTTCCGATACACGGTGCCTCCGCTCCGACTAGCGCATGTCCGAACTTCGGTTTGCGCGAATCGCAACCCCCGCACCAGTCCTTTCCAAATCCGCGAAGAGCCTCCGCGAGTCCCGCGGGGGCTTCTTTTTTTTTTCAGCGACCGATATTTCGCGCTTGACTCTATTAATAGAAACACCTAGAATCCCGCCCCGTCCCTGCGACACGCGGGACGAGAAGCCATGATCCTCGAAGAATTCCCGAAAGATACGCCCGCGATCGACGGCGCCGTCGTGCCCGTCGGCGTGAAGGTGCTCGCCGACGCCGAGACGCCCGTCTCGGTCCTCGCCCGGTTCGACCGCCGCGAGAAGAACCTCTTCCTCCTCGAGTCCGCCGAAGGCGACGAGCGGCGCGGCCGCTACAGCTTCCTCGGCCTCGACGCACGCCTCACCGCCACGGTCTACCGCGAGGAGGTCGTCGTCCGCCAGGGGCTCGACGAGCGCCGCGTCCCGCACGGCGGCGACCCGATGGCCGTCCTGCGCTCGCTCGTCGCGCCCTACCACATGGCGGACGCCCCCGGGCTCCCGAGGACCTGCGCCGGCCTCGCGGGCTACTTCGCCTACGAGACGGCGCACTTCTTCGAGCCGCGCGTCCCGAACCGCCTCCCGGCGGACCGCCCCCTCGCGGAGCTCATGATGCCCGGCTCGATGCTCGTCTTCGACAACGTCGCCCAGGCGCTCTACGTCGTGAGCTTCGCCTTCCCCGGCGACGCGCCCGACGCCGCCTCCGCGGTCGCCGCGGCCCGCGCCCGCGTCGCGGACCTGCTCGAGGTCATCGCCGAGCCCGGCCCCGTGCCGGACGCCGCCGGCGAGGACCTCGGGCCGCTCCGCCCCACGCACGGGCCGGACTACTTCAAGGGCATCGTCGCGAAGGTCAAGGAGCGCATCGTCGAGGGCGACCTCATCCAGTGCGTGCCGTCGCAGAGCTTCGTCGCCCGCGCCCCGCGCGACCCCGTCGCGCTCTACCGCATGCAGCGCTTCGTGAACCCCTCGCCCTACCTCTACTACTTCAAGCTCGAGGGCTGCACCCTCGTCGGATCCTCGCCCGAGACGATGATCCGCCTCGAGGGCCGCACGGCGTGCCTGCGCCCCATCGCCGGCACGCGCCCGCGTGGCGCCGACGAGCGCGAGGACCGCGCCCTCGCGGACGACCTCCTCGCCGACGAGAAGGAGCGCGCCGAGCACCTGATGCTCGTCGACCTCGGCCGCAACGAGCTCGGGCGCGTCTCGATCCCCGGGACCGTCCAGGTCGTCGACCTCATGTCGGTCGAGCGCTACTCGCACGTGATGCACCTCGTCTCCAAGGTCGTCTCCGAGCTCGAGGACGGCCGCGACGCCTTCGACCTCTTCCCCGCCGCGTTCCCCGCCGGCACGCTCACCGGCGCGCCGAAGGTGCGCGCGATGGAGACGATCGCCGAGCTCGAGGACGAGCCGCGCGGCCCCTACGGCGGCGCCGTGGGCTACTTCGCCTTCGGCGGCGACATGGACTTCGCGATCTGCATCCGCACCGCCGCGATCGAGCACGGCCGCATGACCGTCCGCGCCGGCGCGGGGATCGTCTACGACTCGGTCCCGGAGAAGGAATACCAGGAGACCGTCAACAAGGCCGGCGCGATGGCCCGCGGCGTGGCGCTGCTCGGCTCCGCCCGGACGCTCCGCTCCGAGATCTCGGCCCTTCGCGGGAAAGGAGGCGCGCAATGATCGCGATGATCGACAACTACGACTCGTTCACCTACAACATCGTGCAGGAGCTGCGCGAGATGGAGGCCGACCTGCGCGTCTTCCGCAACGACGCGATCACGGTCGACGCGCTCGACGCCCTCGCGCCCGCGGCGCTCGTCGTCTCGCCCGGTCCCGGGCGCCCGTCCGAGGCGGGCATCTCGATGGACGCCATCCGGCGCTTCGCCGGGCGCATCCCGATCCTCGGCGTGTGCCTCGGCCACCAGGCGATCGGCGAGGTCTACGGCGGCCGGATCGTCAAGGCCGCGCGCATCATGCACGGCAAGGTCTCCGAGGTGACGTGCGACGGCGAGGGCGTCTTCAAGGGCCTCGGCGCGCGCCCGTTCAAGGCGATGCGCTACCACTCGCTCTGCATCGACCCGGAGACGCTGCCCGGCTGCCTCGTCGTCTCCGCCACCGCGGAGGACGGCTGCATCATGGGCGTGCGGCACCGGGAGCTCCCCGTCCACGGCGTGCAGTTCCACCCGGAGTCGATCATGACCCCGTCCGGCAAGCGCATGCTGCGCAACTTCCTCCGGATGGCGGAGTAGCCGCGCCCTACCCCAGCGCGGCCAGGCCGTCGGCGTGGCCGCGCGCGATGTAGCGCCGCGCGAAGGCGCCGTCGAAGGCGAACGTCCCCGACCACGCGAGGAGCAGGCGCGCGACCGACTCCACCCCCTCCGCGAGCGTCCCGACGAGCGGGACCCGCTTCACGCGGGAGACGTCCGGCACGAGGCCGGCGAGGTCCCCGAGCACGCCGGGCAGCGTCTTCGACGGGCGGAGGTCCACCAGGCGCACCCCGCGCGGGACGCGGACGCGGAGCGGCGCCGGGTCGATCTCCGCGCTGTTGCAGCGCACGACGACGAGGGTCCGGATCTCCGGCTGGCCGCGCAGCAGCGGCGACACGGGGACGTTCTCGCCGCCCTTCTCGTCCCAGCCGCCGTCGATGAACCGCCGGCCGTCGATCTCCACCGGATCGAAGCCCCAGGGGATGGCGGCGGAGGCGAGGATCTGCGCGATGCGGCGGTCGTTGTCCGGCTCCTCGTGGATCCGGAACCGGCGCAGCCGGTAGGAGCGCGAGCGCAGCTCCTCGAAGAGCCCCCCGCGGCATTCGAGCGAGGACGCCACGACCTCGGGCGCGTCGGCCGGCCACAGCGGGGGGACGAGCTCCCGGACCAGCCGCTCCAGCGCGCGCCGGTCGAGCAGGCCGTGGAACGGGAAGGCCTTCCCCGCGAGGACGTTCTCCGCCGCGCGCCGGAACGAGCCGACCGTGAGCTTGCGCAGATACGGCGTGGCGACCTCGCCGACACGCGTTCGCCAGAAGCGGCAGATCGCCTCCGGGTCGCGCACCGTCGCGAACGCGGCGGCGTTGAGCGCGCCGACGCTCGTGCCGGAGATCGCCCGGACGCGCCGCGCGAGCCCGAGCTCGCACATCGCCTTCCAGACGCCCGCCTGGTAGGCCCCCTTCGCCCCGCCGCCGGACAGGACGAGCCCGATGTCGCCGTCGTTTCGCATGCCGGGCATTCTAGCAGTTCGCCTTCGCCCTGCCAACCGCCGCCATCGGCAGGGCCACGGAGGGCATTTGCCGCCGCGAACACTGCGTCACCGCGTCGCCGCTGCGACGCGCTTTACGATCTCCGCCACGGCCTTCCACTTCTTCCGGATCGCCGGCTTCTTTGCGAACTTCGCGATTCGATGCACCATTTTGTCACTTTCGCACGATTCCAAACACAAGGAAGTTCGCGTTGTGGTTCCGTGTGTTCCGATTCTCGATGGCGGTTTCGAAGGGGTAGTTCATTGACGATTGATCCAAGAAAGAAAGATGGAAACAAGCTCTCCGTAGATTCGGGCCTCTTCCGCAGCGGCAAACCCATGCCCTCCGATGCCGGCACGAAATTCCGCGAGGCATCCGGCATCCGTCAGGGCATCGAACATCGCCTTGGACTGGGCGAATGGGATGACGGCGTCATCCCGGTTATGAAAGAGAATGACCGGAGCCGTGACGGCCCTGGCATGGCGGGCCGGACTCCGCTCCTCGAGGCGTTCCATCGCCGCCGCGTCGGACGGATCGCCGAACTGGCGGAACAGCGCGCGCAGCTCCTGTCTGGATTCGTGCGATTCGTCCGCCGAAAGACGATCGGCCTCCGAGCGGACCAGTTCCGGAAGGTCGAACGCACCGAAGAACGATACGCCGCCCGCGTAGAAATCCGGATGTAGCGCCAGCTCCTCCAGCACGCACCACCCTCCCCACGATCCGCCGAGCAGAACGGGCTTGGTCGGCGCGACGGGAAGCGCCCCGTCGTCCCGGACGGCGATCGCCGCCTCGTGGATGTCGTCCAGCGCGCGCCGGAGGCCGTCCGGTCCCCAGCCGGCCAGTCGAAACGCCTTCCCGAATCCGGCGGACCCCCGGTAGTTCGGCTGCAGGACCATAAAGCCGGCGTCGACGAGCGCCCAGACCCGCTCGTCGAAGGTCGCGTCCGAAATTGCGCCCGGTCCGCCATGCGGAAAGACGACGAGAGGGAACGGTCCGTCCGTTCCCGGAAACGAGACGATCCCGCAAAACGCTTTCCCGTCCGACGCCCGCCAGCGGAACACCCGCCGCACCATCGGATTGAGCGGTTCCCGGAACCGGGACAGGACGCGGACCGTCCCTTCGCCCGCGTTCACGTCGGCCCAGATCGGCGGCGTATCCGCGAAACGGCATTGGACGATCCACCGCAGGGGATCCGTCGGCGATGGCGCGATCCATTCCGGACGGGCTTCCGGAAACAAATCGAAGAGTTGCCTATCCGCCGCCGCCATTCTCGCGTCGAACCACTCGTTCGACGTGCCCCGCTCCGTCCTCCAGCGGACGCCTGCGAGCCGCATTCCCGCATCGCCTCTCTCCGGAAGCCAAATCGGTCCAAGGAGATCGTTCGGTCCGCCGGTCGGCGTCAGGCACTCGACGGTTCCGCTGCGGACGTCGAACCGCTTCAGGCAGCGGATTTCCGAATCGCGTTCGGAGAGAACGCAGACGCCGCGCGAATCCCACCCCACCACGAACGCCGATTCTCCGGGAACCGACCGCTCTTCCGCGATCCATTCCAGAAACGGACCCGGATCCGATCCGGCTCCTCCCGTCGCCTTATCGAATGCGAACCGATCCGGATCGGGACGCGGTTCCGTTCCGGCGGAACCGATCGTTGCAGCAATGATTGCATTCGTTGTCGGAGATCCGTCGGCGCCAAACGACCAGCCCGGGCCCTGACAGTATTCGAACACGGCGCGAAGGGATTCTTCCGCCCCGTTCGCGTCGGAGGCGGACACGACGGCGGCAACGCAGCACATCGCCAAGTGCGGCAGACCCAGAACGGATTTCCGCATAAGAAAATACGGCCGCGCGGAGGTTGTCCGCGCGGCCGGAGCTCAAAGGCCTAGTAGGAGCCGCGGAATCCGGTTCCCTGGCAGCCGGAGCATCTCAGCATGCCCTGTCCCTTTCCCTTTACCGGATCGTACGAGCGACCCGTGCCGCCGCAAATGTAGCAGACGACGTTTTTGACTCCCTGCTCGTGCTGGTGGTTGTGGAACGCGACGGCGAACGCCGGCGCCGCGATCGCCGCAACCGCGACGATGGCGAGGATGATTCCTTTTTTCATGTTTTGTTTTCCTTTGTTGTCATGGGCGTCGCCGCCCGTTGGTTTGTTTACTCCCGGCGGGCACTCGCCCGCGGAAAACAGTTCACGATCACGTCAGTTTTCCGAGCTCGAACGCAATCCAGACCACGGCCGCGCAGAATCCGCCGAGGCAGACCGCCGCGACGAGAAGGCACAAAAGGTTGTCTCTGATTTGGCGCGGAAACATGTGATCGTCAATCTTCTTCGGGAACTTTCGCACCGTATTGGATTGCCAGTCGTCTCACGCGATCATATGTGTCGGAAATCGCATGTTTGGCATTCATGTACTGAAGCATCCCTTGTTTGACGATCTCCACCATCTCCTCGTCCGGATTGGAGGATCCTCCGTGTATCGTGACTTCAGTTCCCAGCATTTCCTCAAGGCGAGCCATTTCGAAATGGGCCGCAATGTGTTCCAGAAACGAGTCCCTGAAGTCGTTCGGCAGTTTTGCGGAGGAAAGATAGGTTTGCATGGCCGAAACATAGGATCTGCGCCCTTTCGCCGATTCGAACAGGCGACTTTCGGGAGGGGCCGAATCCGACTCGGACTCGACCATGAACCGTTTCCCCGCCTCGATGTCGAATTCCAACGCCTGTTCGATTCGCCGCGCGGTCGAAGCCTTCGATCCGCAGGACTGGGTCAAACCGCCGGCGAGGCAAAGAACGACGATCGCGAAGACCGTCTTGGCGACCATGGAAAGCGATTGTTTCGCCGTTCTCTGGATTTGGTTCGTGCATTCGTTTTTCATTTCGTTCTCCCTTGTTTTGATTTCGTTGTCGTGCGGTTTGCTACATTCGGAGCAGTGTTCTGGAAAGTCACCATTGGAAAACAAAACCGCCAAGCGGCCGGTAGTATTCTTTGGAAGCCGTCAACAACAAATCCATTCCGCCGGGGTACTGTCCAAGCTCGTTGAAAACCGCGACTTTCGGCGCGTGTCCGTGTTGCCATCCCCAAAGCAGCCAGTCTTTCGCCTGATCGAGATTCTGGCTTACACCTTCGCCCTTGTAGTAGAGATAGCCCAGACAAACTGCCGCATCCCCTGCCGACAGAACATCGTCTTTTTCCTTGCAACAGTCGTAGAATGTTTCAGCGGCTTTCTCGGCCGAGCGTCTGGTCCCGACGCCATGGTATTCCATGAGACCTTTGAAGAAACGCGCTTGCTTTCTTTCTGACGCAGCGCAAAAGCAACCATATGCCTTCCGGAAATCAGATGCGACTTCTCCGTTCCGCGTTTTATAGCCGAACAAGGATGCCAGCCCTAGGATCATGGAGGCCTCCGTCGTCCGGTCATTCCCGTGTTTCAAGGCATACTTCACGGCAAGTTCTTCGTCTTTATCCCGGCCGGCCTCCCCGTTCCAGTAGATGCTGGCCAGTTTGGCATCCGCTTCTCTGCTTCCCTTGCCAGAAGCCTGAAACAACAATTCAACCGCTTTGTTGTAATTCTGGAGGACGCCATTTCCTTCGTAGTAACACATGGCTTCTTGGAACAGTGGATCCCCCGACTCCGTTTTCGATGGTTTTGCGCCAGAACGTCGCTGGAGAACTAAATCGGAATCAAGACGGGAAAACGACCCGGCATTCGACACTTGCGAACCCGCGATGCCGTACGACCCGCTTCCGGAATCGGGCTGCGACCGACCGGTACAAATAAGAACGGCAATTGTGGTCAACGCCGTCGCGACGTATGCGATCCGCCTTTTCAGGGATGGGTTCGGATTCCCGCAGGCGCCGATGCCGCCATCGTCTCCAGCGGACGCCCGCGCCGCTTCGTATCGGCACCAGCACTCGTCGACGGGACGGAGCACGTGCAAGCCGATCCAACGGCCGGGGCGGACGACAAAACGCGAACCGAACGACCGGATCGCGTCCCGGACGACAATGCCAACGCGACGGAGTTTGGCGTGGCGTTGCAAGAACCCGGAACCGACGAGGCGGGAAAACAGTGTTTTCGCGCGAACGGAGAAGACGCGGACCGGGAAGCGGACGACTTTGACGACCAATCGGACGACGGATCTCGAAACGAACCACAGGCTCGCCAAAACGAAGCACGCGGCCGGACGCAACCATTTGGTCCATGCGGCGCGAAGAGGCGTCTTGATTCCCGACCGGATCGACGTCTCCTCTCCGCCCGCTTCCCGGACTGGCGGTTCGGTCGCCGGTTTCTCCTCCATCGCATCGGCTTCCGACGCCATGAAGGACTGTTTGCAGGTCGGGCATTGAAGCTCGGTGCCGAGCTTCGAAGATTCGACGAGGATGTGCTGCCCGCAGTGCGGGCAGGCAATCTTGATTTCTTCTGTCGGATCGCTCATGGCGGTGTTTCGGTTTCGGGTGGGGGTTCAACCTTCCCTATACGAAACTCCGCCGGGGGGCCTTACAAGAAAGGCGCGTCCCTTGTCCGTCTTCTTTCCCGAGGCCCTAGGAAAGCCTTTGAACGAAACACGGAAGGGGCGCGCTTTGGTACGCGCAACCCTGCATCGCGTCGCCGTTCGAAGAAGTTCCTAGGTTCCGGGAAAAACGACTTTTGCAGAAGCTGCAAAGGGTTCGGTTGTCCGCCGGGGCCCCGGAGGGGTCCCGACAGGGGCGGAGTATACAGGAACGCGCGGCGCAAGGCAAGCGGGAAATCCGGCCGCTCCTGCTCGGAAGCAATGGACGGCGCGCGGGGCGGAGGCTTGGAATACCACAACGGCGGAGCGTTAGCGAAGCCATGGGGCTCATCGGAGTTTCGATGCTGCGCGGCAGGACCTCCGATGAGTTGAACCCCTCCGCTAACGCTTCGGGTTCTGGTGTTGCCCTGCTCCGGAGCGGCGCAAGCGCGAAATCGCGACGTTCGACGCCCGATGGCCGGGACGACGGGACGGAAACGGATCAGTCGCCGGAAGGGAGGGGGAAGCCTTCGGGGGGCTCGGGGAGGGCGCCATCGCCGTCGGAGGCGTCGGGGAAGGGGTCCAGGGCGGCGGTTTCCGCGTCGGACTGCGCTGAGGCGCGGGCCTCCTCGAGGTCGGCACGGATTTTCTCGAGGGAGGAACGCAGGCTTTTGTTGGCGGCCTCGATCGCTTCGGTGGCCTCGCGGGCCGTCCGCTCCGCGGCGCGGCGGTCCTCTTCGAGCTGTTCCGTGGTTAGGACGGGAATGAAGGTGAGATTGCCGATTTCCCCGGAGACGCGATAGACGGGCTGCTCGAAGGGCGATCCTTCGCCGGGGAGGAGCAGTTCGCCGGGGGCGGAGGCCGGGGCCGGGGCGAAGGCGCGGGCGAGGAGGAATCCGAGCGCGACGAGGGCGGCGGCGAGGAGCGCAAGGCGCAGGACCGGCCAGACGCGCGTGCGGAG